>NZ_BAAANN010000034.1:0-17510 GCF_039529815.1 Amycolatopsis minnesotensis | reverse complement strand
ACCCCCCTTCAAGGACGATGCGGGAATCAGCCGGGCAGCACGGGGGAAAGCTCCATCGCGGCCTCGGCGCCGAACGCGTCGCTGAGGCGGTCGACCGCGGCCGCCTTGTCCAGTGTCCAGTCCTGCGGGCCGACCGTCTCGAACGACATCACGCCGATGAGCGCGCCGAGCTGGGCGGCGCGTTCGAGGCCGAGTCCCGCGGAGATCGCGGCGAGGAAACCGCCGCGGAAGCCGTCACCGGACCCGGTCGGGTTGGCGGAGCCCTGCGCGGGCACCGCCGAGATCTTGAAGTCGACGTCGTCGCCGACCACCTGCGCGCCGTCCTCGGCCAGCGTGGTGATCCGAAGGCCGACCCGGTCCGCGACCTCGCCCTCGGCCCAGCCGGTCTTCTGGAGCAGCAGCTCCCATTCGTAGGCGTTGGTGAACAGGTACTTCGCGCCGACCACGAACTCCCGCACCTGCTCGCCGTCCATCCTGGCGAGCTGCTGCGAGGGGTCGACACCGAAGTCGATGCCCAGCGCGCGGCACTCCGCGGCCCTGCTCAGCATCGCGGCGGGGTCGTCGGGGGCGATGAGCACCAGGTCGAGCCCGCCGGCCCGCTCGGCGATGGGCGCGACCTTGATCAGGCCGGCTTCGGCCATCGCGCCGGCGTAGAACGACGAAATCTGGCACATGTCGTCGTCGGCGGTCGAGACGAACCGTGCGGTGTGCTTCTTTTCGGACACGTAGACCGAGGAGCAGTCCACGCCGTGCGCTTCGAGCCACTCCCGGTACTCGTCGAAATCCTTCCCGACGGCGCCGACCAGCAGCGGCGACGCCCCGAGCACCCCCATCGCGTAGGCGATGTTCGCGCCGACCCCGCCGCGGTGGATCTCGAGGTCGTCCGCGAGGAAGCTGAGCGAGATCTGGTGCAGCTGCTCCGGCACGATCTGCTCCGCGAATCGTCCGGGGAAGTGCATCAGATGGTCGGTTGCGATACTGCCGGAAACCGCGATCCTGGCCTTGGCTGCCACTCGAGCTCCTTCGTCATCGATCGCTTACCGTCCAGACGCACGAAGTTACCCGCAGGTATATAACCCGTACGGGTAGTTGGCGCCCGCTCGTCGACACTACCGGTTGGTAAGGCTTCTCCGGCCCGGATCTCGCTCGTAACGTCGTCGCCGTGAGCATCGCCACCGAACCAGAAACGCTCGGCGAACTGATCGCCGACTGCGCGCTGATCCCGTCCTCCCTGGTCACCGAGACCCCCGCGGTTCCACCGCAGGCGGCTAGGCCGTGGACCGTCGACGACGCCTGCCAGGCGCAGGTCGCCGAATACGACGCCTACATCTGACCCGTTCGGACCAAAGAGGGCCCGCACCGGCGAACCGGTGCGGGCCCTCTTCGCGCGTGCGCGAGGTCAGTGGAACGAGTCGCCGCAGGCGCAGGAGCCGCCCGCGTTCGGGTTGTCGATGGTGAAGCCCTGCTTCTCGATCGAGTCGACGAAGTCGATCGTCGCGCCCTGCACGTACGGCGCGCTCATCCGGTCGACCGCGACCTGGAGGCCGTCGAAGTCGCGGAACAGGTCGCCGTCGAGCGTGCGCTCGTCGAAGAAGAGCTGGTAGCGCAGTCCGGCGCAGCCACCGGGCTGGACGGCGATGCGAAGGTGCATGTCGTCGCGGCCCTCCTGCTCGAGCAGGGCCTTCGCCTTGGCGGCGGCCGCGTCGGTCACGAGCACGCCATGGGTTTCTTCGGCGGCCTCGGCCTGCGTGGCACCGGTCTCAGCGGTCGTCATGGGTCTCCCTCTGGTGTTGCTGGCGGCGAGGACAGGTATCTCTCAAGCGTTCAACACCTGCGGCCCGTCATCTGTTCCGCGCTCGCAGTCGGACTCCTCGAACTCCATGGTGACACATCGAACGACCAGGTGAACATCGGCGGTGAGCTGTGCAATACCCTGGTCAGGTGAGGTTCCTGCGCCGCAACAGCACCACAGCCACCGACGACCCCGAAATCGAGGGGCCGGACGGGGGCGAAGAAGTCGAGCTGCAGAACCGGGGATACACCCCGGGGAAGGGCCGTGCCACACCGAAACGACGCGAAGCGGAAGCCAAGCGCCGCGGCCCCGTCGCGCCGCCGCCCCGGACGACTCGTGAGGCGCTCAAGCGCAACAAGGAGCTCCGCAAGTCCAACCCGGTGAGCAAGGAGGACCGCCGCGCCGCCGCGAAGGAGCGCCGCGAGCGGATGGCCGCCGGTGACGACCGCTACCTGCTCCCCCGCGACCGCGGCCCGGTCAAGGCCTACGTCCGCGACGTGGTCGATTCGCGCCGCCACCTGCTCGGCCTGTTCATGCCGCTCGCGGTGCTGGTGTTCGTCGCGCTGCTCGTGCCGTCGCCCCGGATCCAGCAGATCGCGACGCTCGCGTGCACGCTGATGCTGCTGCTGATGATCGTCGAGGGCATCCTCACCGGGCGCCGCGTGTCGAAGCAGACCCGCGCGAAGTTCCCGAACGAGACCATCAAGGGCATGTCCATCGGCTGGTACGCGTTCATCCGCGCCAGCCAGATCCGCAAGCTCCGGATGCCGAAGCCGCGCATCCAGATCGGCGAATCCGTCTCCTGACGCTCCCGGCCGCATGCCCTGAAGGTGGCGCGCGCGGATCTCGCCTCGACCCCTACCGGAGCGTCCTTCGGGGCACGGGGAGCATGCGTTCGGCGATCGGGACGTCGTGCGGGTAGGTGACCTTCAGGTTCAGCTGCTCGCCGGGTACCCAGTGCACGGGCAGGGTGGCGAAGCGCTCCATGCAGGACGCCGTGTCGGTCCCCGCGAAACCCTCGCTCGCCGCCTGTTCGTAGGCGGCCAGCAGCGCGTCCGCGTGAAATCCCTGCGGGGTCTGCACGCGCACCGCGGTGCCGGGCGGCCGCCCGGTCGCCGTGCCTTCGCCGGTCACCGCGAGCAGGTCGCCCGCGACCAGCCCAGGCACCGCTCCCCCGTGCTCCCTCGCGGTGCTCAGGACCCGCTCGACGAGTTCGCGGCCCACCAGCGGGCGCGCGCCGTCGTGCAGGAGCACGGTGTCGATCCGGCCGTCCTCGATCCGCTTCCCGAGGTGTCGCAACGCGTTCAGCTCGGATTCCTGCCGGGTCGCCCCGCCGTGCACGACCTCGACCGCTCCGTCGAAGCCTTCGAGCACCTCGCCGGCGAGTTCCGCGTCCTGGGGGCGGATCACCAGCACCAGCGTGCCGATCCCGGGCACGCCCGCGAAGGCGCGCAGCGACCACCACACGAGCCGCCTGCCGCCGAGCGGGAGGTAGACCTTGTTCAGCTCGGCGCCGACCCTCGTGCCCGCACCGCTGGCGAGCACCACGGCGGCGGCATGGGGCGAGGTCGAATCGGTCTCGGGCACAGCGGCAGCATACGGAGCGCGCGGCACCGGTAGCGTGACCGCGTGGACACCGACGCCGAGCCCCGCATCGAGTTCAACGACCTTCCCGCACCGGATGAAGTCGCCCGCGCCGCGGCTGCCGACCTGCACGGCGCGCTGATCAAACCCGCGGGTTCGCTCGGCAGGCTGGAGCAGCTCGGCGTCTGGGTGGCGTCGTGCCAGGGCCAGTGCCCGCCGCGGCCGTTCACCCGGCCGCGCGTGGTGGTCTTCGCCGCCGACCACGGCGTCGCGGCGAAAGGCGTGTCGGCGTATGCGCCCGAGGTCACCGGGCAGCTCGTCGGCAGCATCCTCACCGGGGTCGCGCCGGTGAACGTGGTGGCTTCGGCCGCGGGCGCGAGCGTGCGCGTCGTGGACGTCGGTGTCACCTCCGACACCCCGCGTCCGGTGGCCTCCTTCAAGGTGCGCAAGGGATCCGGCTCGATCGACCACGAGGACGCGCTGACCGACGACGAGACGCGGGCGGCCGTGCTGGCCGGGATGCGCGTCGCCGACGCGGAGGTCGACGGCGGCGCCGACCTGCTCATCGCGGGCGATCTCGGGGTCGGCAACAGCACGCCGTCCGCGGTGCTGGTGGCCGCGCTGACCGGCAGCGAGCCGGTCGCCGTGGTGGGCAGGGGGTCCGGGATCGACGACACCGCGTGGATGCGCAAGGCGGCGGCGATCAGGGACGCGCTGCGCCGGGCCCGCGCCGTGCTGGCCGACCCGATCGCGCTGCTGCGCACCGCGGGCGGTGCGGAGATCGCCGCGATCGCCGGATTCCTGGCACAGGCGGCGATGCGGCGGACGCCGGTCCTGCTCGACGGGCTCGCGGTGGGCGCGGCCGCGCTGGTCGCCGAGGAGCTCGCGCCCGGCGCGCGCTCGTGGTGGGTCGCGGCGCACCGCTGCGGCGAACCGGCGCACGCGCTCGTGCTCGAACACCTCGATCTGGAGCCGATCCTGGACCTCGACATCCGGCTCGGCGAAGGCGCCGGTGCCGCGGTGGCGCTGCCGCTGCTGAGCACCGCCACCCGGCTGCTCGCCGAAACCGCCACCTACGAGCAGGCCGGCGTCACCCCGCCGGTCATCGCGCCGCCGCTCGGCTGAGGCTCGTCAGGACACCGTCAAGGTGGTGATCTTCGGCCAGATGTCCTGCCACGACGCCCGCTTGCCGGTGCACGTCCAGACGGCGTACCCGTCGTCGCCGAGCACCTGGAGCCGTTGCACCGAGGCGAAGAACGGCCGCAGCTCCTTCGGGTCCCTGCCGACGTAGAGCACCTGGTCCTGGGTGTCCGCGGGCGGGGCGAGGTAGCCGTAGCCCCGGTTTCCGCTGTACGCGAGCGGCAATCCGTGTTCCGGGCCGAACACGTCCAGGTCGGCCGCCACCACGTAGGACTCGCCGAACACCGCGGTCCGCTCCCGCTGCTGCGGGGAAAGGCCCTGGTACACCTGCCCGGCGCCGGTGGCGAGCCGCTGCCCCACCGAACCGCCCGCCGGGTTGATGATCGTCCAGGACACGATCAGCATGCCGACGGCGGTCGCCACGCTGAGCGCCGCGGCCGGCCACACCGCCCAGCGCCACCGCCGCCCGCCGTCCTCCCTGCGCCGCTGGAGACCGACCGCGCCCGCCGCGATCAGCACCGGGTAGAACCCCTGGAGGTAGTACTGGCGGCCGAGGGTGATCACGAAGAAGACGAAGAGCGCCAGGAACGTGACCGCGAGGAACCGGTGATCGGGCTCCCGCAGCAGGCGCCACAGCCCGTAGCAGACCAGGTAGGTCCCGGCGATCCCGGCGAAGACGAGCAGCGCGATCGTGACGCCGGGCCGCCCGCCCGCGAGGAACTGCGCCTCCGCGCCGACGACGGCGCCCATCTTGAGCTGGGGCCAGCCGTGGTTCAGCTGCCACAGCAGCGTCGGCGCGGCGAGCAGCACCGCGATCGCCGCGCCGAGCCACAGCATCGGCCTGGCCAGCAACTCCCGCGGCCCGCACACCAGCACCGCCACCAGCAGGACCGCGGCGAGCAGCAGCACCTGGAACTTGGTCTCCGCGCTGATGCCCATGACCACGCCGAACCACACCAGCAGCCGGTCCTGGCGGGTGCGCAACCAGCGCACCAGCAGGAAGAACAGCAGGCCCCACTCCAGCGGCTCCAGCGTGTAGGGCGCGAGGAAGTGGCCGGACATCATCAGCCAGACGCCGCCGACCGTGGCCAGTACGGTGATCACCTGGGCGCGCCGGTCGGCGCCGAGCTCGCGCGCGGTCAGCGCCGCGAACACCAGCGTGGCGCCGGTGGCGAGCGCGGGTACGACGTGCAGCGCGAACATCGAACCCGGCGCCACGTGGTCGGCCAGCCAGGCCACCAGCACCGCGATCGGCGGCTGGTCGGCGTAGCCCCACTCCAGCGGATGCCGGGCGAGGCCGAGCATGTAGGTCTCGTCGAGGTAGTACTCGGTCCCGGCGCTGACCGCGAGATGGGCCGCTACCACCACGGCCGCGATCAGGAAGACCGCGGGGGCCGCGAACGCGGGAACGGTCGCCGCGCGGTCCCGTTCGGTGACTGCCTGCGTCTGGTGCACGCAGTCATTCCACGACATCCCGTGGTGACCGGCCAGCTGAGCGCGCCGGTCCGTGATCCCGGCCACCTCGCGGCCGCGAGCGGGTGCGCCTCAGCCGAGCTTGTGCATCCAGCCGTGCGGGTCGGGCTGGGTGCCGTCCTGGATGCCGGTGAGCCGCTCGCGCAGCTTCATGGTGAGCTCGCCCGGCGCGCCGTCGGCGACGGTGAACTCGCCACCGGCGTGCTTGACCCTGCCGACCGGGGTGATCACGGCGGCGGTACCGCACGCGAACACCTCGGTGAGCTCCCCGGAGGACGCCGCCTTCTCCCATTCGTCGGTGGAGATGCGGCGCTCGTCGACGCGGTGACCGAAGTCGGATGCCAGGCGCAGCAACGAATTGCGGGTCACGCCGGGCAGCAGCGAGCCGGACAGCTCCGGGGTGACGACGCGGGCGTCGGCGCCGGAGCCGAACACGAAGAAGAGGTTCATGCCGCCCATTTCCTCGACCCAGCGGCGTTCCACCGCGTCGAGCCAGACCACCTGGTCACACCCCTGCTCGACGGCCTGCGCCTGCGCGACGAACGAAGCCGCGTAGTTGCCGGCGCACTTGGCGAACCCGGTGCCGCCCGGGGCCGCCCGCACGTACTCGGTGGACAGCCACACGCTCACCGGCTTGACGCCGCCGGTGAAGTACGAACCGGCAGGCGAGCCGAAGAGCGTGTAGACGTACTCGGTCGCGGGCGCGTTCACGCCGAGCCCGACGGAGGTCGAGATGAGGAACGGGCGGAGGTACAGGCTGTCGCCGTGGCGGGTGGGCACCCAGCGTTCGTCGGCGGCGATGTACTCGCGCAGCGAACCGAGGAACAGCTCGTCGGGCAGTTCGGGCATGGCGAGCCTGCGCGCGGAGTTGCGGAAGCGCGCCGCGTTGGCGTCGGGGCGGAACGAAGCGATCGACCCGTCCGGCTGGCGGTAGGCCTTGAGGCCCTCGAAGATCGACTGGCCGTAGTGCAGCACCGAGGTGGCCGGGTCGAGGGTGAACGGCGCGTACGGGCCGACGGTGGCGTCGTGCCAGCCGTGCTCCGCGGTCCACTTGACGGTCACCATGGTGTCGGTGAAGAACGTCCCGAAGCCCGGATTCGCCAGTACCTCCGCGACACGCTCCGCGGACGCGGGAGCGGGGTTGGGGGTGTGCGTGAAGGACATCGTGGTCGTCATGGGAGCAGAATACTTCTTAGTTGGACGTCCGAGCATTCCCCGGTCACCCGCTCCCGCCTTTAGGATGGTCCTGTGACCTACAACCTCCCCGAGTCCGCCATCGGCAACAGCGTGTCCGCGGGTAGGGCCTCCGACGTGAAGACGGCCGCCGCCGCGGCACTGCTCACCTTCGGCGCCGGCATGCTCGTCCTGGTCGGCTACCTGCTGCTGGACAGCTTCTTCGGCGGCCTCCTCGGCGCGGTGGGCGCGGTGTTCGCCGTCATCTGGTGGCGCAGCGTGCACGAGAAGGTGTTCCCGCGCGACATCCCCGTGAAGTCGATGATCGTCCTCGCGGTGGTCAACGCGGTACTCGGCGTCATCACCTTCCTGCTCACGAGCTGACCCCGCAGTAGGGTCACGAGGTGCCGCCGCGCCTCCGCCTGCCCGCCGATCGCGAAGACCGCATCCTCGCGGACGCGCTCGACCTCATCATCGAACACGGTTTCCACCGCGTGACGATCGACGCGGTGGCCGCGCGGTCCGGGGCTTCCAAGGCGACGCTGTACCGGCACTGGGCGAGCAAGGAAGAACTGCTCGTGTCCGCCGTGCGGCGCCAGTCCTCGATGCCGTTCGACGTCCCCGACCACGGCGTGTTCCGCGACGACGTGCTGTTCGCGCTCCGGCTCGCGTCGCGCTGGCTGGCCGCGAACGGCGAGGTGTTCCGGTCCCTCATCGACGCGGGCCGCCGCGACCAGGCGATCGAGCGGGAGATCGAGCGCCAGATCGTCGAGCCGCACGACGCGATGTGGACGAACCTGGTCGCCAGGTGGCGCGGCCGCGACGGGATCGGCGGCGCCGTCGACCTGGCGTGGCTGCACGACCTGTGCGAAGGCCTGCTCCTGCGGCAGCTCGCGGTCACCGCGCCGCCGCCGACGGACGACGAGCTGGTGCGCTTCACCGACGAGGTCCTCGTCCCCGCGTTCACCGCCTGATCCGCCCTTGTCCCGAGCGAGTACGAAACTGTACAGTTTCGATTAGGTTAGGCAACCCTGACCTTCACTCGTTCTCAGGGAGTATTCGCATGGCACTCTTGCCGAAGCGGAAGAGCCCGGACACCCGGCGGCTGCTCAGGGCACGGGTCGTGCGCACCGAACGCACCTCCGAGCACTTCGTCACGGTCACGCTCGGCGGCGAGGAACTGGCCGGGTTCGAGCCGATGGGGGCCGACCAGTGGTTCCGGTTCTTCTTCCGCCGCGAAGGGCAGCGGGAACTGCGGCTGCCCACCTCGTCGTCGGAGCTGGGCTGGCTGGCGCAGAGCCTGCGGATGAGCCAGGCCACCCGCCCCTGCGTGCGCAACTACACCGTGCGCGCGTTCCGCCGCGAGACGCTCGAACTCGATGTCGAATTCGTGGCGCACGGGGACACCGGCCCCGGCTCGGCGTTCGCGACACGAGCCGAACCCGGCGACGAGGTCGGCCTGCTCGACGAGGGGATTTCCTACCTGCCGCCCGAAGGATCACGGCAGCTCATCGTCGCCGACGAAAGCGGGCTTCCGGCGGCGCTGGCGATCCTCGACGGCGCGCCCGCGGACCTGGTGGCGAAGGTGCTGCTGGAAGTCCCGGCGAGCGCCGACGTCCGGAAGGTCACCGCACCGGAAGGCGTCGACGTCCAGTGGCTCCACCGCGACGGTGACGACCGGTATCCGGGCAGGCTCGCACTGGAAACCCTTGCCGAGATGGAACTTCCGGCCGCGCCGTACTACGCGTGGATCGCGGGCGAGAGCGGGCTGGCGACCGGGGCGCGCCGGTTCCTGAACCGCGAGCGCGGGGTGCCGAAGTCCGATATCGCCTTCCTCGGTTACTGGCGCACGGGCCGGTCCTCGCCCGGCTGAGCCGGGCATACCTCCGGCTTCGTGGCTTCACCGCGCCAGGCGAAGGCTGTCATCGATCGCGGCGAACGCGCGCCGCACGCACTCCGGCAGTTCGCCGGGTACGCAGTCGGGCAGCCATTCGGCCAGCGCACAGTTCCAGATGGCCAGGAAGAACTCGACCAGGAGCCGCAGTTCGAGCCGGTCCGGATCGCCGACCCGCCGCGCGATCTCGGCCTGGACCCCCGCGCAGAAGCGCCGCGAATACCCGTCCAGCGACGACGACTGCTCGATCAGCCGCAGGGTCGCCGGGAAGCGCCGGTACCAGTCCTGGTCCATCCGGCCGAGGGTGGCGAGCATGGTGTCGCGGAAGACGTCGAGCAACGGCCCCGTCCCCCCTGCCTCGCCCAGCGCCTCCAGGTAGGCGTCCCACAGTTCCCTGGCCGCGGTGAACGCCACGTCCTCCTTCGAGCGGAAGTTCCGGAAGAACGTCCGCTTCGACACCTCGACCGCGTCGACCAGCGCGTCGAGGGTGGTGGCGTCGAACCCGTGCTCGGTGAACATCGACACGGCCGTCTCCGCCAGCGCCTGGCGAGTGCGCTGCTTTTTGCGTTCCCGCAGCGTGACGGGCGGTTCCGAGGTCGGCATCGGACACAGCCTAGCGGGAACGCGCCCACTGCGCATATGCTCCTGGTACGCAAACGCCACTGAGTGGCACTTAATCGGAGGACATCATGCGCGCACTCGTCGTCGACCACACCGCGGACGCCCATCTTTCGGTGGCCGAGGTGCCCGATCCGGTCCCCGCGCCGGACGAGGCGCTGGTGCGGGTCGAAGCGATTTCGCTGAACTACGGCGAGGTCAACCTCGCCACCGACCCGGAGGTGCCCGCGGGCACCCTGCTCGGCTGGGACGCCGCGGGGGTGGTCGTCGAGACCGCCGCGGACGGTTCGGGACCGGCCGCGGGCACCAGGGTCGTCACGCTCGGCGACACCGGCTGGGCCGAGCTGCGCGCCGTCCCGGCCCGCCTGCTCGGCGTCGTGCCGGACGGGGCCGATCTCGGCGCGATCAGCACGATCCCGGTCGCCGCGCTGACCGCGCTGGTCGTGCTGCGCCGCATCGGCCCGGCGCTCGGCCGCCGCGTGCTGATCACCGGCGCCTCCGGCGGGGTCGGCCGCTACGCGGTGCAGCTCGCCGCGCGTTCCGGCGCCGAAGTGGTGGCGATCAGCGGGAACCCCGCGCTGGCGGACCAACTGCGGGCGCTCGGCGCGGACGAGGTGCACACCGATCCCGCCGCCGTGGACCGGCCCGTGTTCGGCGTGCTCGACAACGTGGGCGGCCGCCAGATGGTCGACGCCTTCGGCAAGCTGGAGGCCGGGGGCACGCTGATGAGCGTCGGCCGCTCCGCCGGTACCGACGCGGTCTTCACCGCCGACGACCTGCGCCCCTTGGACGGGGCCCACGACCGGTCGATCCGCACGTTCTACCTGCTCGCCGAGGCCGCCGCGGACTTCTCGGCCGAGCTGACCTGGCTGGCCGCCGAAGTGGCCGCGGGCAGGCTCGACCCCGGCATCACCTGGCGCGGCCCGTGGACGCGGTACAGCGAGGCCGCGCAGGCGCTGCTCGGCCGCCGCCTGCACGGGAAGGCCGTGCTCGACCTCTCTTGACCGGCACGCGTGATCAGAGCGCGGGTGCCTGCCAGGAGGGGCCGGGGCGGAAATCGGTCCACGTGCCGTCGAACGGGAACGCCCCGGCCTCGGCGAGTGCGATGACCCGCTCCCCCTCCTCGCGCAGTTTCGCGAGGTGCTCGCTGGTGAGGCGCCCGGCTTCGAGCGCGGCGTCCGCTTCGTCCTCGTCCTTCCACGTCCATTCGAGGTTCTTCGACACCACCAGGTCGAGCACGCCGTCGATCCGGTCCGGGCCGTCCGGCGTGCGGCCCAGCGGGATCTCGAGGTTCACGTACCAGTCGGTGAATTCGCCGTCCTCGGTGAAGAACCACCAGACCGACGACCACGCGCGATCGTCGATGAGCCGCAGCGTCGACGAGCCGTGCCAGTAGGCGGGCACCTCTTCGCGCGGGATCCGGAACCGCTGCTCGACCGGGACCTCGCGCATCGACCTGCCGTCGATGAGCCTGCTGCCCATGATCGCGGTGCCTGCCGGGATCCAGCCCAGCAGCGTGGTGCCGTCGTCGGAGACCACCCGCAGCGGGTGCCGCTGGCCGATGCTGCCGTCGGGCCGCAGGAACCGTTCGACCACCGTCTGCCCCGGCACCCAAACCTCAGCCACGGCCTCCACGGTACCGAATCCCGGCGAGCAAAACGATCGCCACAACGGGTTCCAGCAGGGCGAACCCGGCCGCGAAGAACACCGCGCTGCCCGGCTGGAGCAGGGCGGCGGCGAGCGCGGCCGCCGCACCGCAGGCGAGCGCCGCCCTCGGTCGCGAACCTTCCGGCGCGAGCCCGAGCCGCCCGGCGCCGAGTGCGGCGAAGGCGCCGCCGACGGTCGCGAGCGCGGTGGCCGCGGCCAGCCACGGATCGATGGCGAGCGCGTCGGCGGCGGCCAGCACGTCGCGCAGCGGGGCGGGTGACAGCCCGAGCCGGAGCGGGCCGAGCTGGTAGAGCGCCGCGGCCGAGAGCACGGCCGCGGCCACCGCGGTCCCGGTGAGCCACCAGCCCGCGTGCTTTCCCGGCGCCCTGGCCAGCAACGGGAACAGCGCCACCGCCGCGATGGCCACGTTCGCGTGCGCGCCGCCTTCGGACAGCCGGAGCGGGGTGATCGCGGTGCACAGGACGACGAGCACCGCGAGCGCGAGCAGCAGCAGGGCGAGCACCCAACCGCGCGCGTACCGGGCGAAATCCAGGCCGGCGGCGTCGGCCGCGGTGACCACAGTGACCACGGTGACCACCGTGACCGCGGCGAGCACCGGGTGCGACGGCACCAGGTAGGCCGCGAACGACACCGCGGCGAGCGGCACCAGCGCGAGCCTCCCCGCGCCACCGACCGCGGACAGCAGCCGCGCGTTCGCACCTTCCATAGTGGACTGTGCATAGGCGACAGTTCGCATCGATCCGAACGCCGCCAGTGCCGCGACCACAACGGCTACCAGGAGCCACCACCCGGCTACCGAGGCACCGGTGGCGAGCGTCACCAGAATCCCGGCGCCGAGCCCCATCCCCGCTACCTGCCTCTCCCGCCTTGGCCGCGTTGTTATTAGCATGGCTCACGATCAGGGCGGACACCCCCGTCCCCCACTCGAGAAGAAACGCGCGAGGAGCCACTGTGACCGTGCCGAAGTTTGCCCTTTCCGAGAACACCGAAAGCGCGCTGGGCAAAACCCGTGCGGACGTGATCGTGCTCGGCACGCTGCAGGGCGACGGCGCGCCGGTGCTCGCGGCCGGCGGCGGCGCGGTGGACGCGGCGTTCGACGGCAAGCTCGCCGCCGTCCTCGCCACGCTCGGCGCCACCGGCAAGGCCGAGGAGGTCGTGAAGGTCCCGACGTTCGGCAAGCTGCCGGCCGGTGTCGTGCTCGCGGTCGGCCTCGGCAAGGCCGACGAGGACGGCGAGAACAGCGAGAACAGCACCGTCACCGCGGAGCAGGTGCGCCGGGCGGCCGGTGCCGCCGGACGCGCGCTCTCCGGCACCGACCGCGCGTTCAGCACGCTGTCCGAGATCGACCTGCAGGCCGCGGTGGAGGGCACCGCGCTCGGCGCCTACTCGTTCGTCGAGTACAAGTCGGAGCCGGGCGAAGGCGCGGTGGCGAAGGTCGACTTCGCCAGCCCGTCGGCGGGCGCCGCCAAGGACCACAAGGCCACGCTGAAGGCGGCCACCGCGATCGCCGAGTCGGTGATCATCGCGCGCGATCTGATCAACACCCCGCCGAACGACCTCTTCCCGGCCTCCTTCGCCGACCGCGCGAGCAAGCTCGCCGAAGCGAACGGCCTCGAAATCGAGGTTCTCGACGAGAAGGCGTTGAAGCGCAAGGGTTTCGGCGGCATCCTCGGCGTCGGCACCGGCTCGTCCCGGCCGCCGCGCCTGCTGCGCGTGGCCTACAAGCCTTCGAAGGCGTCGAAGAAGGTCGCGCTCGTCGGCAAGGGCATCACCTTCGACTCGGGCGGCATCTCGATCAAGCCCGCCGCGGGCATGGACCAGATGACCTCGGACATGTCGGGCGCCGCCGGCGTGCTCGGTTCGGTGGTGCTGGCGGCGAAGCTGAAGTACCCGATCGAGGTCGTCGCGCACATCCCGCTCGCCGAGAACCTCCCGTCCGGCACCGCGTACCGGCCGGGTGACGTGCTGAGCATGTACGGCGGCAAGACCGTCGAGGTGCTCAACACCGACGCCGAGGGCAGGCTCGTGCTGGCCGACGCGATCGTGCGCGCGGGCGAGGAAAACCCCGACTACCTGATCGAAACCTCCACGCTGACCGGTGCGCAGGTCGTCGCGCTCGGCACCCGCACCGCGGGCGTGATGGGCTCCGAGGAGTTCCGCGACCGGGTCGCCGAGATCGGCCGCGCCACCGGTGAGCACGCGTGGGCGATGCCGCTGCCCGAGGAGCTGCGCGCGGACCTGGACTCGCGGCTGGCGGACCTGGCGAACGTGACCGGGCACCGCTGGGGCGGCATGCTCGCGGCCGGGATCTTCCTGCGCGAGTTCGTCGCCGACGGCCTGCCGTGGGTGCACATCGACATCGCGGGCCCGTCGTACAACACCGGCGGCCCGTGGGGCTACACCGCCAAGGGCGGCACCGGCGTGCCGATCCGCACCATCGCGGCGGTGCTGGCCGACATCGCGGACAAGGGCTGATCGATGGCGAAGCTCCGGCCGCTGCAGATGCGCAACATCGCGGCCGCGGTGGTGATGGCGATCGCGCTGGTCGCCTACCTCATCATCGGCGGGCCGTGGTGGGTGGTGCTGATCATGGTCGCCGCGATCGCGCTGTCGATCGCGTCGGCGATCCTGAACCGGCCGGATCAGGGCGGCCGGTGACCTTTTCGGCGCCGGACTACCTGGAGGCGGCCGTGCGCGACGTGCTCACGGCCGCGCTCCCCCAGGTGAACGCCACCATCGGGTACGCGACGCTCCTGCTGGCCTCCGGCGGGTTCCCGGCGGAGGCGGACCGCGTCGTGCGGGCATGGCACGACACCACGGAACAGCCGGTGTCGGCGTTGTTCCCGGACGCGATCTCGCAGCGGGCGCTGGCGATGCTCTTCGACGCGGCCGGTTCGCGTCCATCGTGGACGGACGGATTGCCGCCGCTCGACCTCGACGCGGAAGAACGCGCGCACCTGGCACATTTACGGCGCGCGGAACCCAGCGTTCCGGCGGGGCTGCTCGGGGAGTCCACCGGGGCGAAGATCGTCTCCGGACTGGCCGATCACCTGGATTCCGGCCGCGTCGATCCGGTGCGCGCCGCGGCTTTCGAGGTGGAGTCGGGGGCTCCGGTCGGGGTTTGGGCCGAAATTGCCGTGAACAGAGCCAAACCTGATGTCGCGACGCTTGCCGCGGGCAGGCGAACGGCACGGGTGCTGGCGGGTGGGGCGGATCCGCTCGGGCTCGGATCTGATCGGGCTGGGCGGTGTGCGGGGGATCTGGTGGCCGCGTTGCGGCACCGGTTCGGTTCTGCGCCGTCGGGGTGGGGCGAGTTGGTGGACCGGGTTCTCGATGGTGCTGCTCGGCCGGAACCTGTTGACCCGGCGACCTTGGCAGCGGCGGAAGAACGTCTGGGCGTTCTTCTTCCCGATGACTATCGGGCGTTTTTGCGGACGTGCGACGGATTGCCCGCAGGGGCGGTGTTTCCCCGGTTGCTTTCGGCCTCGGAGCTCGTGGTCGCGGAGAATGGCGCGGTGGTGGCGAGTGAGCGGGGTGGGGTGCTGGTGATCCTCACGCCGGTTTCCAGCGGGTGGCGGGCGGTCGAATGGGATCCCGAGTTGGGTTCTACCGCGTATTCCGGGTTTCGGGATCTCATGGAGAATCACCTTCGCCTGGTGGAAAGTTCTCGTTGATCCTTCATTTCGGGGCACGGGTGGGATTTTCCGGCACGCCTGCGGATCCCTGCTGCTCTGTCGCGTTTGGACTGTGGTCGGCACCGAGATGCGGCCTGGGGTCGAAGTCCCTGAAGGTGACCTCCGGGGCATCACGGGATCCCCGCGGAGGAAGTGCCGTCCTCAGCTGAGGAAGGCGCGGAGCAGGGACGAGGTGCCTTCGATGTGCTCGGCCATGGCGGTCCTCGCCGCCCCGGGGTCGCCTGCCAGGATCGCGTTCACGATGGCTTCGTGCTGCGCGTTCGAGTGTTCCAGGTTCCGTTCCAGCAACGGGATCTCGTCCAGTAGCTGGTTCACGCGCATGCGCGCGTCCGCGAGCGCGGTGGTCAGCGTGCCCGAGGCGGTCACCTCGGCGATGGCCAGGTGCAGGCGCGAGTCCTTGCGGCGGTAGTCGCCCAGCCCGGCGTCCGCGGCGTTGGCGAGCATCGCGGTGAGGTGCTCGCGATCGGTCCGGGTCAGCTCGCGCGCGGCGGCCAGTTCGGCGGCACCGGTTTCGAGCACGAAACGCAGGCTCAACGCGTCTTCGAGGGTGGCGGCGTCGACCTTGCGGCCGTCCACCACGTGCTCGGGCGGGGTGGGCAGCGTGTCGTTGACGAACGTGCCGCCGTAGCGGCCGCGGCGGGACTCCACGTAACCCGCGTCGGCGAGCGCGCGGATCGCCTCGCGCAGGGTCACCCTGCTGACGCCGAGGCGGTCCGCCAGCTCGCGTTCCGACGGCAGGCGCTCACCGGTGCCGACCACGCCCAGCCGGATCGCCTGGAGCAGCCGTTCCACGGTCTCTTCGAACGCGTTGCCCGCGCGGACCGGCCGGAACAGCGCGGCGCCCGCGCTCGCTCCGGCGACCTCCCGTCCAGGCTCGATGCTCATCACCGAGAGTGTAGGACTCCTCAGCACTCGATGACGTTGACCGCGAGCCCGCCGCGGGCCGTCTCCTTGTACTTGACCTTCATGTCGGCGCCGGTTTCCCGCATCGTCTTGATGGCCTTGTCCAGGGTGACCACGTGGCTGCCGTCGCCGCGCATGGCCATCCGCGCGGCGTGGATCGCCTTCGACGCGCCCACCGCGTTCCGCTCGATGCACGGGATCTGCACGAGCCCGCCGACCGGGTCGCAGGTCAGCCCGAGGTGGTGTTCGACGCCGATCTCGGCGGCGTTCTCGACCTGCGCCGGCGTACCGCCGAGCACCTCGGTCAATCCGGCCGCCGCCATCGCGCAGGCGGAGCCGACCTCGCCCTGGCAGCCGACCTCGGCGCCGGAGATCGAGCCGGTCTGCTTGAGGATGGAGCCGAGCGCGCCCGCGGTGAGCAGGAACGTCACCACGCCGTCGTCACCGGCGTCCCGGATGAACCGGCGGTAGTAGTGCAGCACCGCCGGGATGATCCCCGCCGCACCGTTGGTCGGCGCGGTGACCACGCGCCCGCCAGCGGCGTTCTCCTCGTTCACCGCGAGCGCGTACAGGCTCACCCAGTCCATCGCGTACAGGGAGTCGCCGACGCCGTCTTCGGACTCCAGCTTCTCCTTGAGCCCGTGCGCGCGCCTCGGCACCTTCAACCCGCCGGGCAGCACACCCTCGTGGTCGCACCCGTTCTGGACGCATTCGATCATCACCTGCCAGATCCGCAGCAGGCCCTCGCGCACCTCTTCGCGGGTGCGCCAGGACAACTCGTTGCGCATCATGATCTCGCTGACCGGCAACCCGGTTTCGCGGCAGTGCCCGAGCAGGTCCGCGCCGGTGCGGAACGGGTACGGCAGCGGGGTGCTGTCCTCGACGATCACGGGTTCGTCCGCGTAGGTCTCGTCGCGGACGAACCCGCCGCCGACGGAGTAGTACGTGCGTTCCCGCAGCACTTCCCCGCCGGCGCCGAAGGACCGGAACGTCATGCCGTTCGGGTGCGCGGGCAGTGACCGCCGCCGGTGCATGGTGAGGTCGGTGTCCTCGGTGAACCCGATCTCGCGGGTGCCGCCGAGCCGCAGCCTGCCGGATTCGCGAATCTCTCCGACCATGGCGGGAACCCGCTCGGTGTCCACGCTTTCCGGCCGCTCGCCGGACAGCCCGAGCAGCACGGCCTTGTCGCTGCCGTGCCCGTGCCCGGTCGCGCCGAGCGAACCGAACAACTCCGCCTTGATCCGATGTGTCTTCTCCAGCAGGCCCTCGTCGACGAGACCGTCCACAAAGGTCCGTGCCGCGCGCATCGGACCGACCGTGTGCGAACTGGAGGGACCGATGCCGATGGAGAACAGGTCGAACACGCTGATCGCCATGCCGACGTCCTAACTTCCGGCCGAGACGCGGGGCTGCGCGAGTCGTTCGAGGAGGCTGGTGGCTTCCTGGGCGGCGGGTCCGGCCGTGGACAGGTGTGCCAGGTTCGCGGGGAGTTCCTCGCCGCGGTGTGCCACGGTCTGGGCGTAGAGGCGCCCGGCCCGGTAGGAGGAGCGCACCAGCGGCCCGGCCATCA
>NZ_BAAANN010000033.1:0-109829 GCF_039529815.1 Amycolatopsis minnesotensis | reverse complement strand
GCCATCGTGGTGGTGACGGTTTCGATCTCGCCGTTGCCGTCGAGATCGGCGGTGGTGGTGACCGGGCCGGCCTGCGGAGCGGCGGTCGCGGTCACCGCGGCGGTCAGGCCGATCGAGGCAGCGATCCCGGCGAGCGTGACGGTGCGGACGATTCCCTTGCGATTCATGAGAACTCTCCCTCCAAAAGGCCTTGCGGTGAACGATTCACCGGAAGTTTGTTTTGCAGGGAAAGACGCCGAACAAGTGAATAGGTGTGCCGCGGGTGCGATGTGTCACACCAACGCAACTCGCGAAGCGCCCGATCGTCCCGGCAATCGAAATGCGAAAGACTCGGTCCGGCATCCACGCTGATGTCGCGCAATCGCGAGAAGGCGCCGGTCGCGCTTGCTGGACTTCCTTCCACCGAACGGATCCCCGCCCGTGCCCACGCCGCCGGCGGCGCAAATTTCGACGACCGATACCAGCTATCGACCGATATCAAATATCGCGACGGCGGAAGGCCGTGAGACCCGCGACGAAGGCGGCAATGGCGACACCGGTGAGCCACAGCAGCGGCGTCGCGGTGAACGGCGCGCTGGGCAGCTTCGGGATGTGGGAGAACGGCGAAATATCGAGCACCACTTGCGAGGCGTTCGCGATCGGGCCGAACATGCTGATCGCGAGGAACAGCGCCGCGACGGCCCAGCCTGCCGAGGAGAGCTTCGGCGCGAACCCGAACAGCAGCACCGCCGCCCCGGCCACGACCCAGATCGCGGGGATCTGCGCGGCGGCCGCGCCGAGCGCGTGCGGGAGCTGGGTGCCGACGTCGTGCACGCGCAGCCCGTGGAACAACCCGGACGCGGCACCGGCGACCAGCACCAGCAGTGCGCTGCCGAGCACCGCGAACACCAGGTGGCCCGCGGCCCAGCGCAGGCGGCCGACCTTCGTGGCCAGCAGCGGTTCGACGCGCAGCGCCGTCTCTTCCGAGCGCATCCGCAGCGTGGCCTGCACCGCGTACAGCGAGGCCACCATGCCGAAGATGCCGAGGATCGCGGCGACGAACGAGTCGACGAGCCCGGCGGAACCGCCCATCCGCTCGACGATCTGCTTCGTCTGGTCCGAGCCGCCGATGACGTCGCCGACGCCCGCGGCCAGCGAGCCGAACACCCCGCCGACGATGGCGAACCCGATCACCCAGCCGAGCAGCACGCCGCGGTGCAGCCGCCACGCGAGCGCGAACGGCGAGGCGAGGCTTCGCGCCGCCGTCGCGGGGCCCGGCCGCGTCGGCATGATCCCCATGCCGACGTCCCGGCGCGGCAGCAGCGCGTAGCCGATCCCGGTCAGCACCACGGCCGCGGCGAGCGGGAGCAGCAGCACCCACCACCGTTCGCCCGCGAACGACCGGAGCTGCGTCGCCCAGCCGATCGGCGAGAGCCACGAAAGCCAGCTCACGTCCTTCGCCGAGTCACCGAGCGCCCTGATCAGGAACATCGCGCCGAGCACGGCGGACCCGATCCCGTTGGCGGTGCGGGAGAACTCGGCGAGCTGCGCCGCGATCGCGGCGACCCCGGCGAACACCCAGCCGGTGAGCGCCGCGCCGAGCCCGAGCACCACCGAGCCCGCGGCGGGGAGGCCGACGCCGAGCAGGCCCGCCGTCATGATCAGCCCGGTCACCAGCGAAGCGGCGCCCGCGACGCTGACGGCCGCGGTAAGCGCGGCGTACCGGCCGACCACCGCCGAGGCGAGCAGCTCCAGCCGCCCGGTGTCCTCCTCCTGCCTGGTGTGTCTGGTGACGGTGAAGACGCAGGCCAGTGCCAGCAGGAGCGGCAGGATCGTGCCGTACTTCCACGCCGTGTAACCACCAGCCGTGGACAGGTCGAAAGCCGGGCCGTACAACAGGTTCACCGACGGGTTCGCGCCGAGGCCCGCGGTCAGTGGCGCCCGCGATTCGACCGTCGGGTAGAGCGATTCGTAGGTGCCGACGGTGCCGGCCGGGATGATGCCGAGCACCACGATCCAGATCGGCAGCACCACCCGGTCGCGCCGCAGCGCGAGCCGGATCAGTTGCCAGGTACCGGAAAACGAGTGCGCGCCGCCCCCAGCGGGCTTCAGCTCGTGCGCACCCCGCCGCGGCGGGGTGGCGGTGTTCTTCGGAGCGTGCTCGGTCGCCGATGTCATTTCGCCGCGGCCTCGCGTTTTCCGTTGCTCGCCTCGTCGGTGTAGTGCCGGAGGAAAAGCTCTTCGAGCGTCGGCGGCTGGCTGGTGAGGCTTCGCACACCGACCTTCGTCAGCTGGCTGAGCGCCTCGTCGAGCGACCGGGTCTCCACGTCGAAGCGGACCTTGGTGCCCTCCACCTTGAGATCGTGGATGTTGTCCAGTGTGGACAGACCGTTCGGCGGGCCGGCCAGCTCGGCCGAGATCGACGTGCGGGTGAGGTGGCGGAGATCGGCGAGCGTGCCGGTCTCCACGGTGCGGCCGTTGCGGATGATGCTCACCCGGTCGCACAGCGCCTCCACCTCGGCGAGGATGTGGCTGGAGAGCAGCACCGTGCGACCCTGCTCGCGCTCCTCCTGGATGGCGTACTGGAAGGTGGCCTCCATCAGCGGGTCGAGCCCGGAGGTCGGCTCGTCCAGCACCAGCAGGTCCACTGTGGACGAGAGCGCGGCGACGATCGCGACCTTCTGCCGGTTGCCCTTGGAGTAGGTGCGCCCCTTCTTCCTTGGGTCGAGGTCGAAGCGTTCGATGAGGTCCTTGCGGCGGCGCTGGTCGAGCCCGCCCCGCAGCCGCCCCAGCAGGTCGATCACCTCCCCGCCGGAGAGGTTCGGCCACAGGTTGACGTCGCCGGGGACGTAGGCGAGCCGGTGGTGCAGGCTCGCCGCGTCCTTCCACGGATCGCCGCCGAGCAGGCGGGCGGTGCCGGAATCGGCACGGAGGAGGCCGAGCAGGACACGGATGGTCGTCGACTTCCCCGCGCCGTTCGGGCCGAGAAAGCCGTGCACCTCGCCGGTTGCTACCTGAAGATCGAGCCCGTCGAGGGCCTTGGTCCGCCCGAACGACTTGGTCAGGCCGGACACGGAAATGGCGTTGTCCATGACCGAGAAGCTACACTTGTTTCACAAACTTGTGAAGTTAAGAAAAGGTATGGATGGGATGATCGGCATCCTGGCCGTCGGAGAGGATGATCGGCATGTCCAGCAGGCCCCAGTCGCAACGCGACCCCGACGCCCGTGACGACGAGGCGGCGCGCCGCTTCGTCGAGAAGTTCGCGCTCGTCCTCACGCAGGCCGGGATGGCGCGCATGCCCGCACGGGTGTTCAGTGCCATCCTCGCCGACGACGACGGTGAGATGACGGCCGGTGAAATCGCGGAGGCGCTGCAGATCAGCCCCGCCGCGGTGTCCGGTGCCACGCGGTACCTCATGCAGATCGGCATGGCGCACCGCGAGCGCAAGCCGGGCGAGCGGCGTGACCACTACCTGATCGGCGACGACTTCTGGTACGAGATCATCGGCAAGCGCGACCCGGTCTACTCCGGGCTCGCCGACGCGCTCGAGAGCGGTATCGACGCCGTCGGCAAGGACACCAGGGCGGGCGCGCGGATCGAGCAGACCAGGGACTTCTTCATGTACCTCGCCAAGGAGATCCCGGCGCTCATCGAGCGGTGGCGGGACGAGCGCATCCGGGACCTCGGTCACCCCTGACCGCGCTCCGGCACGGGCCGCGCGAGTCGCCCGGCGAGCTGCTCCCCGGCAGCGGAAGGCGCGCGCCGGACAGCGCCTGCGGATCGGTGCCGGTGCGGAGGTGCCGTGGTGGCGTTCGTGGCGCCGGATTCCCCGAAGGCGACCTTCAGGGAATCCGGCGGACCCGCCTCCGGCCATCCGGCACCGGAGACGAGTGCGGTTAGTCTGCGGAGCATGCGGAACGCGCGCTTCTCGAACGCGGTTTCGGGCACGGCCACGGTCGCGCTCGCCCCGATGCTGCTCGCGCAGGGGCTGCGGGTGCGCCGCACGACACCGCGCCTGCCCGGTGCGGACGGCCCGGTGACGGGCGGCGACGGCGGCGGGCTGGCACTGCTCGCCATCGGGGAGTCCACTGTGGATGGTGTCGGCGCGCCGGACCACGAGCGCGCGCTCACCGGCAGTGTCGCCGCGGCGCTCGCGGCGCGGACCGGGCGCCCGGTCCGCTGGCAGGCGCTCGGCAGGACCGGCGCGAACGCGCGCGTGGTGCACGCCGAGCTTCTGCCGCGGGTGGCGCGGGCCGATCTGGTGGTCATCGCGCTCGGCGTGAACGACACGACGGAGCTGCGGTCGGGCGCGGCGTTCCGCCGGGACCTGCTGCGGCTGGTCACCGGGGTGCGGCGGCGGCTCGGCCCGGTGCCCGTCGTGCTGGCCGGGGTACCGCCGATGGGCCGCTTCCCCGCGCTGCCCCAGCCGTTGCGCGCCGTGCTCGGGCTCCGCTCCGGCGTGCTCGCCTCGGCCGCCGCGGAGCTGTCCGCGGTACCCGGCGTCCGGTACGTGCCGATGCCGGCCGCGATGCTGGATCCGGCGACCTTCGCCGCCGACGGCTTCCACCCGGGGCCCGCCGCCTACCGGATCTGGGGCGACCAGCTGGCCGGAGCCGCGCTACCCCTCGTGACGCGCTGAACACGCGACCACGATCAACTGCACGGCTCGATTCCGCCCGGTCACTGACGGTGAGTGCGCTGCGTGCAGAAGTGTGACCGTGGTGTCGCGCTGACCTGCGGCTACGGAAATCTCTGGAAAAAAACGCCGGAGCGTGTATCCGTGGGCTCCCTTCCTGCGTCCTATGGGGCGACACTGCTTGAGGAACCCGCGAGCACGAACGGAGCCCCGCATGCCCGCCGACCACCCCTACCGGGCGGAAATCGCGGCTGTCCGCGAATCGCTTGCCGAGGGTGGCTCCTGGCACGCCGGAGAGACCTCGCTCAGCAGGCTTTCGGCCGAGTCACGGGCCGCGCGGCTCGGCGTGCCGTGGCCGGACGACGCCGAGCTGACCGCGAGGGCCGAGCAGCCGGACCGCATGCTGTCCGCCGCGAGGGCGGCCACCGGCCAGCAGGTGATCTCCAGCGTGGCGCCGTCGGAGGTGCTGCCCGCGCGGTTCGACCTGCGGCAGCTCGGGTTCGCCACGCCGGTGAAGGACCAGGGCGAGTGCGGCTCGTGCGCGGCGTTCGCGACCGCGGCGACGCTCGAAGGCACCGCCGCCTACACCCGCGGCGCGCGCGGCCTCGGCCTCGACCTGTCCGAGGCGCAGCTGCACTTCGACTACGCGGCGGCTCGCGAAAGCCTGCACCCGGACGGGTCGTGGCCGGACGAACTGTTCGATGACGCGATGACCCACGGGGTGGCCTTCGAGGACTGCTACCCGTACCGCGAAGACGGTTCGGGCGCGCTGAACCCGGGTTGGCTCGACCGGCTCGCGCGCGCCGAGGAGGTCGTCGACCTCAGCGGCAACCCGGCGGCGATCAAGCACCACCTCTACGGGTACGGGCCGGTCGCCGCGTGCCTGGTCATCTACGAGGACCTGTTCCACTACACCGGCGGCGTGTACCGGCACACCACCGAGAAGACGAGCGGTGGCCACTGCGTCGCGCTCGTCGGGTGGGACGACGTCGAAGGCTGCTGGATCGCGAAGAACTCGTGGGGCACCGAGTGGGGCGAAGGCGGTTACGTCCGCATCGCCTACGGCGAGGGCTATCTCGAGGACTATCCGGCCGCACGGCCGACGACGCTGGGGTGCACGGGCGTGAACCTGCGCGCGTGGCTGCCCCCGCAGCGCGCGCTGCGGCTGTTCACCAGCGCGCACGACGCCAATGCCTGGGTCTACCTGGAGCAGGCCGGCTGGGCCCGGCTCTCCGGTGGGCCGCGCGGGACCGCGACCGCGCTCGCCATGCTCGCCGATCCGCGTGCGCGCGGTTCGGCCGTGGCGCCGTTCATCGACAACGACGAACTCGCGATGCTCCGCATCGGGCAGTGAAGAAAGAACAGGGGAACTGCATGAGTACGAACACCGAGCCGGTCCCGGACGACACCGCCACCGCGAACGGCGTGGAAGCGCCCGCACCGCCGCACCCCGACGCGCCGCCGGCCCCGCCGGAATGGGCGCCGCCGATGGCCCCCACTTCGTGGGAGCCGTACAGCCCGCCTGCTGGCGCTCCGGTGGTGGCGCCGACGTCGTGGGAGCCCTACAGCCCACCCGCTGGCGCTCCGGTTGTCGCCCCCACCTCGTGGGAGCCGTACAGCCCGCCTGCCGGTGCTCCGGTTGTGGCGCCGACGTCGTGGGAGCCCTACAGCCCGCCTGCCGGTGCCCCGGTTGTCGCACCGATGTCGTGGGAGCCGTACAGCCCCCCGGCGGGACAGCCGACGCCGCCCGCGGGCCAGCCCGCGCAGCCGGGACCGGTCGCCACGACCGGCCGTGACGGCTGGGCGCACCGCCGCTTCATCACGCACGTGTTCGCCGCCACCTCACCGGGGGTGTGGGCGTGGGTTCCCGGTGCGGGGTGGAAGCGGCTGTCGATGGCGTCCGAGGCGGGCAACGGCAACCTGCTGCTGCTGGCGCTGCTGGCGAAGAACAACCGGTTGCCACTGAGTTACCACGAGGACGCGTCGGGCCAGATCGACCAGATCCTGGTCTGACCGCCTCGCCGAGGCAGGCGGTAGCCGGCAGCCGAGGGGGCCGCCGGCTGCCGCCGCCCTGAGCCCCGGGGGGCGTCGTGCTCATTCGGATCACGCGGGCGAATGCCGGGGAGGTGATTCGCGTGCGTGCGGGAGACACCGTGGAGCTTTCGCTCCCGGAGACCCCGTCGAGCGGGTTTCGGTGGCTGTGCCGGCTGCCGAGGGGAGTGCACCTGGTCGATGACGAATACCGCGGGCACGGCGGCGGGGAACAGGGCCACCCAAAAAGGGGGCAGGTGGTCGCGGGGGCGGGGCCACCTGGTGCGGGTGGGGTTCGCCGGCTGGCGTTCGACGTGTTGGACATCGTCGACGCCGGCCGGCTTCCCCTCCACGCGGACCTGATCCGTCCTTGGGAGCAGGCGCCGCGGCGAACGCTTACCTTCGTCCTGTCCGCTGCTCCGAATGAGTGACTCCGTGTATCCAGCACTGACCCACCCGCCTCTTTACCCCGGTGAGCCCGCGATACTGCCAACGCTGAGTTGTGGGCGAGTCGAGGGGGCACGAACCGTGACCGAGACGCGAACCGTCGAGGCGGATCCACCGTGGGAAGGGCTCCACGGGCACGAGCTGTACGCCGCGTGCGTGCACGCCGCGCGCGCTGGTGACCGCAACGCGATGAACCGGCTGGTGGCGGAGCTGACGCCGCTGGTGTGGCACGTCGCGCGGGCGAACGGGGTGGAGGCGTCCACCGCCGAGGACGTGGTCCAGACGGTGTGGCTGGCGTTGTTCACCAACCTGGCGAAGGTGACCGAGCCGAGGGCGCTCGCGGGCTGGCTGATCACCACCGCGCGTCGCGAGGCGCAGCGGTCGCACGGCCGCAAGCCGTCCCCGGTCCCGCTCACCGACGAGATGGCCGAGTCGATGCCGAGCGGTCACCCGGCCCCGGAGGCCGAAGCGCTGCGCGCCGATCGTGACCGCCTGCTGTGGCAGGTGTTCACCCGGCTGCCCGAGCGCTGCCAGGAGATCATCCGCCTGACCGTGCTGGCGGGCCGTGCCGAATACCGTCTCGTCGCCGAAGCGCTGCGCATGCCGCACGGCAGCATCGGCCCGACCCGGGGACGTTGCCTCAAGACGATGCGCGAGTTGCTGGAAACCGAAGGGGGCGGCGCATGAACGAGATGCGGGGATCGGGCGGGATGTCCGACGAAGCGCTGCTCGAGGACATCGGGCGGATCGTCGACGAGTTCGACGCGCCGCCGGCGGACCTCGTCGAACGGGTGCAGTTCGCGATGGCACTGGAGAACCTCGACGTCGAGGTCGCGCGCTGGGTGCGCGACGGCACCCTCGCCGGGGTGCGCGGCGGTGACGAGGGCACGATCACCTTCACCGTCAGCGATCTGACCGTGATGATCAATCTCACCAAGGTCGGCGCGGCGCACCGGATCGACGGCTGGCTCGTGCCCGCGGGCGCGCACGGGGTCGAGATCAGGGTCGCCGAGCACGGCGCGTCCTCGACCACCGCCGATGTCGGCGGCCGTTTCGTGCTCGACGACGTGCCGTGCGGCACCACCCAGATCGTGGTCCACGTCGGCGGGAAGGCGTCGACCCGCACCGTCGTTACTCCTGCCGTGGTGCTCTGAAGCGGTTCGCTCCACAGCGGGTGGGGTTTGTGCTCAGATAGGGCGTGTGCCAGATGACCTCTACCGGCGTGCGATCACGGCGGCCGTGGACGCGCGACCCGCGGACGCGCTTCGCCTGCTGAACCGCGCGCTGCGCAAGCTCGATCGCCGCGCGGGCGGGTCGTCCGGCGTGGCGGACCTGGTGCTGCGCACCCGCATCCTGATCAGCCTCGCGTCGGCGGAGGCGGAAAGCGGCTCCACCAAAGCGGGTCTGGCCCATCTCGACTCCGCGAGGGCCGTGCTGGCCGAGCTGCCGGACGGACCGGCGAAGAGCACCCAGGGCGCGGTCATCGGGCTCCAGCGCGCGGTGATCCTGTTCCGCACCGGCAAGCTCGCCGACGCGCTCGCGCTGTTCGACGCGATCATCCCCGAACTCGAGCGCGAGGTCACCGACGACGGCACCCTGCTCACCCGCACCATCCTGAACCGCGCGCACGTGCACGTGGACCTGAACAACCCGCGCGCCGCCCTCGCCGATCTCCGTCGCAGCCTCGACCTCGCGGTGCACTACGGGCTCGCGAGGCTGGAGGGCAAGGTCCGGCACGCGCTCGGTGACCAGGCCCAGCTCGTCGGCGACATCCCGGACGCGCTGCGGCACTACGAGCAGGCGGCGCGGATCTACGAATCGGAGGCGCCTGGCTGGCTTCCGCGCCTGCGGCTGGACCAGGCGAAGGCATTGCTGGCCGCCGGGCTCGCCGAGGACGCCGCTCGTCATCTCGACGAGGCGTTGCCCGAACTGCGCGCCGCCAAGGCGTTCCAGGACGTCGCCGAAGCCGAGGTCGCGCGCGCCGCGTCCGCGCTGCTCGACAGCGACTACGCGCTCGCGCGGCGGCTGGCGGGGGCCGCCCGCCAGCGCTTCCTGCGTCGCGGCAACGCGCCGTGGGCGGGGATCGCGTCGCTCACCAGGCTCCGCGCCGAAGCGGGCGCCGCGCTCGGTGATGCCGCGCGAAGACCACCCGCGCGCCTGCCCATCGCGTTGCGGGAGCTGGCGGCGAAGCTGGGTGAACTCGGGCTGCGCGACGAGGCGGGCGTCGCCAGGATGCTGGCCGTCCGGTTGCAGCTGCGCCGCGGCGCGACCGAGACGGCCACCGCGCTGCTCGCCGAGGTGCCGACCCCGCGCCAGACCACGCCGGTCGACCACCGGATGCTGCTGCGGCTGTGCCGCGCCGAACTGGCCGTCGCCACCGGCCGTCCGCGCTCGGCGCTCGCGCAGGCCCGCGCCGGGCTCGCCGAACTCGGCCGCGTGCGCGACCGGATGGGCGGGCTCGACCTGGTGTGCGGCACCGCGGTGCACGGGCTCGAACTCGGCAGGCTCGCCTGTTCGCTCGTGCTCGACCGTGGCCGAGGGGGGTCCGGCGCGCGACGGCTCCTCGCCTGGCAGGAACGGACGCGGGCGCAGGTGTACCGGTACGAGCCGTTGCCGATCATCGAGGACCCGGTGCTGGCGCAGCACCTCACCGAGATGCGGCACGTGCAGCGGACCGCGCAGCAGAACCGGCTCGCGGGCAAGCGCGCCACCGGTCTCGAACACCGCTACCGTTGGCTGCAGCGCGAGGCGAGCAGGCTCGGCTGGTCCACGACGCCGTGGGGGCGGCCGCGTCCGGTCTGCTCGCCGGAGGAGGTCGTCGAGCAGCTCGGCGACCGCGTGCTGGTCAGCCTCGGCACGGATCGCGATTCGCTCGCCGCGGTCGTCGTCCGCGACGGGCGCTTCCGCCTGGTGCGGCTCGGCGACCGCGCCGAGATCTTCGAGACGACCCGTCAGCTGCACGCGGACCTGAACGCGCTCGCGCCGGATCACCTGCCTGCCCCGCTCGTCGAAGCCGTCACCGCGTCCGCGAACCACCGCGCCCGGCTGCTCGACCGGATGCTCGTCGAGCCGATCGCGGACCTCATCGGCGACCGCGAACTCGTGCTGGTGCCGTCCGGGCCGCTCTACGCGTTGCCGTGGCCCGCGCTGCCGACCCTGCGCGGCAAGCCGATCTCGATCGTGCCGTCCGCGACCGCGTGGGTCGGCGCGCGCTCGCGCGGGTTCGGCGCGCCGACGGTGGTGCTCGCGGGCGGGCCCGGTGTGCCCGGCGCGCTCGGCGAGGTGCGGAAGCTCCGCGAGGTCTACCCGAATGCGACGCTCGTCGACGGTCCAGCGGCGACCAGCGGCAAGGTGCTCGCGGCACTCGACGGTTCCGGGCTGGCGCATCTCGTCGCGCACGGTGCGCACGAACCCGCGAACGCGCTGTTCTCCCGGCTGGAACTCGTCGACGGACCGCTGTTCGCGCACGAAACGGCGCGCCTCGGCAGTCCGCCGGACCGCGTCGTGCTGGCCGCGTGCGAGCTGGCGATGAGCCACATCCGGCCGGGCGAGGAGCCGCTGGGGTTCGCGGGCACGCTGCTCGCGAGCGGTTCGTGCACGGTGATCGGGGCGATTTCCCGCGTCGGCGACCACGCCGCCGCCGAGGCGATGCACGACCTGCACCGGCTGCTCGCGGCCGGCACCTCACCCGCGCTCGCGCTCGCCGAAGCCACCGCCGCGGACCCGCTGCGCCGCCCCTTCCTCTGCCTCGGCGCAGGCTGACCCCCACCTGCGTTCAGCGGGCTAACCGTCCCCGGCGGCCAGCCCCGCGGTGGGACCCCGCCCGCGACGTTTAGCGGGCTAAACGTCGTCGGCGGGCGCGGCTGCCCGGATCCGCCCGTGGCAGGCCCGGAGCGCGTTCAGCGGGCTAACCGTCGCGGGCGGCCACGGGGGGCCTGGGCTGCGTTTAGCGGGCTAAACGTCGCGCGGGTTTCAGGCGGCGAGGAAGTCGGCGAGGGGGACCGGGGTCAGGCCGTCGCGCCGCGCCTGGTCGAGGAAGGCGGTGAAGTCCTCGGCGAAGGTCTTGCGGAAGTGCATGAGCACGATGTCGCCCGGCTTCAGCTTGGTGCCGGACTGGAACTGGACCTGCCCGTCGTTCACCGAGGCGGTCCACAGCACGGTCGCCCGCATGCCGCACGACACGGCGGCGCGCAGCGTGGTCTGGTCGTAGTTGCCGAACGGTGGCCGGAACAGCGCCGGGCGCCTGCCCAGCTCCTGCTCGAAAGCGTCGGCGGTGTCGCAGATCTGCTTGCGCTGGAAGTCGAACGACTTGCCGCGCAGGTTCGGGTGGTCGACCGTGTGGTCGCCGAGCTCGGCGCCGGTGCTGTCCAGGATGGACCGGAAGTACGCCTCGTGGCCCTTGACGTAGCGCTGGTTGAGGAACAGCACG
Organism: Amycolatopsis minnesotensis; assembly: GCF_039529815.1. Taxonomy (NCBI): domain Bacteria; kingdom Bacillati; phylum Actinomycetota; class Actinomycetes; order Pseudonocardiales; family Pseudonocardiaceae; genus Amycolatopsis; species Amycolatopsis minnesotensis. The sequence goes on along the minus strand of NZ_BAAANN010000033.1, from coordinate 98,304 downwards.
GGCCGCGTGCCGGACTGCTGGATCAGCTGCTGCGCCTCGGGCGCCTTCACCGCGCCGTCGTCCATGGTGATGAACACGTACGGCTTGGTGGTCGGGACGCGGCGGAGCACCGGGGTCTCACCGTTCGCGAGCGGCGGTGCCTTCTCCTGCGCGTCGCCGAACCGGTACGGCGGCACGAACTGCGGGCCCGCCGGTGCCGGGTTGTCCTGCGAAGGCGGTGGTGGCGGCGGTCCGGCGGGCGTGTCCGTCGAGCACGCGGCCAGCCCGAGGCTCAGGGTCAGAGCCAGGGCCCCCAGCGCACGGCGACGACGAGATGGAGCGAATGTCACAGTACGTCCCCTTTTTTGCTTGCTCTGTCGAGATTTCCGCGATGCCAACTACACGATCGGGGGACGTTCAAGTCGATCATGGGTTGCGGAAAGTGACCCGACGCACCGGCTACCGCTCGGCCGCCTTCACCAGGCGCGAGGACAGGAACCGGATGACGGTCCGGAACGCGGCGAGTGCGGGCGCGCCGGTGCCGGGCGCCTTCTCGTGGAACGAGCCGGACCAGCGCACGTCCGTCCCGCCGGTGGAGGTCGGTGTGAACGTCACGACGCCGAGGTAGTCCCGCACCGGCGCGAAGCCCGCGAACCGGTAGGCGTGCTTGCGATCCTGTTCGTACTCCACGGTTTCCTCGCGGAGCAGCACCGGCCACAGCCCGACGCACCTGATCGCGCCGATGCCGCCGGGCCGTTCCGCTTCACGGGCCCACTTCGACTGGATGATCAGCGGTTTCGCCCAGTCCGACCAGCGCGCGCCGTCGGCCACGAGCGCGAACAGCCGCTCCGGTGGCGCGCTGCTGGTGCGGTTGACCTCGAACGAGAACTTCCGGGCCATCGCGGACCTCCGTGATCGGTGTTGTTGGCCGCAAGATAACGCCAGTGCGGTAGCCGTGGGTCAAGATGTGACGGTGAGCAAGCGCCCGGATTTCGCCGCCCCGCACTGGCTCGTGCACCTGCTGCGCAGCAAGCGCGAGCCGGTGCCGTGGACGAGGGCGCTCCGCGCGCCGATCGCGCTCGCGGTGCCGCTGGCCGTCGGGTACGCGTTCGGGAACATCGGGCTCGGCGCGCTCGCGTCGACCGGCGCGCTGCCCACCGTGCTGTCGGAGGCCGCCGGCCCCTACCGGTACCGCCTGCGACGGCTCGGCGGCGCGACGGCGGCGGCGGGCGCCGGTTACCTGATCGGCCTGGTCAGCGGCGCGAGCCTCGCCGCGACCATCGCGGCCGTGGTGCTGGTGGCCGCGGTGTCGGCGCTGATCAGCGCGGCGGGCAGCAACGCGTCGGTGGCGGGCCTGCAGCTGTTCGTGTTCTGCGTGATCGGCACCGGCCAGCACGCGACCGGCGTCCGGATCGAGGTTTCGCTCCTGTGCTTCCTCATCGGCGCGGTGTGGAGCCTGTCGGTCGCGCTGGTCGGCTGGACGTGGCGGGCGACGAGCCCCGAGCGCACCGCGGTCGCGCACGTCTACATCGAACTCGCCGCGATGCTTTCGGCGACCGACGCGGACACCTCCCGCGCGGCGCGCAACCAGCTCACCACCGCGATGAACACCGCGTACGACCGGCTGCTGACCGCGCGGTCGTGGCTGTCCGGCCGGGACGCGGCGTACCGCAAGCTGCTGAACCTGCTGTCCGCGTCGACGCCGGCGGTGGAGGCCTCGGTCGCGATGGTCAACGCGGGCCGGTCGGGGCCGCCGGAGGCGGTCGGCTACCTCACCTCGGTCGCCGCGTCCGTGCTCGCGGACCAGCCGGTGCCGGAACCACCCGGGCTCGACGAGCGGTACCACCCGCTGCAGGCGGGGCTGGCGAGGATCCCGGCCGGTGCGTCGCGCCAGCGGCCCGCGCGCGTCCCGGCGACGGCCCGCTTCCGCGAATGGGCGGAGTCGCTGATCTCCGGCCCGCTGACCTGGATCGCCGCGTTGCGGCTGAGCCTGTGCGTCGCGCTCGCGGAGGTCGCCGGGCTGCTGCTGCCGCTCGAACGCTCCTACTGGCTGACGCTCACCGTCGGCATCGTGCTGAAACCGGATTTCGGCTCGGTGTTCGGGCGGGCCGTGCTGCGCGGTATCGGCACCGTGGTCGGCGTCGGCATCGGCGCGGCGGTGCTGGGCCTCGGCGCGCAGGGCTGGCCGCTGGTCGTGCTGATCGCGCTGTTCGCGACGGGCGTGGCGATCGGCAAGGTCCGCAACTACGGCGTGCTCAGCGCCTTCGTGACCCCGCTGATCATCCTGCAGATGGACCTGTCGAGCCACGGTGACTGGTCGGTGGTCGTGGCGCGGCTCGTCGACACCGTGCTCGGCTGCGTGATCGTGCTCGTCTTCGGCTACCTGCTGTGGCCGGGCAGCATGCGGCCGCGGGTCGGCGGCAGGCTCGCGGACACCTGCGAAACCGTCGCGACATACGTGACGCAAGCGCTTGCGGGCACTGGTGACCTGGCCGAACGCTCCCGCGCGCGCCGCCGTGCGTACCGTGCGCTCGCGGATCTGCGGACCGCCTTCCAGCAGGTGGTGGTGGAGCCGTCGGCGGCGGGACGGCAGGCGGTGGCGTGGTGGCCGGTGATCGCCGGGCTGGAACGCGTGACGGACTCGGTGACCGAGGTCGTGGTGACCGTCGAGCACGGCGCTCCGCGCCCCGGCGAGAGCGACATCGAACTGCTCACGACCGCGCTGACCGAGATCGCGACGTCGATCCGCGAGCAGCGGGATCCGCGGTCGCTGCCGGTGCCCGAGACCGAGCAGCTTTCCGGCGTGGTGGACCAGCTGACCACGGTGTTCGACGCGGTGCGCGGGCCCGATCTCGCCGAACGGTCGCCGATGCGCCTCGTGCGCCGGTTCCTCCCGTCGTCGCGCCGACGGGCCTGACCAGGCGCGACCGCTCGGGATTACCCCGGGCCGGGTGAGTTCGCGTTGCGAGATCCGGCGCCGGGGGTTGGGATGGACGGGTGGAAGGGCCCGGACCGTCCGCGGCCCGCCGCGAAGGAGTTCCAAGATGGGCATCGACTTCGACGAACTGAAGAACAAGGCCACCGACGCGCTGAAGCAGCACGGCGAGAAGGTCGAACAGGGCATCGACAAGGCGAGCGACTTCGCGAAGTCGAAGTTCGGCGACCACTCCGACAAGATCGACAGCGCCAGCGGCAAGGCCAAGGACTTCCTCAACAAGAACAAGGAAGGCGGCCAGGACGGCGGCGGCGAGCAGCCCCCGCCCGCGCCGCCCCAGTGACAGCGGGCCGGTCCCGGCGTGCTCAGGCTCCGGGAGCCTGAGCACGCCGAGCCCCGGCACCGGGACTGCCGTTGCGGGGCCGGATTCGCGGTACTGAGCGCCGAGAACGCTCCTTCGGGGCTTCGCCCCCGCCACGGGGCGTCCTGTCGACTCTGGCGCTGCTTCTCGCACCTTCGCGAGCACGGCTGCTCATGCCGCGAAGGTGCCCTTCAGGGAAAAGCGAAGGTCAGTTCACTTCGCCGATGGCGGTGTCGCCAGCCAGCGAGGTGACCCGGCCGCCGCGTTCGCCGAGCGCGCAGAGCCCTTCGCGGGCGTTGGGCGCCGCGAGGTTCACCCTGACCCCGGCCCGGTGCACGTCACGGGTGGCGGCAAGCGCTTGCGCGCCTTCGTTGCCCGCGTTGATCGTGACGGCGAGGCCGCCGGTCGACGCGAGCGAGCCGCGCATCGCGCCGAGCCTGCCGAGCGCCTCGTCCAGCACGGGCAGCAGCGCGTGGCGGTTGCCTTCGGTCATCGCGCGCACGAGTTCGGGGCGGGTGCCCGCGACGCGGGTGCCGTCGGTGTAGGAGCCGGCGGCGAGCGACATGGCCAGCGGCCCGCCCTGGGCGCCGACCGCGGCGAGCACCGCGGCGAGCAGATGTGGCAGGTGGGAGATCCTGGCGACGGTTTCGTCGTGCGAGTCGGCGGGGATCGGCACGACGTGCGCGCCGAGGTCGAGCGCGAGCTGCGCGACTTCGGCCCAGATGCCGAGGTCGGTGTCCTCCTCGACGCAGGCCACCCAGGCCGAGCCGCCGAACAGCGCCGCGTTGCCCGCGCGCCACCCCGATTCCGCGGTGCCCGCCATCGGGTGCCCGCCGACGAACCGCGCCGACGGCACGAACCGGCGCACCGAGTCGAGCACCGGGCCCTTGACGCTGGTGACGTCGGTCAGCGCGGCGGACGGGGCGCTCTCGGCGACCTCGCGGAGCACCGGTTCGATCGCGGGCAGCGGCACCGCGAGGACGACCAGCGCGTCCTGGTCGCCGGCGCGCCGCAGCGCCTGGGGGACTTCCATGACGTCGTAGCCGTCAGCGCGCGCGGCTGCCGCGTCCCCCTCGGAGGAGGTCGCGCCCCAAACCGTCCTGCCGACCGCGGAGGCGGCGCGCAGCACGGAGCCGCCGATCAAGCCGAGGCCGATCACACATACGTCTCGCACGGGGGTTCATCCTGCCAGTGCCCGCGGACGGAGGTGACGACGCGTGCGCGAACGGCGACCCGGCCGGGCTCCGGTGCCGTTTCCCCGTGCCGGACAGCACAACTATCCATTGTGTACTAAAAGGTCATTCATGTTGCGCGACAACAAAAAGTAGCGTAAAGCACTGTCCACAGTGTAGTCAGTTGGCGGCGAAGGCCGCGTCGGCCGCCACCTGCAGCCCGATCGGCAGCTCGGTGCGCCGCCGGACGTTCAGCTTCCGGTACACCCTGGTGAGGTGCTGCTCCACGGTGCTCACCGTGATGTAGAGCTTCCGCGCGATTTCCAGGTTCGTGTGCCCCAGCGCGGCCAGTTCGGCCACGCGGCGCTCGGCGTCGGTCAGCGCCGTCGCCTGCCGGGTGCGGCCCCGCCTGCGGGAACCCCCGTCGCGTTGGGCCGCGCCGGAGGCCGCGCGGCCGGGGTGCGAACCGGGCACGCACCGCGCGCAGTGCTCGCCGCCGCAGGTTTCCGCCGGTTCTCCCCCGCCCTGCCGCACGGTGGCGAGTTCCGCGCGCACCCGCGCCACCTCCAGCAGGTCACCGCAGGCCACCAGCTCGTGCTCCGCCGCGCGCAGCAGTTTCCCGGGATCGGCCACGTGGTTCGCCGCCGCGCGCAGCGAGATGCCGCGCGAGCGCGAGTGCCCGTCGCCGCAGCGGGCGAGCTGTTCGACGGCGAGCCGTTCCGCCGCGGCGCGCTCGCCGAGGCGCAGATGCGCTTCGGCCGCCGCCGAGCGCCACGGCACCAGCGCGGGCACGTCCAGCCGCCACCGCGTCATCAGTTCGCCGCACAGCCGGAAGTCGGCGAGCGCCGCGTGGAGCCGGTTCGTCGCCAGCCGGTGCTGACCCCGCGCGTACAGCAGGTGGAGCCCCGCCCTGGACTCCACCACCGCGCGCGGCAACGGTTCGGCCAGCAGCGCCGCGACCTCCGCGTGTTCGCCCTCCGCGGTCAAGGCGAGCACCAGCGCGCCCAGTGCCACGCCCGCGGCGGGGACCAGGCCGGACGGGGGCAGGTGCGCGAGCGCCGTCCTCGCACTGGCGGCGGCCGCGGGCACGTCGCCGAGCCGGAGCGCGGTTTCCGCGCGGAGTGCGGAAAGTGCCGCTTCCCAGCTCGGAGCCCCGCGTTCGGCCGCTTCGGCGAGCAGGAGGTCGCACCACGGCCCGGCCTTGCCCGCGCGGTCCGCGTAGAGAAGCGTGAGCAGCGCGCTTTCGATCGGGTCGATCGTGCTGTCGCCGAGCCGCACGCTTTCCAGCACCTGTTCCGCCCCGGCGATCGCCTCCTTGACCGCTCCCCGGGTGAGCACGGCGTGCAGGGCGTTGGTCGCCGTCCGGCGCGGGTCGGCCTCCACCACCGGGGCGAGCCCGGTGCGCGCTCCGGTGCCCTGCCGGGGAATCCGGGGGCTCGGCGCCCGTTCGAGCTGCGCTGGATGGGAAACGGCGAGCCACCGGCGGGTGGTGATGAGGTCCGCGGCGCGGGAGGTGCCGTGCTCGCCGTGGCACCGGCGCAGGACCTCCGCGGCCTCCTCCGCGCGCCCGTGCCACAACAGGTGGCGCAGCGCGGAATGCGCGTGCGCGCCGTCGAGGTGCCCGGTGCGCACCGCCGCCACCAGCGCTCCCATCCGGCGCGCGGTCGAAGCGGGGTCGATCCGCCATTCCGCGTCCGCCAGCGCGACCAGGACTTCCGCGCGCACGGCCTCGTCGCCGCACAGCCGCAGCGCGAGTTCGAGGTACCGCACGGCCGGTTCGACCCGATCGCCGAGCAGCGCGTGGTGCGCGGCCTCCCGCAGGGCGGGCACCGCCCACGGCTTCGCGGGCCCGCCCGCCGCCAGCAGGTGTTCGGCGACGGCGGTGGCGGGCGCGTTCCGCTCGTGCCGCAGTTCCGCCGCTTTCCCGTGCAGCGCGGCGAGTGCGGCGGGGCCGAGGTCGTGCCGCACCGCGGCGGGCGCCGCCGGGTGCCGGAACCCGTTCGGGGCCAGCAGTCCCGCCGCGGTCAGCGTCCGCGTCGCACCCGCGGCGAGCGCCGGATCGAGGTCGAGCAGGCGTGCGATGTCGTGGCTGTCCGCGTCACCGCCGAGCACGGCGATCCCGCGCGCGACGCGCAGCGCGAGGTCGTCGCCGCGGCGCAGGCAGGTCACCACGGCTCGCCGGAAGGCCTCGCCGGCCACCGGCGCCCAGTCGTGCCCGGCGCCGAGCGTGCTCAGGGCGGTGTCGTGGTCTTCGAGCAACGCCTTGAGCAGCAACGGGTTTCCGCCGCTGGCCGAGTGGAACTCCGCGGCGGGGCCGGATCCCCGGCGGGAGAGCGCGGTCCGGACCCCGGCGAGGCTCAGCGGGGCGAGCCGGACGCGGTGCGAGTGCGGCTGGCGCAGCAGCTCGGAGTGGAACAGGGGATCGGCATCGCGGGTTTGGTCGGTCTCCCCGAGCAGCACCGTGGCGCGCGCCGCGCGAAGCCGCTTGACGAGTGCGAGGACGCATCGCAGGGAAGCGGGATCGCCGTGCTGGATGTCGTCGGCGACGAGCACCACCGGCTTCTCGGCGGTGAGTCCCGCGAGCAGTGCGGACAGCTCGTGCACGACCGTCGTGCGCACGTGCCCGGAGCCTTCGCCGCGCGAGGCCCCGGAAAGCAGGCGTTCGGCCCGTTCCCTCGCCGCGGGGTCGAGCGGCGCGTCGGTGATGAGCTGGCTGAACAGGGCCAGCGGCGTGCCGCGTTCCGCCGCGGCGCCCAGCGCGGTCAGCACGACCGCCCCTCGTCCGGCCGCCACGGCAGCGGCCACGGTCAGCAGTTCGGTCTTGCCGGAGGCGACGGGCCCGCTGACGAGCGCGCAGTTCCCGGCACCGCCCGCCGCGTCGTCGAAAAGGGCGGTCAAGGTTGCCAGCTCGTCCGCCCGTTCGGTCAAAACCATGGCGACTCGTCCCTTCCCCCGATATGCGGTGCGACCGGCCGGGTTCCCCAGGAATACCGCCCGGCCGAGCGGGTCACGATTGTCAAACTAGCAGCGACCGGCGCGCCGGTCGATGGAGTGGAAAACCGGAAAACGGCCGCGCAAAGGCGGTCGCCCGGCATTCCGCGACGGCTCGCGCCGCCGCGCCCGCGCCGGTCGGAAGGGCCGAGAAATCCCTCTGCACCAGCATGGTGAGCTGGTTCACACCAGGCGTCCCTGCGGTGCGTCCGGTCGGCATCGCGGCGTCTTGCCGCCCGTTCGCCCGAAGCCTGCCCCGCTGTCGCTTCTAGGGGTACCCCTAGTGCTCAGTCCGCATTTCGCAATCGTGTCAACGCGGACGGAAAAAACGCGCGAGCGTCAGGAACGGGCAGCGGAAAGTGACGATCGCGCGGTTTCCGTACTGGCTGCCGGCGCAATACTGGGTGAGTTTCCAGAATTCGCGGGAGAAGCACTGGTGAATCGGTGCCGGCGGGTCAGAGCGGGATGTTGCCGTGGTGCCCGCGTCCGGCGGGCGCCGCGGCCAGTGCCGCGGTGACGCGGTGCCGCGTCTCCGTCGGCTCGATCACCTCGTCGACGACGCCGAGCGCCATCGCGCGCGCGACCCCGCCCGCGTTTTCCCTGTGCTCCTCGATGAACGAGGCGCGCAGCGCTGCCACGTCCTCCGGTGCGGCGGCCTTGAGCTTCTTGCGGTACAACACTTCCACCGCCGCCTCGGCGCCCATCACGGCCACCTCGGACTCCGGCCACGCGAACACGTTCGTCGCGCCGAGCGAGCGCGAGTTCATCGCGATGTACGCGCCGCCGTAGGACTTCCTGGTGATCAGCGTGACCCGGGGGACCACCGCCTCGGCGAAGGCGTGCAACAGCTTCGCGCCGCGGCGCACCACGCCGTCCCATTCCTGGCCGACCCCCGGCAGGTAGCCCGGCACGTCCACCACGACCAGCAGCGGGATGCCGAACGAATCGCACAGCCGCACGAACCGCGACGCCTTCTCCGCCGACAGCGAGTCGAGGCAGCCGCCCTTGCGCAGCGGGTTGTTCGCGACGATGCCGATCGAGCGCCCGGACAGCCTGCCGAGCCCGATCACCATGTTCGGTGCCCACTTCGGCTGGAACTCCAGGAACTCGCTGCGCTCCGGAGTGTCCAAAAGGGACTTCAGCAGCGGGTGCACGTCGTAGGCGCGGCGCGGGGATTCGGGCAGGTGCGCCGCGAGGTCGCGGGACTCGCGCGCGGCCTGCATGTCGAACAGGCCCGGTTTGGCGAAGTAGCCGGTGAGCAGCCGCGCCCGGTCGTAGGCCGCCGGCTCGGACTCGGCGGTGATGTGCACGACGCCGGAGCGGCGCCCGTGCGCGTCCTGCCCGCCGAGGCCCTCCATGTCGATCTGCTCGCCGGTCACGCTGCGCACCACGTCCGGCCCGGTGATGAACACCCGGCCGGCGGGCGCCATGATCACCACGTCGGTGAGCGCGGGCCCGTACGCCGCGGCGCCCGCGGCCGGGCCGAGCACCACCGAGATCTGCGGCACCTTGCCCGAGGCCCTGGTCATCGCCGCGAACATCCGGCCGACGCCGTGCATCGACTCGACGCCGTCGGCGAGCCGCGCGCCACCGGAGTGCCAGAGCCCGAGCACCGGGCACCGGTCGCGCACCGCGATGTCGATGGTCTCCACGATCCGCTGCGACCCGGCGAGGCCGAGCGCGCCGCCCATCTTGGTGGCGTCGGTGCAGAAGGCCACGACCGGGCTGCCGTCGATGCGGCCGCGGACGGCGTGGACGCCCTCGTTGTCCTCGCCGGGAAGCGGCACCGGCGAACCGGCGTCGAGCAGCTGGGCGAGGCGGTGCGCCGGTGCGCGGAAGTCCGGCGGCGCCTCGGTGGCGGTGTCACTGGCCAAAAGTGTCATGACGTCCCTCGTGCCGGTGTCGGATGTGCCCGTGCTGGTCTGGTCCCGTGCGGCCGCTGGAGCTCAGCGCGGGCCGGACATCGCCGAAAGCGTTCGCGAGATGGTGTCGATGACCTTCGGCGCGTGCTCGTTCAGGAAGAAGTGCCCGCCGCCGTAGGTGTCCAGCTCGAAGTCGCCGGTCGTGTGCTCGCCCCACGCCCGCACTTCGTCGATGGTCGCCTTCGGGTCCGAGTCGCCGACCATCGCGTGGATCGGGGTCTCGAGCTTGGGGCCGCCGTCGGTGAATTCGAAGCGGTAGGTCTCGGCCGCCTTGTAGTCGCTGCGGATCGCGGGGAGCACCGAGCGGAGGATCTCGTCGTCGTCGAGCACCTGCGAGTCCGTGCCGGAGAGCGCCTTGATCTCCTTGATCAGGCCGTCGTCGTCGCGCTCGTGCACCCGCTCGTCGCGGAACCGGGACGGGGCGCGGCGCCCGGAAGCGAACAGCTTCACCGGAACGGTGCCCCGCTGTTCCAGCCGGAGCGCGATCTCGAAGGCGAGCGACGCGCCCATGCTGTGGCCGAACAGCGCCAGCGGCCGGTCGGTCCACGCGTCGAGCAGCGGCGCGATCGCGTCGGCGAGCCCGGCGAGGGTGCCGATGCACTCCTCGCGCCTGCGGTCCTGCCGCCCCGGGTACTGCACGGCCAGCACTTCGACCTTCGGGGAGAGCGATCGCGAGACCGGGAAGAAGTAGCTCGCGGAGCCGCCCGCGTGCGGCAGGCACACCAGCCGCACGGGTGCGTCCGGCGCCGGGTGGAACCGCCGGATCCACAGTGCCGCGTCGTCGTTGCCTGTCACGTCGTCATCCCCCAGCCAGTCGGGAAGCACCTGCCTTCACCGAGTGTTCTAGCAGTTCCGGGCCGGTGAAAACCCCTAGAAACCCCAACTCGCGGGCCCGTCTCGCGGGGACGGGAGTCACTGCGAGTGATCCTCTTGCCTTCAGGGAGTCGCGAAGGGGGATGGAGACGTTTTCCGGCCCCTTTCCTCCGTTGGTATTAATACTTTGGTCACGAGATTCGGGCCGGGCGGCGGTGAAGGGCATTCCGCTCGCAGGGGTCGCGCTCCAACGGGCGACGTGACCAGCGGTTTCGACCGGGCTTCCCGCTACCGTCGGCTATTTCGCGCCGTCGAAAGTTCATTCCCCGTGGTTTCTGTTGCCGGTGCCGTTCCGGGCTCGATAACTTCATTCCCGGAGATGCCCGCCCGCGACGCGGAAAGGAACCAGGTCTGGATGGCGACGAAAAGGGGAGGCGGCATCTATGACCTCGGCATGGTGCTCTGCTGCGTCGCGGGCGGGCTCTTCGGCGTGGTGCCGCTGGCACAGCGCGTGTTCGGCACGGACCAGACCGGCCTCTACCGGAAGGTGACGGCCGGGCTGGACCTCGGCGGGCCGTGGGCCTACCTGGTGCCCGGCGGCGCGGTCGTGCTCGCGGTGCTGCTGATCGCCGCACTGGACGCCGCGAAGCAGCGGAGGCTCCGGGCATGAGCGAGCCGCTGGAACTGGTACCGCCGCGGCACCGGGTGCCGTCGCGCGCGATGCGCTGGTGGACCGTGCGGGCCGCGATCACCGATGTGGTCCTGCTCGCCGTCGTGGCGGGGTGCGCCGTGTGGCTGCGGGGGGTGCTGCCGGGGGCACTGCTGACGGCGATCGCCGTGGTGGCCGTGCTGACCGCGGCCGCCTACCTGGTGCTGATGCCGCGCGTGCGGTACCGGGTGCACCGGTGGGAGGTCACCGCCGACGCGGTGTACACGTCCTCGGGCTGGGTCTGGCAGGAGTGGCGGGTGGCGCCGCTCTCGCGCGTCCAGACGGTGGACACCGAACGGGGCCCGCTGCAGCAGCTCTTCGGACTGGCCACGGTGACCGTGACGACCGCGTCCTCGGCGGGCGCGGTGAAGATCGCGGGCCTGTCGCACGAGGTCGCGAAGGACGTGGTCCGGACTCTGACCGCGGTCACCCAGTCGACCCCCGGCGACGCGACATGACCGCGGAGGCGCCTCCGGAAACCCCCGAAGTGCCGTGGCGGCGGCTGAGCTGGCGGATGCTGGCCGTCAACGCGAAGTGGCTGGTGCCGCCGGTGCTGTCGGTGGCCGTGTACGCCGTGTTCACCGGCGGGAACCTCGGCAAGGAGGCGTTCACCCGGCTCGGGATCCTCACCGGGATCTTCGTGCTGGTGCTGCTCGGGGAGACGGTGGACGTGCTGACCACCCGGTTCCGCGTCACCGGGGAGCGGTTCGAACTGCGCAGGGGTGTCCTCGCGCGACGGCACAAGTCGATCCCGCTGGACCGGGTCCGGCGGGTCGACGTCACCGCGAACCCCCTCCACCGGATGCTCGGGCTCGTGGTGCTGCGCGTCGGCACCGGGCAGCGGCAGGACGGCGAGGAGCTGAAGCTCGCCGCGCTGCGCAAGGACGAAGCCGAGCGGCTTCGCGCGGGCCTGGTGACCGGATCCGGCGAGCCGCGGCGCGGTGCGGGCGTGCTCGCCGAGCTGAGGTGGTCGTGGCTGAGGTACTCGCCGCTGACCGTCACGGGCGTGCTCGGCATCGCCATCCTGGCCGGGGCCGGCATCCGCGCGCTGGAGGTCTTCGGCATCAGGCCGAACGACGTCTTCGCGTGGGTTCGCGGGCTGTTCGGCGAACTCGAACTGTGGAAGGTGCTCGCGGTGCTCGCCGCGGGCCTGATCGTGCTGGGCGTACTCGGCTGCCTCGTCGCGTTCGCCGACGAATGGTGGGGCTACCGGTTCGAACGCGCCGAGGACGGCGCCTTCCACGTGCGGCGCGGCCTGCTGACGAAACGGAACCTCTCGCTCGACGAAAGCCGCGTGCGCGGCGTCGAACTCGTCGAGACGATGCTGATGCGCTCTGCGGGCGCCGCGCGCGTCGACCTCATCTCCTCGGGCATGGACGCGGAGCCCGGGGAAGGGCCGCGGCTGAAGTCGGTGACCCCGGCCGTGCCCGCGGCCGAGGCGAACCGGATCGTCGCGGAGATCGTGGGCGAGTCCCCGCCGCCGACCGCGGAGGCGTGGCTCGAACCGCACCCGAAAGCGGCGCTGCGCAGGCGGCGGCTGCGCGCCGTCCTCGTCGTGCTCGTGCCGGCGGCCGTGCTGGCGCTGGTCGGTGCGCTGGTCCAGCCGGTACTGGTCGCCGTGGCCGCGGTCGCGGCGGTCGCGCTGGTCCCCGTCGCGCTGCTGCTCGCCGCGGACGCCTACCGGGCGCTCGGGCATCGCGTGCGCGGCAGGTACCTGGTCGTCCGCGCCGGGACGGCGGACCGGCGGACCGTGGCACTGCGCCGCGACGGCGTGCTCGCGATGACGATCCGCCGCTCGCCGACGCAGCGGCTGTCCGGCCTGGCGACGGTGGTCGTGGCGACCTCGGCGGGCAAGGGCGCCGCCTACCTGATCCGGGACGCCGGTTTCGACGGCGCGCTCGCGGTGGCCGACGAAACCGTTCCGGGACTGTGGAGCCCTTTCGTGCGGCGGGGCTAACCGCTGATCGCGTCGTGGACGAGGATCGCGATCTGCACGCGGTTGTTGACGCCGAGCTTGGCGAGCAGGCGGGAGACGTGCGCCTTCACGGTCGCTTCGCTGAGGTACAGCCCGGCGGCGATCTCGGCGTTGGAACGGCCGCGGCCGACCTCGACGGCGACCTCCCGCTCGCGTTCGCTCAGCCCGTCGAGCACCGCCTTGGCCGCATCGCGGCCGTCCGTGCCGGCGGTGCCGCCGAAGTGCTCGATCAGGGTCCTGGTCACGGCGGGCGAAAGGATCGCGTCGCCGGCGGCGACGGAGTGCACCGCGCGCACGATGTCCTTCGGCGGGGTGTCCTTGAGCAGGAAGCCGCCCGCGCCCGCGCGCAGCGCGCCGAAGACGTACTCGTCGAGGTGGAACGTGGTCAGCACGATCACCTGCGGCGGCTCCGGCAGTTCGCGCAGTTTCGCGGTGGCGGTGATGCCGTCCAGGTCCGGCATCCGGATGTCGATCAGCACGACCTCCGCGCGCGAATCGAGCGCGGCCTCGACGGCGTCGCCGCCGTCCGTGGCCTCGCCGACCACCTCGATCTCGTCGGACGAGGAGAGGATCGTCCGCAGGCCGGCGCGGACGAGCGCGTCGTCGTCGACGAGCAGCACCCGCACGGGGCTCACGCGTCCCACCTCAGCTTCGCGTCCACCACGAAATTCCCCTCCGGTCCCGGTCCGTACGACAGTGTGCCGCCAACCAGGCCGACCCGTTCACTCAGCCCGGCGAGGCCGCTGCCGGAACCGGGAAGCCGGTCGTCCGGCTCCGCCGCGGCCGCGCTGCGCACGGTCACCCGCAGGCCGTCACCGGGCCCGCCGGTCACCGACACGGTGGTTTCGGCGCCGGGTGCGTGCTTGTTCACGTTCGTCAGCGCTTCCTGCACCACGCGGTAGGCGGCGCGGGCGAGCGGGTCCGGCGCGTCCTCGTACCGGGTGACGTCGAAGTCGAGGCGCACCGGGGCGCCGGCCAGCTCGGACTCCTCGACGAGCTTCGGGATGTCGCGCGGGCTGGCCGGCTTCGACGGTGCCCCCTCGGCGTCGTCGCGCAGCACGCCGATCACGTCGCCGAGTTCGACCAGTGCCTGGCGCGCGCTGCCCCTGATCAGCTCCGCGGTCGAGCGCACGTCGTCGGCGGGCAGGTCCGGCCGCACTTCGAGGCCACCGGCGTGCAGCGCGATCAGCGACACCCGGTGCGCCAGCACGTCGTGCATTTCGCGGGCGATCCGCGCCCGCTCCTCTTGGCGCGCCCTGTCCGCGAGCAGCCGCTGCTCCTCCTCGACCCGTTCCGCGCGCTCCTGGAGCAGGCGGCGCTCCGCCTCCGCCCGGTCGGCGCGCTCCCGGAAGGTGAACACGAGCTGACGCCGCGCGCGGGCGAACATGCCCCAGGCCAGGAACGCGAGGAGCAGCGCGTACACCGGCGCCACCTGGGACCACAGCGAGTCCCGGCCGGGCAGGATGAGGAAGTACGCGGTGCCCGCGGCGGCGTTGAGCGCGGTGATCACGAGCGCGACGGTCGCGCGGAAGTGCACCGCCACGGTGAAGATCGCCATCAGCGACGGCGCGAACGCGACCGTGGAGACCGTGCAGGCGACCGCGGTGCCGACGGCGAACCCGATCGGCCGGGCACGCCGCAGGAACACCGCGAGGCACGAGATCCCGCCGAAGGCCAGGTCGGAGTAGAACTCGGCCGGGGTGAGCAGCAGCCCGCCCTGCACCACGAGCACGAGCATGGCGCCACCGCCCAGCAGGGAGCAGAGGAAGAGCGTGACGTCGACCAGCCAGTCCCGCACGGTCCGCCGGGCCGGCTGCCCGCCCTCGTCCCAGTTGTCCGGCAGCAGTGCGCCGGGGACGAGCCACGGCAGGTCGACGCCCGCCTTCCGCCGCACGGTCACCGCCGCCCCGCCGAGTTCCACTGTGGACAGTCCATCGGGTCAGCGCAGTGCGTCCAGCGCGAAGGCCGCGTGCATCGCGACGCCGTGGTCCAGCGCGTCCTCGTCGAACAGCACGCGGTTCGAGTGGATGGCCGCGGCGTCGGCGGGCCCGGTGCCGGGAGGGCAGGCGCCGAGGAACGCCATCGCGCCCGGAACGCGTTGCAGCACATAGGAAAAGTCCTCGGCGCTCATCAGCGGGTCCAGCATCGGCTCGGCGTGCTCCTCGCCGAGCGCGTCCCCGGCGAGCGCCAGCACCCGCGCGGCCTCCGCCGGGTCGTTCACGGTCACCGGGTAACCCGGTTCGACGTCGGCGAGCACGCGGCAGCCGTGCGCCTGCCCGATCGCTTCGCACACCTTCGGCAGCTCCTCGCGCACCAGCGCCCGCGTCCGCTCGGACAGCGTGCGGATGGTGCCCTCCAGCTCGGCGACCTCGGGGATGATGTTGCTGGTCGTCCCGGCGGCGATCCTGGCCACCGACACCACGGCAGGTTCGAACACGCTGACCCGCCGCGTGATCATCGTCTGCAGCGCGCCCACCATGGCCGCGGCCGCCGGCACCGGGTCGATCGCCTGGTGCGGCGCCGACCCGTGCCCGCCCTTCCCGGTGACGCGCACGGAGAACCTGTCGGCCGAGGCGAGGAACGGCCCCGGCCTGGTCGTGATCACGCCCGAGGGCAGGTTCGCGTAGACGTGCAGCGCGAACGCCCGCTCGACCTGTTCGCCCGCCGCGTCGAGCACGCCTTCGTGGATCATGTGCCGCGCGCCGTGGTAGCCCTCCTCACCCGGCTGGAACATGAACACCACCGACCCGGCCAGCTCCCCGGCGTGCGCGGAGAGCAGGTGCGCGGCGGAAACCAGCATCGCGACGTGCGCGTCGTGGCCGCAGGCGTGCATCGACTCCGGCACCGTGGAGGCGAAGCCGAGCCCGGTTTCCTCGTGCAGCGGCAGCGCGTCCATGTCCGCCCGCAGCAGCACCGCCGGGCCGGGCCTGCCGCCGCGCAGCACGGCGGTCAGCGCCGTGCTGCCCTTGCCGGCGGTGGTTTCCAGCGGCAGTCCTTCGAGCGCGGCCTCGATCTTCGCCAGCGTTTCCGGCAGGTGCAGCCCTTCCTCCGGGTACCGGTGGATCGCCCGGCGCAGCTCGACGGTTTTCGGGTGCAGCTCGCGCGCCTCGGCGAGCAGCCCGGCGAGGCGGGCGTCGGGCAGCGACGGCAGGTCCGTTGGTCCGGTCATGCCGTCGATACTGGCATCTCCCGGCCACGTCGTGGCGTGCTCCGCGTGGCACCTGCCCGGTATACGGTATGCCCATGGCGGGAGAAGAGCCGGTCGCCGGCTTCGCGATGGCCGTCGTCAGGGAAGACGGCCGGTGGCGATGCAGCGCACTCGACAACGCGGCACTCGCCGAGCTGGACGCGGCGATCACCGCGCTGGCGAAGATGCGGTCGACCGGCGCGGTCTTCGGGCTCCTCGCGGTCGACGAAGAGTTCTTCGTGATCGTGCGGCCGAGCCCGCGCGGCGCCTCGCTGCTGCTGTCCGACGCCGCGGCGGCGCTGGACTACGACATCGCCGCCGACGTGCTCGACCTGCTGCGCGTCGACCCGCCCGACGAAGAGGACGAGTCCGTCTGGCCGGAAGGGGACCTGGAGGTCCTCGCCGACCTCGGGCTGCCCGGTGCCGAGCTGCAGGTGATCGTCGGCGAGGTCGAGCTGTACCCCGACGAGCAGCTCCAGATGATCGCGCAGCGCTGCGGGTTCGAGAACGAGTTCACCGCGCTGCTCGACGAGCTCTGACCATGCCGTCGGACCCCGACGCGATCCGGCAGGCACTCGCCGTCGCGCGCGGTGCGGGCGACGACATCCCGATCGGCGCCGTCGTCTACGCACCCGACGGTGCCGTCCTCGCCAGCGCCCGCAACGCCAGGGAAGAACTGGGCGACCCGACCGCGCACGCCGAAACGCTCGCGCTGCGGCAGGCGGCCTCGGTGTTCGGCGACGGCTGGCGGCTCGACGGCTGCACGCTCGCGGTGACCGTCGAACCGTGCACGATGTGCGCGGGCGCGCTCGTCCTGGCCCGCGTGGCACGCGTGGTCTTCGGGGCGTGGGAGCCGAAGACCGGCGCGGTCGGCTCCCTGTGGGACGTGGTGCGCGACCGCAGGCTCAACCACCGCCCCGAGGTCGTCGGCGGCGTACTGGCCGACGAGTGCGCCGCGCTCGTCGAGGACTTCTTCGCCGAACGGCGCCGCCACCCGGAGGGGTGACGCGACGATTAGCCCGCGAAAGGCACGGGTAGTCCCAGGTCGAGGCCGGTTCGAACGGATCGGCCTCCCCGATGAAGGAGGACCCTCTCGTGAGCATCTTCGACAAGGCCAAGGACAAGGCCGAGCAGGCTATGGGCACGGCCAAGGAGAAGCTCGGCAACGCGACGGACAACGACGACCTTCGCGATTCGGGCAAGGCCGACCAGACCTCCGGCGAAGTCAAGGAAGCCGGGCACGACCTGCGCGACAAGGCTCAGGGCGCCGTCCAGGACGCCAAGGACAAGTTCGGCAACTGACCCAGCCCGCTCGCGAACGGCCCGTCCCAGCTCGGGGCGGGCCGTTCGCCTGCGTGACGGGGGGTTGTGGGCGCGCGAACGCCGTGCAGTAACCTAGTCGGCGGTAGCGTGTCCGAGCGGCCGAAGGAGCGCGCCTCGAAAGCGCGTGACGGGCAACCCCCGTCCGTGGGTTCAAATCCCACCGCTACCGCTCTGAACAGGCGAAACGCCGGTTCCCCGAAGTCGGGGGAACCGGCGTTTCGCTGTCTCAGTAGGTGTTCGTCTCAGTTTCCGTCTCACTTGCCCCTAAACGGCCGCTGGCAGGCCGTCCTCGTCGCCGCTGTCGTCCTCGTCGTCGGCAGGCTTCTCCGGCGTCCAGTAGAGCCCGCCAACCTGGTCGGCAATCGCAGCGGTGACCTCGGTGGTGATGTGCTGGTACCGCGTCGTCATCGACGTCTCGGACCAGCCCATGACGTCCATCACCGCCCGTTGGGGGATACCGAGCACCAGCAGCATCGTTGCGGCCGTGTGCCGAGCGTCGTGAAGGCGGGCATCGCGCACCCCTGCCCGCTTCAAGAGCGCTTTCCACGATCCGTGGTCCACCCTGATATGGGTGGGTCGTCCCACGTGGTTCGTGAAAACCCAGCCCTCTTCGTGCCACATGTCACCCGCGCGCTGGCGCTCGACGTCTTGCTTACCGCGGTGGTCCTTCAGGATCTTCACCAACGCGGCCGGGAGCCCGATCGTGCGCTTACCCGCACGCGATTTCACTTCGGCCGTCACCATTCCGCCCCCGTGTTTCCTCGGGCAGTGCCCGGCGTACCGGTGGCCGCACGAATTCTTGGCAGCGTATCCGTTGTCGAGATGCTCCGGGCTAGTAGTTAGTCCGCATTCGGCACGAACCGTGCCGGAAATTCTTTTATGTTACTCCGTTGCGGCGCAGCAGATAGCAAATTTGTTGGCTAACGAGGCGCCCGCTAATGTGTTCTTGAAATAATTTCTTAAGAATTGAGTCTGAATCTAGGCGGCAAGTTCATCGACTAGTTCTTCCCGCTTAGACCATGCGCGCGCCTTGACTGAGTAGTTTTCGAAAGCTTGCGCTATCTCTGGGGTAATCTTCGACTTCCTGTCATTAATAAGGGCAAAGAACTGGATGTTAGCACGGGCTTCTCTTGTGTCGCTCACCGAGAAAAGCATATTCTGAACCCGGTCTCGACGTGGGGTATTTATAACCTGCACTATCCGCTCTGGGGCACCTTTTGACTTGGGTATAACAAAGTCGGCAAGATGGTCCAGGCCGCTCTTTCCGGAGAACTTGGCTCTTGCGATATAACGGACGTTCTTTTCTTCCAGGAAGTTTGCAACATCATCCATGAAGAGGCCATGGATGCTTGGCTGGGAAAGCACAAACATGTCGTCAACGCTGAGCATTGCCTGAATGAGGCTATGTAACCTCTGGCCAAGATCGTCTGAGGTTGCCTTAGTTTGTAGCTCGGATCCTTCAAGTACTACGCCATGGCCACTCAATATTTCAGAGAATAGCTCTTCTCTGCGGCTTCCTTTGCCGTCTACGCCGCTGGACCTGAGTTCCGACGTGATATAGCCGTCGTCTGTCAGTAGGTAGGAATTGTTCTCTTGCTGTTCGGCGTAGACTTGGATGTAATCGTTGTGTCGATCAAGAAAAGGCGTAGTCAGTTCGGATACCTTGCTATCAATTACTTCTTCGCTGACTTCATTCTTAAGCCAAGAAATGTAGGAGTCAGCAAGCAAATTCCTGCTCACGTCAAGCCTCCTTGCAGTTCGGGCTCGGGTAAATTAATCTCGCGACAGAAGAAGTTCAGCGCCTCTGCGGGGTCGGCAAAATTATCTACTGTCTCGGCCCATTTGTCGAGGTCGCCCTCTCGGTACTTGTGAAGGTGTGGAAATCCAATCACCGTGCCGTCGGGGTTGCCATGCGGTACGGAGGTACATAGTCGCGCTAGCACGATGTCACGCCGATACCGAAGTTGAAACCGAGCCTTGAGCGGGTTGCGCAGCGAACGTCTGACATCAAGCAGGAAGTGGTCATTACCATCGTCGCTCTCGACGGCGTAGTCATGATCAGCTCCCTGTTCGAGGTCAACACGCAGTGATCTACTGTACACCTTGCGTGCACGAAGTAGCTGGTCTGCGTGCCACTGCTCCAGCATCCCAGTCTCCTACTCTTAGCGCACCAGAGCTAGGCTACGACTGCTGTGATCTCTATGCGGGGTAACACGCCAGGGGAGCGGGCTCGGCGGTGGCACTAGAGTCGAGCGATGCCGGAGGAGCCCTGCTCAGGGAATGACCTGCACATCCGGGACGAGCTGGATCCCTCGTCGCACTACCTAACAGTCTCAGTTTCCGTCTCATTCACGCCGGCGCACGGTCGGTCGTGAGCGTCCAACATCGGGGCTTCACCAGCGCTTGGACGGTCGCTGAACCCTGCTGTACGCGGGGGAGCGCCACTCGAAAGCGCGTGACGGGCAACCCCCGTCCGTGGGTTCAAATCCCACCGCTACCGCTCGCCGGAGGCGACGTGACCCGCGGAAAACGCGGACCACGTCGCCTCCGTCATTTTTCTGGTGGGCAACCCCAGACCTGCCCGCGAGCCAGCCATCAGACCTCGCATGGTGCCCACCTGCGGTCCGCGCCGAAGGCGCCCACCACCCGCTCACCTACCTCCGAGTGCCGCGAGGTCCGGTCGATGAACAACACAGCGCTAGGGCCGGTGGAAATGTACTTCCGGGAAGCACGGTGAAGGGCCGTTCAGCAGCGGCGTACTGGTGTGCCGCAGGTGCGTGTCGACGAACGCGGTGAGGTAGGCGCGGATGATGGTGTCGACGCGAGCACCGTCGAGGTGCTGGAGCGGGATGCCCTGCTGTTCGGCCAGCGGCGCCAGGTCGGTGAAGGAAAGGTGCCCGATGTCGTCGACGGTCAGCCAGCGCTTCCACCCGGTCAGCTGAGTCCAGGTCTTGCCCCAGGTCGGGTCCTGGCCGGCGGGTACGTGGCCGGGACCGCCCAGCATCAGCATCGGCCGGTCCACCGGAATGTCGTTGGGGTACCGGAAGTTCCCGTCCATGTTCACCGCCGCTTTGACGCGCGGGTCGCGCAGCATGGCCGGGATCGTGCTGAAGCCACCGGCCGAGTGCCCGATCATGGCGGTCCGGCCGGTGTCGATCGGTACGCCGCCCGGCCAGGCCGGGTGCCTTCCGGTGAGCTGGTCGAGCACGAAGGAGACGTCCTCGGCGCGGACCGCGCCGATCCTGGGGTAGTCCCGGTCGGCGCACACCACGCAGGAGGTCGTGTGGCCGTCGGGGAACGAGGTGGCCGCGGCCTCGTAGTTGTGCCCGATCCCGGCGACGGCATAGCCACGGCTGGCGAGCTCCTCGGCGAGGCCGGTCAGCGTGGCACGCGGCAAGCCGAAGCCCGGTGACAGCACGACCAACGGCAGCCCGCCGCGCTCACGCAGCGGCTCGGCATCGACGGTCGAATGGGTCACCACCTTGCTGAACAGGTCGGACGGCAGGTCCGGCTGGTCCGCTTCGAGGTAGAGCTTGGACTCGGCGGGGGTCATGTACGGCGCCGGCACTTTCGAGGGCGTCCGTGCCGGGTACCAGAGCGAGACCATCAGCTCCCGGTCGCCAGCGGGCACCCACGGGTCGGGTCTGCCCGTGTCGGTCAGGTGCAGCACCGCCCTGCCGATCCGGTGCGGCCCGGAAGGTTCGGCGAGCGTGAGCGTGGCATCGGCCCGCGCGACCGTGGTTCCCGTCAGCGCCAAGGCAAGGACCGCGCCGACCAGTGCTGTGCGTCTCCACATGGGGACTCCTCTTCCGTTTCCGATACCCGGAGGCTAGGGACAGCGGGTGCGGCAGGGCATCGCACGGAGGGAGTCATTCGCCGCGAGGTCGTACACCCCCGGTACGACGCCCCGGGAGTGACTGGGCGGGTCAACCGCAGCGGTCGAGCATGCTCGCGAGCGCTGCCTTCTCGGCGTCGGTGACGGTCAGGCCGTAGTAGTGCTTCACGGTCACCCAGTCGGTCGCGTAGGTGCACCAGAACGCGACCGAGGGCGGTTTCCACTGGTCCGGGGCCTTGTCGGACTTTTCCTGGTTCACGTTGTCGGTCACCGCGAACAGCTGCGGGCGCACCAGGTCGTTCGCGAACTCGCGGCGGCGCTCCGTCGTCCACGAGCGCGCGCCGCTGACCCAGGCCTGGCCGAGCGGGACCATGTGATCGACGTCCACATCGGACGGTGCGGTCCAGGTGCCGCCGTCGTACGGGCTGGTCCAGGTTCCGGTGCGCACCTTGCAGTTCTTCTCCGTGGTGACGCCCTGCCCGGCTCGCTTGAGCACCGTTTCCCTGGTGTCGCAGTGGCCGCCCTGCTGGGTCCAGTGCGGGAACCGCTCGCGCGAGTAGCCCTGCATCGACCCGCGCGGCGCGACCGCCAGCTCGGCGAGCTGCTGCCGCACCGGCGACTGTGACGTTGGTGACGCGGGTGGTTTCGCCGGATTCGACGGAGTCGGGACCGGTGGGGCCGTCATCCCCGCGTCCGCGGCCGCCGCGCAGCCCGAAACCGCCATAACCGCTGCTACGGCCGCTCCCGGCAGCCATTTCCGCACCCGCACCACAACCCCGTTCGACACCAGCCAGAGCCGGCGAATCCTCGCACACCGGCGGCAGGGGGCCGGGGAATGACACGAACGGGCTGTTCGGGCGACGGCGGCCGCGCGGCCGGTCTACGATCCGGGCCGCGGTGGGGGCACGGTCAGAGAGGGCGACACATGGGGCAGCAGCATCCCGGCTGGCAGGGCAACCAGAACCAGCCGCCGGGCTACCCGCCATCGGGCGGTTTCCCGCAGGGGCAGCCACCAGGCCAGTACCCGCCGCAGGGCCACTACCCCCAGCAGGGCCAGTATCCCCAGCAGCAGCCCGGTTACGGCCAGTGGAACCAGCCGCCCGGCGGGCCACCGCCGCGAAAGAAGAAGCTCTGGCTGTGGCTCGCGCCCGTGCTCGTCATCGTGGTCGCCGCCGCCGTGGCGGTGCCGATCGTGCTCACCTCGGACTCGGACCCCGCGCCGTCACAGGCGGGCGGTCCGGACCAGCCCGCGCCCGCGTCGAAGAACTGGCAACTGCACCTCGACCGGCCCGAGTACGAGAAGGGCCTCGGCGCGTGGGAGGTCGGCAGCACGGTCGTGGTCGCGCACGAAGGCGCGATCACGGCGTTCGGCGAGGCCGACGGGAAGCAGGCGTGGCGGGCACCCGCGCCCGACGGCGGCAAGTTCTGCGGTGCGGGCACCAGGGTGGTGAACGACCGGCTGCCGGTCGCCTTCGGCAAGGAGCAGACCGAGCAGGGCGACCCGGTGTGCAAGTTCGCCGCGATGCTCGACGTGAAGACCGGGCAGCTCGGCTGGCAGCAGCCGATCGACCTGCCGCAGGGCGCGAGCCCGAGCAAGCCCACCGGCGCCGCGCTCGAAATCATGGGCGACGTCGTGGTGATCGGCCAGAAGTACGCGACCGCCGGTCTCGACCTCGCCACCGGCCGGCAGCGCTGGATGAAGCCGGTGGTCAAGCCGACCGGCGGCGACTCGGGCAGCAGCTCGATCACCGGCATGGTCCCCGGCAAGCAGTCCCTGATCGTCTCGATCAGCGGGTTCATCTCCGATCCCGCGATCACCTTCGCCACGCTGGATCCCGCCACCGGCACGCTCGGCCAGGGCGTCGACTACAGCTCGAAGGACCGCGGCGAGGGGTTCAGCAACCCGCGCCTGGTGTCGGCCGATCCACCGGTGGCGCTGGTCAGCCGCGGCGCCGACAAAGCGGTCTACATCGTGCTGGACGACAAGTTCGACAAGGTCGGTGCGATCGACGCGGGGCACCCTGGCACCGCGGAATCGCTGGCAGGCGATGGTGTCGGCGTCGACGCGACGGACAACCGCCAGCCGGGCCGCCGGTTCCTGATCTCCGGCGGGCTGTTCGTGACGGTCACCGCGATTCCGCTCAACGGCACCAACAAGCTCGTCGCCTACGACATCGCGTCCGGGGCGCGGAAGTGGGAACGGCCCCTTTCCGACGGCAGGGCGATCATGCCGCTCGCGGTGGAAGGCGACTCGGTGGTGACGCTGGTGTCACCGGCGAAGTCCGACGGGGACCAGCGGATCGCCCGGTTCGCCCTCGCCGACGGCGCACCCGGCCCCGTCGAGACCTACCCGCTGCGGACCCGGAGCGGCGGCTCCCCGATCACCCAGGACTTCCGGTACTTCTGGCACGACGCGCGGTTGTGGGCCGTGCGGGGGCCGTCCAACAAGCATGATCTCGACGCGTTCTCGATCGGGAAGTGAAAGAAAAGGGCCCCGGCCGGGGCCCTTTTCTTTCACCAGCGGTACCAGCGGGCACGACGTCCTCCCGCCGCGGCGGCCGGCCGGATGACGAACCCGAGCAGCCACACCACGAGGATGACCCCCGCGACGATCCAGAGCGCGTGCACCGCGAACCCGGCGCCGCCGAGTGCGAGTGCCAGCAACAGGATCAGGAGAATGGGCAGCATGACGAACCTCCTCGCCCCCCGAATGGGCGGAATGGATTGGTTCAGACAACGCTAGGGTTGGTGCACCGCAACGGAAGTGCGCCGTTTCGCCGGCGCGTCGTCCGGCAGCGTGACGCCGCCGGAGCGCTGGTTCAGCGCGCGCAGCTCGTCGCGGATCTCGGTGAGCACGGCGGTCTGCGCCATGGTCGCCCAGTACACCGCCGCTTCCTTGCGTTTGAGCTTGCCCGCGGCCTTGCGCGCCTTCGCCAGCGCTTCGCTCGCGCCGATCCCGGATTCGGCCATCAGTGGATCTCCCTTCTGCCAAGGTGGATTCGAAGTGGTTACCCGCACGAGTGCCGCCCACACGCCTTCGTGCGAAGTTGGGCTGGATGGCCTAGCGGTGCACCCGTCCACATGCTGGAAGCCTTGACGCTGACCCGGCGTGGGGCTGATCATCAGGGCATGTCAACCGTTCGGGAACACACAGCTGTCCCGTGTCCGCGTCGCCTTCCCTGGCGCTCGGTTCGTTTCGGTGCCGCCGCCCTGCTCGTGCGGCGCGGCCGTCTCGGCTCACCGCCGAAGTAAGCCGCTCCTTTCCGCACCCGAAACGAAATTCCCCCGAACTACAGTGAGGTACCCCTGTGTCCGTTGACGTGTCCACCCCTGCCCTGCGCGAGGCCGTCGTGCCCGAGGGCGGCCTCCTCGAAGGCCCGCGGGTCCTTCGCCGCCTCCCCGGCACCGAACCGCGTCCGTACGACCTGTTCGACCTGCGCCCGCTCGGGGCCGTGATCGGCGCCGAGATCCACGGCTTCGACCTCGGCACCGAGCTGACGCCCGAGTTGCGCGCCGAGCTCAACCGCGCGCTGCTGGAGTGGAAGGTGCTGTTCTTCCGCGACCAGCGGATCACCCCGGCCCAGCAGCGCGCGTTCGCGGCGCACTGGGGCCCGCTCGAAACGAACCCGTTCATCCCCGCCGGTGACACCGACGAAGTCACCCGGTTCGCGCGGGGCGCGTCGATGCCAGGCTACGAAAACATCTGGCACACCGACGTCACCTGGCGGCCGAACCCGGCGCTCGGTTCGGTGCTGCGCCTGGTGGAAGTGCCGCCCGTCGGCGGCGACACGATGTGGGCCGACATGGCCGCCGCGTACGACAACCTGCCGCCGGAGGTCCGCGAGCGGATCGACGGGCGGAGCGCGGTGCACGACTACCTCCCCGGGTTCGACCGGTTCGCCGATCCCGCGCTGCTCGCCGCGTGGCAGGACGACTACCCGCCGGTGGCGCACCCGGTGGTGCGCACGCATCCGGAAACGGGGCGGCGCACGCTGTTCGTGAACCAGGCGTTCACCACGCACATCGTCGGGCTGCCGCGCGAGGAGAGCGATCGCCTGCTGCACTTCCTGTTCCAGCAGGCGCACGTGCCCGAGTACCAGGTCCGGTTCAAGTGGGCGGAGAACTCGGTGGCGTTCTGGGACAACAGGGCGACCCAGCACTACGCGGTGAACGACTACCACCCGCATCCCCGCGTCGCCGAGCGCGTCGCGATCGAGGGCGACCGGCCGTTCTGACCCGTCGTACACAAAGGACTCGAAAGTTCGAGTCCTTTGTGTACATCTAGCTGGTGACGAGTTCGCCTGCCCGCCGCGTCCGCTCCGCCCAGCGCGTCGCCGGGCCCATCGCGATGCCCGCGGCCGCGAACACGACGCCGAGCAGCAGCCAGCCGAGCGGCCCCCACGAGAGCACGAGCGTGGTGAGCAGCAACGGCCCGAGCATCCTGGCGACCGCGAACCCGGAGGCGAAGAACCCTTGGTACTGGCCCTGTTTCCCGGCGGGTGCCAGTGCGAACCCGATCTCCCAGCCGCCCGCGTTCTGCATCATCTCGCCGAGCGTCTGCACCCCCGCGGCGACGAGCAGGACCGCCGCGGCCACCCACGGTGAACCGCAGGCCGACGACACCGCGAACACCGCACAAGAAGCCAGCAGTACGAGACCGGCTCGGCGCACCGATCGCGTCGCCGTCACCGTCCCGGTGACGCGGCGGGCGATGTGAACTCCGAACGCGACCACGCTCAGCGTGTTGAGCACCAGCAGCGCCGAAACCAGCCAGGCCGGCGCCTGCGTCCGCTCGACTATCCACAGTGGAATCGCGAGTCCGATGAGCGGGATGTGCAGCAGCATCAGCATGTTCAGGAAGGACACCACCGCGTAGGGCGCGTCGCGCAACACCGCGAGCTTCGGTTCGCGTCCCGATGAGACGGGTGCGGGTGGTACGTGCGGCGCCCGCCGGAGCACCGCGGCCGCGGCGAGGAAGGCGAGCACGTCCATGCCGAAGACGGCCAGGTAGGCGGCCGGGGTGTCGACGCGCAGCGCGACCCCGCCGAGCGCCGCGCCGACGGCGAGCCCCGCGTTGGTCGAGGACTGCAGGTAGGCCCTGATCCTGGTCCGCTCGGTGGCCGTCACGAGCCCGGCCAGCAGTGCCTGCCGCGCGGCGGTGAGCCCGCACTGGCTGCTCGCGTAGAGGCACGCGACCCCGGTGAACGCCGGGAAGGACCGCGCGAACAGGAACGAGCCGACGCACGCGCTCGTCGTCAGCGCGAGCAGGATCGAGGTGGCCCGCGGCCCGTGCCGGTCGGCGAGGTGGCCGAGCGGGGTCGCGGCGAGGAACCCGGCCGCCCAGCTGATCGTCAGCCCGAGCCCGACCTGCGCGGGGGAGAGCCCGATGACCCTGGTGAAGTACAGCGCCGACGTCACGTAGTACGCCCCGTCGCCGACCGAGTTGGTCAGCTGCGCCACGGCCAGCACCCGGGCCGGGCCTGCGGGAGGAACCAGTGCGGAAGTCACGCCGGTAACCGTAGGTCGCCGATTGACCAGGTAGAAGTTCCAATTCTGACCAAGACCACTGGGCCAATGCCAAGGTTGGGGTGGCATGCCCTGAAGGTGCCGTTGAGGGAATCCGATGCTGTGAAGGGCACCTTCAGGGCATCACCATCACCATGCGCGCGCGTCGCGAAGGCCGAGTTTCGGGCGTCGCTCGAAGGACGCGGACTGGATCAGTTCAGCGGAAGTATCACGAATCGTTGCCACTTCGACGTACCGTTGCTCGCTGATTCGGGGGAACATGCCTCGACCGCTTGATATTTAGGGGGACGCAGCGTGACATATCGCCGGAAACTGGGTGTGCTGGCGGGTGCGGCCGTACTGGCGGTGAGCGGCACCGTGCCCACCGCCTCCGCCGCGAGCGCCGACGCCGTGCTCGCCGAGGTGTACGGGGGCGGCGGCAACAGCGGCGCCACGCTGACCAACGACTTCGTCGAGCTGGCCACGAGGGGCACCGGCCCCGCCGACCTGACCGGCTGGAGCGTCCAGTACCTGCCCGCGGCACCGGGCCCGGCGAGCAAGTGGCAGGTCACCCCGCTCACCGGCGCGGTCCAGCCCGGCGGCCGCTACCTCGTCGCCGAAGCCAAGGGAAGCGGCGGCACGACCGCGCTGCCCGCCGCGGACGCGACCGGGGCGATCAACCTGTCCGGTACCGCGGGCACCGTCGCGCTGGTCGCCTCCGCCCAGCCGCTGACCTGCCGCACCGCGGCCGACTGCGCGGCGGAGGCGACCGTGCGCGACCTCGTCGGATTCGGCGGCGCCGCCGTCCGCGAGGGCACCGCGGCCGCGGCGACGACCAACACGACCTCGGTGGCGCGCGGCGCGCGGCTCACCGACACCGACGACAACGCGGCCGACTTCGCGGCAGGCGCCCCGACGCCGACGAACGCGAAGGGCGAGACCCCCGGCGGCGACCCCGAACCGCCCGGCACGCCCGCGAAGATCCACGGCATCCAAGGCGTCACCCGTCTCTCGCCGTTCAAGGACAAGCAGGTCAGCGAGGTCACCGGCGTGGTCACGGCGCTGCGGACGTTCGGCTCGGCGCGCGGTTTCTGGATCACCGACCCGGTGCCCGACGCCGACCCGCGCACCAGCGAGGGCCTGTTCGTGTTCACCGGATCGACCACGCCCGCGGTCGCCGTCGGCGATGCGGTGACGGCGAGCGGCACCGTTCGCGAGTTCTACCCCGACGCACCGGCCACGTCGAACTACCAGTCGCTCACCGAGCTGACGAGTGCGAAGTGGACGGTCGGGTCCTCGCACAACCCGCTGCCCGCACCGGCGGCGCTGGCGCCCGACAGCGTGCCGTCGCGGCTCGCGCCGCAGGCAGGCGGCAGCATCGAACCGCTGACCCTCGAACCGTCGAAGTACGCGCTCGACTTCTGGGAAGCGCACGAGAGCGAGATCGTCAGCGTTTCCGACGCCCGCATCGTCGGCCGGAGCACCGAATACGGCGAGCTGTACGTGACGACGAAGCCGCAGCAGCGCCCGACTCCGCGCGGCGGCACCCTCTACGGCGGGTACGACCAGCAGAACACCGGCGTGCTGAAGGTCGAGTCGATCATCCCGTTCGCGGAGCGCCCCTTCCCGAAGGCCAACACCGGCGACACCCTCACCGGCCGCACCTCGGGCCCGCTCGAGTTCGACAGCTTCGGCGGCTACACGCTCTTCGCGAGCGAACTCGGCCAGGTCAAGGACAACGGCCTGCGGCGCGAGGTCACCCGCGAGCAGCGCACCGGCGAGCTGGCGGTCGCGACCTACAACGTGGAGAACCTGTCCGCGGTCGACGACCAGGCCAAGTTCGACCAGCTCGCGCACGGCGTCGTGGACAACCTCGCGAACCCCGACATCGTGTCGCTCGAAGAGATCCAGGACAACAACGGGGCCGACGGCAACGGCGACGGCGTGGTGGCCGCGGACCAGACGCTCAAGCGGTTCACCGACGCGATCGCCGCCGCGGGCGGCCCGCGCTACGAGTGGCGCGAGATCGACCCGGAGGACAAGAAGGACGGCGGCGAGCCGGGCGGCAACATCCGCGTCGGCTTCCTGTTCAACCCCGCGCGCGTGTCGTTCGTCGACCGGCCAGGTGGCGACGCGACCACTCCGGTGGCCGTGAACACCGTGCGCGGCAAGCCGCAGCTTTCGGTCTCGCCCGGCCGCGTCGAGCCGGGGAACACGGCGTGGACGGCGAGCCGCAAGCCCCTCGCCGGTGAGTTCGTGTTCGGCGGGCGCACCGTGTTCGTGGTCGCGAACCACTTCAACTCGAAGGGCGGCGACCAGCCGGGCCAGGGCCGCTACCAGCCCCCGGCCCGAAGCTCCGAAGTGCAGCGCGCGCAGCAGGCCCAGCTCGTGCGCGATTTCGTCGGCAAGCTGCTGGCCGCGGACCGCGAGGCCAACGTGATCGTCGCGGGCGACCTGAACGACTACCCGTTCTCGAAGACCGTCCAGACGCTCACCGCGGGCGGCGGGCTGAAGGCGCTGATCGACACGCTGCCGCCGCAGGAGCGGTACAGCTACGTGTTCGAAGGCAACTCGCAGGTGCTCGACCACATCCTTTCCTCCGCCGCACCGCGGGGGATCGACTACGACGTGGTGCACGTCAACGCGGAGTTCGCCGACCAGGCCAGCGACCACGACCCGCAGCTCGTGCGGTTCCGCCCGTCGGCGGGCAACCCGGTCCTCGACGCCTTCTACGACCTGGCCGACTGGTTCGACCGCGTCTTCCCGAAGCGCCTGCCCCGAACGTGACCTCCGGGGCAGGTGTCCTGAAGGCCACGATGATGATGCGTGTGCGTCGTTTCTGGGGGATGGGTGCGGAAGCGCGGAGCCGCGGGTCCCTGAAGGGCACCTTCAGGACATACGCGGGAGCCTCCCCGAAAATTGAGGCTATTCGGCAAAAAGTGCTGGGCTATTCGAGGTAGCCGGGAAAAGCGGTCCTCGTCGACTCGCTCAGCGAGAACCGCCATGTCCCTCAGCTCATCACCAGTCGACGACCAGGGTCCATTCCGGACCCTGCCCGGCACGAATACCGTAGTCGCAGTGGAAGTAGTGCGCCCTGCCCTGGCTCGCCAGCCAGTTGCCCGCGGACTGGCAGTCGGTCGGATCGTGGTAGGTCCCCGCGATCCAGCTGGCACTGGCGGTGCCGGTGGCCGACAGGGCGATCGCCGCGGACGCGGCGGTGAGGACGCCGATGGCGCCGAGTTTGCGCGCGATAGCCATTCTGCACACTCCGTGGTGATTCGTAAGGAATTAACTGGAACGGGTCCAAGACTTCCCGGGGTGCGGCAGGCGAAGCAATATCCTTGCCGGAATGAACGATGTTTTCCGGTCGGAAGCGTCATCTTCGTGAAAAACCGCCGCGTGGCGCGGGAATTTCGTGATCAGCCGACGTTCCGCGGGTGTCAGCACGGGCCGGTGGCGAGCGTGCGCAGGCAGTCGGCGTGTGCTTCCATCGCGGCTTCGTGGATGCGGGCGGCGCAGTCGGTGACCGGTCCGCCTGGCACCCACGCGAGCACGAGCGCCGACATCGACGCGGCGCACCGCACCGGCCGGTACGCGGTTCCCGGCATCGGCGTCGTCGGCGGCGCCGTCACGGTCAGGATGCCGGTGCCGCTGCCGAGGCAGAGCGCCGCCCATTCGCTCGCGGCGTAGCAGAAGCGCGGATCCGCCCCGGCGTCGGCGAACGCCACGAGCACCGCCAGCGTCAGCGGCTGGACGGACTGGTCGAGCAGCACGCAGCGGTGCCCCGAAAGCGCGGCGGGCGCGATCGACACCGGTGTCCCGAGAGCGTGTCCCGGCGGTATTCCGACGAAGAGCGGCTCGGTCGCCACCGGGGAGCACGCGAGCGCCGGGGGCAGCGCGGCACCGGTCGCCGGGTGCTGGCGCAGGACGGCGAGGTCGAGTTCGTCGCGCAGCAGCGCTTCGGCCAGGTCCGTGCCCGGCTCCTCGATCCGCACCGAAAGCTCGGCGCCGGGGACCGCTTCGTCGATCGCGTGGATGAGCTTCGGCAGGATCGGCGTCGCCACCGCGCCGATCCTGACCACGTTCGGCGCGGGCGCTTCCGCACCGGCTCGTGCGGCCGCGAGCATCCGGTCGAACTGCGGCAGCACCACCGCGGCGTGTTCGAGCAGCACCTCACCGGCTTCGGTGAACGCCGTACCGGCCGGGCTGTCGTGCAGCAGCGCGGCCCCCACCATGCGCTCGAGCCGCTGGATCTGCTGATCGAGCTTCGCCTGGCTCATGCCGAGCGCGACGGCGGCACCGGCCAGCCCGCCCGCCTCGGCCACCGCGGTGAGGATCCTCAACTGCCGCAGTTCGATGTCCACCGCGCTCGCTCAGCTGGTACGCGTGGCGAGCCGCGGCAGGCCGGCGGGAAACGCCCGCGACGACGTCCGCTCACCGCGGAGGCTGTCCCAGTAGGCGTCGGTGATCAGCCCGGCGAGCACGTCGATCCGCGCCGCGATCGGGCTGTCCTCCCGGTAGAGCAGGAAGTGGCTGGTCCGCATGAGCAGGTCCGAGATCGGCCGGTGCACCACGCCGGGCGCCAGCGGGCGCAGCGTCTGCACGAGCGTCACATCGCCCTGGTAACGGACGATTTCGTCGCGCGGCCCGGACACCGACACGTGGTGCGCGATCTGCGGCGAGAAACCGAACGGGCGGCAGACTCGCTTGAGGAACTCGCGGCAGCGGTCGGGCCCGGTCGACGAGATCCACCGCTCGTGCTCCAGCTCGGTGAGCTGGACCGACTGGCTCGACGCCAGCGGATGCCAGTCGGGCAGCATGATCAGCAGGGGATCGTCGGCGAGGTCGACGCGCCCGGTGTTCGGGGGAAGCGGCACCTCGCACTGTTCCGAAAGGACGGCGAGGTCCAGTTCGCCGCGGCCGAACCAGTCGATCATCTCCGCGGTGGACTCGGCGGTCCGGATCTCGGCCTGGTCGCCGTTGCCGGTGACGTCGAGCGCGTCCAGCAGCAGACCGGACAGCGCGGTCGCCGACCAGCCGATCCGCAGCGCCTTCGCGCGATGGGCGCACTGGTGCGCGAGATCGGAGCCGATCTTCGCGGCGTGCGCCAGTATCCCGTCCGCGTAGTCGAGGATCAGCCGCCCGAACGCCGTCGGCCGCACGCCGGTGCGGTCGCGTTCGAACAGCTCGTCACCGAGAAGCTGCTCGATCCGCCGGAGCTCACGGCTGAGCGCGGGCTGCGGGAGGACGAGTTGGGCGGCGGCGCGGTTCAGGCTGCCCGCTTTCGCGACAACCCGGAGGTGGTGCAGATGCTTCAGTTCAAGCTCCACGGTGATCACCGTATGGGAGGCGCGCCCGCGATTGCACCTGCGAAAGGGTGGTCGCCACCCGACCAAAGTAGGGAATTCGCACGGTCACCGCGACGGCCTCGCGCTCCTCGAAGGCATAACCCGTCGGCATTACCCGTGCGCGCCGGACTCGGCCACAGTGAGCAGACCCGTTCGGGACCGCCAGGGGAAAGCAACGGAAAGGTGGCGAATCGTCCATGTTCGAAGCGAGTCCTCTCTCGTCCGGCTGCGCCCGCTTGTTTCCGGACGCGCCGCACGCCTGCGTCGGCGTGAGTCCGTTCAACGGTTATTTCACCGCGGAACGGCTCATCCGGCTTGCCGCGTGGACCGCGGAGAACTTCGCCGAATTCCATTTCTTCGTGCCGGACGATGTCACCGCGTACACGCTCGAAGCGATGGGATACCCGCCCGCGAGGGCGAAGCAGAAGGCACATCGCCAGTCCTGCCACGTGCACAACAAGATCACCTCGGCGCTCACTGCCATCGGCATCGCCGATCCGGCGAGCCGCGTGCTCGGCATGGCGCGGCTCCGCGACATCCTCGCCTACCGCAGGCTGGCGAACGAAGTGCAAGAGCGCTTCGAAGCCGACCGGGTTTTCCGCTCGGCTTGTTATGGTGCTTCCTCCTGGGTGCTCCAGGGAAAAAACGATACCGGGCCGAACCCGGCGAGGCTACGGCTGGCCGTCCAGTATTTCCTGGCCGAATTGCCCTTGTTCGCGGCATCCGGAACGATCACCGGAAATACCGGGTCGATGTTCGTCTACCACCAGCGCGTGCCCTTCCTGCAACGATTCTTCGACCGCGAATTCGCCTTCCGGCCGCATACGGGGCAGGGATTCCTGGTGGTCCGCGAGCCCGTGCTGGAAGCGGCGAGCCGGTGACCGGCCGTCACGACGATTATTCGCTCACGCCGGTACCCGCCGGCGAACGCCGGTCATGGCCGTCGGTCGCGGTGCAGCGCTTCGGCCAGGTGTCCTCGTTCCAGCAGTTCATCGTCGGCGCCATCCTCGGCTACGGCATGACGTTCTGGCAGGCCGTGCTGGCGATCACGATCGGTTCGGTGCTGCTCGAAGTGATCACCGTGCTGCTCGGCATCGCCGGGGTCCGCGAGGGGCTGTCGACCTCCGTGCTCGCCCGCTGGGCCGGGTTCGGCCGGAAGGGGTCCGCGCTCGTCGGCCTGCTCGTCGCGATCAGCCTCGCCGGCTGGTTCGGCGTGCAGAACGGCATCTTCGCGCACGGCATGCACGCGCTCGGCGGAGCCGTGCCGGAATGGGCGTGGGCGGTGCTCGGCGGCGTCGTGATCACCGCCATCACCGTCTACGGCTTCCGCCTGATGGCCTGGACCGCGTACCTGACCGTGCCCGCGTTCCTGCTGCTGGCCGGCTATTCCATCGTGGACGCGCTCAGCAGCCGTTCGTTCGCGGACCTGGTCTCCGGCCCGCCGCCCGGCCCGCCGCTGTCGCTCGGCGCGGCGACCACGCTGGTGTCCGGCGCGTTCATCCTCGGCGCGCTGATGACCCCGGACATGACGCGGTTCAACCGCACCCCCGGCGACGTCGTCAAGCAGACGCTGATCAGCGTGACGCTCGGCGAATACCTGATCGGGCTGATCGGCGTGCTGCTCGCGCACGCCACCGCCTCGTCCGACATCGTCGGCATCATCACCTCGTCGTCGGGCGTGCTCGGCACCCTCGTGCTCGCCACCGCGATCCTCAAGATCAACGACTGGAACCTCTACTCGTCGTCGCTCGGCCTGGTCAACGTCGTGGACGTGCTGTTCGGCCGCAAGGTCGCCCGCGTGCGCGTCGTGCTCGTGCTCGGCGTGCTCGGCACGGCGGCGTCCGCGTTCGGGATCGCCGACGACTTCGCGGGCTTCCTCACCGCGGTCGGCGTGCTCACCCCGCCGGTCGCCGGCGTGCTCATCGCGGAGTACTTCGTCGTGCGGCGGTGCCGTCCGGTCTTCGACGCGCTGCGCGAACACGGTTCCGTGCCGGGACCGCACCGCGACTGGGTGCCGTCCGCGCTGATCAGCTGGGCGCTGGGCACCGCGGGCGCGGTCTTCTTCGACTTCGGGATCCCCGCGATCAACTCGGTGATCGTGGCCTTCGTCAGCTACCTCGCGGCGAGCCGGCTCTTCCCGGCCCGCCGCCGGACACAGGGAGGAACGGGCATGCTGCCACTGGTCGGGCGCGAAGAGCTCAAGCGCGAAATGGACGAGGGCGCGGTGATCGTGGTCGACACGATGCCGGTGACCTACTACGAGCAAGAGCACCTCCCCGGCGCCCGGAACATCCCCGGCTTCCCGTACGAGCAGGCGGCGGAGTTCACCGACGCCCACGCCCCGTCGGTGCTGCCGGACAAGTCCGCCGCCGTGGTCGTCTACTGCGCCAACACGCCTTGCCGCAACAGCGAGTTCGTCGGCGCGCGCCTCGTCGAACTCGGCTACACCGCCGTCCGCAAGTACCGCGAGGGGATCGAGGACTGGGTCGCCGCCGGGTACGAGACCGAGACAGGGCCCCAGACGACGGCGCGACCCGCGCCGGTTTCCGGTAACCGCACCGAATAGAAGGAGAGAAAATGGGAAGCAGGATGCGCGTGCTCGTGGCCGCCGTCGCGATGACCGCCGGGCTCGTCGGCGGGGCGGCGGTGACCCCCGCGGCCGCGACGACGCTCGCGCCGCAGGACGACACCGTCGTCGACGTCACCTCGGCCAACTACGACCAGGTCATGGAGATGTCCAAGACCAAGCCGGTGGTGCTGGACTTCTACGCCACCTGGTGCGGCCCGTGCAAGAACATGGAGCCGTACCTGGAGAAGTACCACGCCGCGGACAAGGGCAAGTGGATCTGGGCGAAGGTCGACCTGAGCGATCACAAGACGAACGAGGCCATCGCGAACAAGTACAACGTCGAGTACATCCCGACGCTGATCGACATCGCGAGCGGCAAGGAGAAGGGCAGCCGGGTCGTCGGCTTCGACACGGGCAGCGGCCCCAAGGACCTCCGCACCTGGCTCAACGGCCTCTGAGGCCGCCGAGGTTCTGACGCCTTCGCCGCCGGGACCGGGCAGACCGGTCCCGGCGGTGGTCCACCCGCAGCATCGAAGGGTTTCTCCATGAAGCGCAAGCCAAGGGCCGCCGTGCTGGTGGCCTGTTTCGCCGCCGCGATGGGCGTGCTGCCCGCGGCCGCCGTGACCGCGGCTCCCTCGAGCGCCACGACCGCCGCCACCGCGGTGTACATCGTGCGCCTGAAGCCGATGGCCGCGGACAAGGACAAGGTCACCGCGGCCGCGAACGCGATGATCGGCAAGTACGGGGGCACCCTCCGTCGCGTCTACTACTCCGTTTCGCAGGCGTTCTCCGCCGACCTCACCGAAGAGCAGCACACCAAGTACCTCTCCGACGAGGGCGTCAGCACCGTCGGCGCCAACCAGGTCTACACCGCGGCGGGCACACAGACCGACCCGCCGTCGTGGGGTCAGGACCGCGTCGACCAGCCCGCGCTGCCGCTCGACCACCGCTTCACCTACCCGAACACCGCGGCGAACGTGCACGTCTACGTGCTCGACACCGGGGTCCGCGCGAGCCACCAGGACTTCGGCGGCCGCGCGCACGCGGCGTTCGACGCCGTCGACCCGTCGGGGAACAAGAGCGGGACCGACTGCAACGGGCACGGCACGCGCGTCGCCGCCACCATCGCGGGCAAGAACTTCGGGATCGCGAAGGAGGCGTCGATCGAGTCGGTGCGGACGCTCGGCTGTGACGGCAAGGGCACCTCCGAGCAGATCCTGACCGCGCTGGACTGGGTCAACGTCAACGCGAAGCGCCCGGCACTGCTCAACCTCAGCTTCGCGGGCCCTGGCGGCACGGTCGTCGACATCCAGCTTTACAAGATGACGCAGCTCGGGCTCGCCTACACCACGGCGGCGGGCAACGCGGGCGCCGATGCCTGCGACAGCACCCCGGCGCGCCAGACGACCGGGATCACGGTCGGCGCCACCGACGCCGCCGACCGCAGGGTGGCGTCGTCGAACTTCGGCGGGTGCGTCGACCTCTACGCGCCGGGCAAGGACATCAGGACCGCGGACAGCCGGAGCGACACGGCCTGCACGACGGTGTCGGGTACCTCGATCGCGTCCGCGGAGGCCGCGGGCGTTGCCGCGATGTACCTGTCCGCGCATCCCGGCACGACCTCGGACGCGCTCGTCGAAGCGCTGACCGGGGCCGCGACGAAGGACAAGGTCACCGACCCCGGCGAAGGGTCGAACAACCTCCTGCTCCACACGGCGTAGGACCCGCGGCCGGGTGCCGCCCGGCACCCGGCCGCGTCTTCGGCGCACGCGCCGCGATCCCGGGCCGGACACCTTCCTGCGCCGTCCGGTGCGGGTCTCGCGGCCGGGTGCCGCTCGAAGAGTTGGGGACTCGATCATGAACCTCGCCGCGCCACCCGGCCGTGCCACCAAGCTGCCGATGCCCGCGCTACTGGCGCTGGCCACCTCGGTGTTCCTCGGCTGCCTCACCGAGGTCGTGCCCGCCGGGATCCTGCTCCCGGCTTCGGCCGATCTCGGCGTTTCACCGTCAGCGGCGGGGCAGCTCGTCACGGTGTACGCGATCACCACCGCGCTCACCTCGGTGCCGCTGACCGCCATGACCGCGGGCGTGCCGCGCAAGAAGCTCATGCTCGCGCTCGTCGCCGGGTTCGTGGTGACCAACCTCGTCGTCGCGGTGTCCCCGTGGTTCGCGCTCGTGCTGCTGGCGCGGGTCGTCTCGGGTGCCGTCACCGGTGTGCTGTGGTCGCTCGTCGCGAACTACGCCATGCGGCTCGTCCCCGTCGAACGGTCCGGCCGCGCGCTCGCCGTCGCGATGGCGGGCACCCCGGTCGGGTTCGCGCTCGGCGTGCCTGCCGGAGCCGCGCTCGGCGACCTCGTCGGCTGGCGCTGGGTGTTCGTCGTGATGGCGCTCATCGCGGTGCCGCTGCTGTGGTGGGTCGCCGCGGTCGTCCCGCCGCTGGACGGCGAGGCACGCGGCACGCGCGCGAGCCTCCGCACCGTCCTTCGGACACCCGGCCTGCGCCCGCTGCTGGCGCTGGTGATCGCGTTCTCGCTGGGCCACAACCTCTTCTACACCTATCTCGGCCCGGTCTACGCCCGCACCGGGCACGCCGGGCTGCTCAGCACCGGGCTGCTGCTGTTCGGGCTGGCCACGGTGGCCGGGCTGTGGCTGGTCGGCGTCCTGCTCGACCGGCACCCGCGCGCCGTGCTGCTGTGCTGCGCGGCCACAGCGGCCTGCTGCTTCGCCGCACTGGCCATCGGCGGCCGCGACGTCGGCGTGCTGCTCGTGGCGAGCACGTTGTGGGGACTCGCCTTCGGCGGCGCGCCGACGTCGTTCCAAGCCGTCACCGCCGCGCTCGCGGGCCGCACGGCCGATACCGCGCAGTCGCTGACCATCGCGAGCTGGAACGGCGCCGTCGCCGGGGGAGCGCTGGCGGGCGGGATCGTGCTCGGCGGGGCACCCGCGGCGCTGCCGTGGGTCGCGGCGGCACTGATGGCGGCACCGCTGCTGCTCGCGGGCCCGGTCACCGCGAGCGCCCGGCGTGCGGGCTGACTTCGCCCTGACGCGAACCGATGCGCTTGCATCGGCACCGGTTCGCGCAGGGCTCGTCTCAGCGGCGTGCGCGCCAGCCGAGCTGGAGCACCGCCTGCACGAGGTCGTTGTAGAGCGGCTTCACCCCGTCGACGTAGCGGGAGAGCCAGTCGTACCTCGCGGTCGGGCTCGGGCCGGGCGGCTCGTCGAGTTCGAGCCAGGGGAGGCGGGAGACGTTGTCCGCGGCCATCCGCCACCAGTGCTGGGCGCGCTGGGTGGCCCGCTCTTCGCGTTCGCGCGCCGCCTCGACCGAGGCAACCGCATCGGTGATCGCGCCCTCCAGCTCGATCGCCCTGGTCCGCTCCCAGGCGCGCAGGTCCTCGTCCGCCCGCGACAGCGAGGCGATGATGTCCTTGTACCGCATCGCGGCGGTCACTCCGTCAGGGTTCACGGGTTCTCCCGATCGGGCCGGAGGAACGGGATGATCACCTCGGGGGTGGCGTGCGTGCTCCGGTCGAAGTACAGCGCCCTGCCCGGCCGCGGTGACCAGTGCACGACCTGGCCTGCCGCGAACGGGCTCAGCTCGCTGCCCTGCACGTCGAGCGCGGCCCACGCGCCGATGTCGTCGTTGCCGCCGAACCCGAGGGTGTCCTTGAGCCGTGCCGTGCCGCGCCACCAGCCGAGCGTGTGCGTGCCCTTGCCCGGCCCCTGCTTCAGCACCACGCGCAGGTGGTCGAGGCCGCTCTTGAGCTGCCCGGGCTCTTTCACCTCGAGCGACGGCAGCTCGGCGTCGACGCCGTAGAGCAGCAGGATCTTCGCGGTTTCCGGCTCCGCTGCCACCAGCTCGGCGAGCGTCGGCGCGAGCGAGTCCAGCACCACGGCGCGGTGCCCGTGCGCGACGAGGTCTTCGGCCAGCCGCTCGACGGCGGGCAGGCACCGCTCGACGGGGCAGCGCAGCAGGAACTCCACCGCCCCCTCCTCGTACTGGCGCGCCAGTGACCGCGCCGCCGAGTCCAAAATGGACAGCGCCTCGGCCGCCGCGGTACCGAGCACGGCCAGGTTGCGGCCTGGCGCGTGCGCCAGTTCGATCCCGCAGGCGGTGTCCTCGACGTCGATCGACTGGCCGAGCAGCGCGGTCACCGCGCCACCCGGTTTCAGCTCGCCGAACGCGGGCACGTGCTCCAGCACCGGCGAATGCGCGCCGTCGAACAGCCGCGGCCGGTCGTGCTCGTCGGCGTAGGCGTCCCACAGGCGCCGCTGCAGCGTGGCGAACACGTCCTTGCCGCTGGCATCCGGCACGTGCGCGAGCTGGTTGCCGTGCGCCACCCCCGAGTCGTGGTTGAGCACCGCGTGCCAGCGGGGCGCCGAGACGGCCGCGGTGTTCGCCTCGGCGAGCACGCGGCGCGCCTTCGGCATCGCGATCCGGAGCGTGCACTGCTCGAACACCGCGGGCTTGCCCCAGAACGCCTCGATCCCCGCGACGTCCTGGCTCGCCAGTATCAGGTGGATGCCCTGCGCGCGCCCACGCCGTGCGATGTCTTCGAGCAGCGCCGTCGCCTGGTTGGTCACCGCGTCGCGGCCGGCGAACAGGTACTGGAACTCGTCGACCACGGCCACGATCCGCGGCCAGTGCCCGTCGGGGTCCTCCTGCCGCAGTCCCGCGAGGTTGGTGACCTCGTGCTCCTTCGCCGCGGTCGACCTGCGCCGCAGCTCGTCGGAGAGGAACCGCAGCAGCGCCAGCCCGAACTCCCGGTCGGTGTTCACGTTGACACCGATCAGCTTGGCGTGCGGCAGCCAGGTCGCGTCCTTGCGGCCGGGGGCGAGCCCGGCGAACGAGACGCCTTCCTTGAAGTCGAGCAGGTACAGCGCGAGCTCGTCCGGCGGGTACCGCGCGGCGAGGCTGCCCAGCAGCGCGTACAGGAAGTTCGTCTTGCCCGACCCGCTCGGCCCGCCGATCAGCGCGTGCGGGCTCGAGTCGCCGATGACGACCTCGACCGGGTCCCCCTCGAAGAACCCGACCGGCGCGCGCAGCTCCTCGGCCGAATTAGCCTTCCCCAGCTCCGGGGGCAGCAGGTCCGCGAACGAGCGCGGCCCGCCCTGCCTGGCGATCAGCGCCTCCGCGATCTTGCCGGCCGCGCCCGACACCTGCCCGGACGGGATCGCCGGATCGAGCTGGGCGACCAGGTTCGGGCCGGTCATGCTGGTGACCACGCGCCGCTCGTCGAGCAGGCGGATGTTCTCCACCGAGCCGCCGAGCACATGCGGCACGTCCACCGCGATCAGCGAGATCCCGGCCGCGTGCGCGCCGCCCGCGATGCGCTTCAGCTCGCGCAGCGGCTCGGTCGCCCACGTCTCGCCGTTGCCGAACAGCACCGCGATCCGCCACGGCTCGGTGCGCTTCCCCAGTGCGGCGCGCATCCCGCGCAGCGACGTGTGCCCAGCCTGCATCGCCTGCGCGTGGATGCGCCTGATGTGCCCGGACAGCTCGTCGAGCAGGTCCTGCAGGCGCGTCGGGTCGTACAGCGTGAGCGCGCTCGTCTTGCTGAGCGGGTACAGGTTCGGCAGCACCGACGTCAGCTGGCCGATGTCCCACAGGTGCACGCGCACCGCGCCCGGTTCGACCGAGCTGAGGACGCGCATCAGCAGCGCCTCGACGAGCGCGTCCACCTGCTCCCTGGTCTTGGGCGCCGGCGTGATCGCGAGATGGGACTCGTCGAGCAGCGGCACCGCGACGTCGAAGCGATCACGGGGGTCCGAAGTGGACAGAGCGGCCGAGCCGACGCGCCACAGTTCCGGCGGCGCCGATCCCGTGCCGATCTTCCCGAGCCACTCGCCGGGCGGCAGGCGCCCGGCACCCGCCGAGGTCTCCGCGACCAGCTCGCGCAGCCGCCTCGGCACGGTCGAGGCGTCGGTGTGGAACTGCGCGCGCACCGTGTTGAGCCACGAGCTGACCTGCGACATCGCCGGACGGCGAAGCGCGGCGAGGATCTCCTCGTCCTGCGCCGCCTCGTCGAGACCGGCGTGCACGACCTTCTGCTCGAGCTCCAAGCCGGCGAGTTCCGTCTCGGCTACTTCGCGTCCGGCCCGGGCAGCGCCGAGCACGAGCCCGATCTGCTGGCGCATCGCATCGAGCGCGCTCATCACGCGCGTGCGTTGCTCGTTGCTCTTGGAGAACCCCATCAGAGGCGCGCCTCGTACTCCTTCAACAGTTCGCCGGCGGTGGACAGCAGCGCCGCGTCGTTCCCGATCTTCTCGAGCGCCCCGTCCAGCTGCGGCGGCAGCCACGGCTGGGCCTGTTCATGCCCGTCGACGATCGCCGCGCGTGCCTCGCCCAGCAACTCCAGTGCGCGCCGCGTGTGCGCGCCGGCGTCCTCGACCTTCGCCCGCGACAGGGCGAGCAGGGAGTGGAACTCCTCGAGCGCGGACACGGTCAGAGGCGCGCGGAGTAGGCGTCCGCCGATGACATGCAGGCCTGGATGGTGCTCTGGGTGCCGGTGATGCCTTGCAGCGCCTCGGCGAGCATCCCGTGCGCCTGGGCCACCTCGTCCTGGGTGCTGCCCTGGGTGGCCTGCGCGAGAGACTGCTGCGCCTCTTCCAGCGCTTGCGCGGCCTGCTGCAACGCGGCGATGCTGGCGGACGCCTTTTCGTTCGCCAGCGCGATTCCAGCACGGATTTCTTCCACTCCGGCCATGGGGGCGGAACTCCTCGGTTGCCGTTGTTCTGATGCGGTTCCGGCCGTGCAGACGGCCGATTGCGCACAACCTAGCGTGAGGCCACCGACACCCGATCAGTGACGGGGGGTCAGCCACTCCAGAGTACGGCAACTCCCTCATGGGGGCCGGAAAAAGCCGAACGCCGGATCTTCGCGGTGTTGCCGCGAAGATCCGGCGTTCGGCGGTATTCGATGGCGGAGGATACGGGATTCGAACCCGTGAGGGCTTTTACACCCAACACGATTTCCAATCGTGCGCCTTAGGCCGCTCGGCCAATCCTCCGCAGGAGAGCGTACAGGATCGTGCTCTACCTGCGGATATGGGGTCTGAGCTGCGGCGACGGCGGTCAGGCGATCACCGTCACACCCGCTTCGCGCAGCGCTTCGACGGCTGCGTCGTCACCGTCGGGATGTGCGTGAACGGGCGCGCAGGCGGACAGCGGCACCGTGACCTCGTACCCGAGCCGGACCGCGTCCACCGCGGTCGCGGACACGCACACGTCGGTCGCGATCCCGGTGACCACCAGCGCCATGACCCCGTCGCGGGCAAGATGTTCCGCCAGTTGACTCAAACCGCCGGCACCCAGTTCCGGCCCCTTCATGTCCGTGGGCAGGCGGAGAAATCCTGACAAGGCGCCCCGGTGACCCGGTCCCTTTTCCACCACAGTGCCGCGGACATCGAGCGCCGGGTGGAGCAGGGTGTCGTCGCCGTGCGGGTCCGTGTCCGCGTCCGGCCGGTAGTCCCGGAGGTAGTAGACCGGCCACTCGTTCGCGACGGCTTTCGCGACGTACTCGTTGATCGCGGCCACGGCCGCGAGTCCTTCATCACCGGTGACGGCCACGAACAGGTTCTGCACGTCGACGACGATCAATGCGGTATCGGCCATGCCTGCGACGGTATTACTTCAAGTAACGTCGAGGTCTAGTGCGCCAGTTTGCCGACGACCGTGTCGAGATCGCCGCGCCAGTGGATTCGCTGCGCCTCGCGTTCTTCCGGCCCGGCAAGCCGCTCCTGGTGGAAACGAAGAGCGGTCTTCTCGCCGGTGGCGGAGACGGTGAACGGGATCGTCGACTCGCACGCACCCTTCGGGGGTCAGGTCAGCCGGACCCGGTCGTGTTCCCGGAAGCCGCGTACTTCGCCGACGGTTCCGCTCGTCGTTTCGTACGGCGCCCCCTTTTCCGGCCGGAGGCTGACATCGCCGCCGAGCCAGGTCGCGAGGCCGTTCCGGCTCC
This sequence comes from Amycolatopsis minnesotensis, assembly GCF_039529815.1. Classification (NCBI taxonomy): domain Bacteria; kingdom Bacillati; phylum Actinomycetota; class Actinomycetes; order Pseudonocardiales; family Pseudonocardiaceae; genus Amycolatopsis; species Amycolatopsis minnesotensis. The sequence continues at coordinate 55,723 of NZ_BAAANN010000033.1, read as the reverse complement.
GCATGAAGTCCCATTCCGCATGAAGTCCCATATGGTGGCGATCGGCAACGCGACCGTCTCGGAGAACTCCGACCGTCCAACTCGCGTCCTTGGACTCGCCCACGGCCATTTCGCCATCCTCGCGATGCTCGTCCACGGCGTCGTCCCGGTAACCACGGAACCCGGCACGAGGCTGCTCACCGGCGGGGACGGGCAGAGCTGCGAATTCGATCCGGGGGTCCTCTGCCTCGAACTGCTCCTCACCGGCGGCCCCCGGATCGTACGGCCGCTTCGAAATCCTGCACCGGCCCACGACGTCGCCGACTGGCTCATCGGCTCGCGGCTGGCGGCCACCGCGCCGCTCGACGACGTCGAGATCCGTGTCCGCCCTCGTGAGTTGCTCCGGCTCAAGGCGTTCCGCGACCGGATGTGGGCGATCGCCGCAGGCGGGCGACCGTCCACTGCGGACCTCGCAGCCGTGAACGAGGGCGTCGGAGCACTCCCCGTGCTCGGGCTGGATCCGGAGAACGGCACGCGGACCTGGCTGGGACCGGTGACCGGCGCGCAGGTGCTCGCCGCTGCCGCACACGAGATCGTGGACCTGCTCGGTACCGGCCTGGCCGACCGGATGCGCGAATGCGAGGCGGGCGACTGCCGCCTGCTGTTCGTCGACACCTCGCGGCCGGGCAACGGCGCTGGTGCTCGATGAAGCGTTGCGGCAATCGTCACAAGGTGCGGGCCTACCGCGCCCGGCAGCACGACTGAGATCGGCTGAACGGCCGGACGCGGGCTGCTAACGTCGCCCGGACGCCGGGAGGAGGTGCGCATGGCGAAGCGTCTGACGCGAGAGGAAAGTCGCGCGCGGACAAGGGAGAAGCTGCTGGACTCCGCCAGCGCGCTGTTCGCCGAACGTGGTGTCAATGGTGCCTCCGTCGAGCAGATCGCCGAACACGCGGGTTTCAGCAGGGGTGCCTTCTACGGCAACTTCGCGGACAAGCCGGAACTGGTCGCCGCCCTCCTCGAACGGCGCCGGCACCAGGACGTCCGCGAGGTCTCGGCACTGGCAGCAGGCGCCTCCGACGCCGCAGAGGTGCTGAACCGGTTGCGTGCATGGCACGCGGACCGCGCGGAAAACCTCGCCGAGTGGTTCACGCTGCGCACCGAACTCAACCTGTACGCGCTCCGCAACCCGTCGGCGCGGCCCATGGTCGCCGAAGGGGAGCGAGTCGCCCGCACGGCGATCAAGACCGGCATCGAACACCGCTTCCGCGAAACACTCCCGCCCGCCGACCCCGCGTTCCTCGCCCTGATAGTGCACGCCCTGGAGGACGGGCTGCTGCTCCAACGGTTCATCTGCCCCGAAGGGACGTCCGACGACGTAGTCGTCGACGCGGCCGAACTGCTCTTACGCGGCTGGGAAGCACTCGCGCGCGAATGAGCACCAGCGCAAGCCGACACCGGCCGTCCGCGGTTCACCGGTGCGGACGAAGCACGAGCCCGCAGGCCCGAGCCGAGCTGTTGCGCCGCCGAAGCTGACTGGCCGACGAGTGCCTCCGAAGCTGCGGTCCCTCGAACGCTGGCCGTTGCGCTCATGTCGCCACCACGAAAGGGTGTGATGGCCACCCCGCGCCGCTGATGTGACGGCACCCCAAGGAAACCTGGTAGCTCCGGACCGGGGGGACTCGTGGACGAGTGCGTACTTCGTGCTGGTGACGAGCGCCCAAGCTCCTGGTCGCATGTCAGATCGCGACCCAACGGCCGCGTGGCTCGCTGTCCGGCACCTGCCTTCTCGCCCGTGTTCGCCGACGGCGGGTCTTTCACTCCACCCGGCGTCGCGGCTTCCGGATCGTCGCGGCGAGCAGAACCACTCCCACGAGGAAGGCGCCGAGCCCGATCAGGAACCACAGCTTCTGCCCCGTCATGAAGCTGCCGGTGATCACGCCGACGCCCTGCAAGATCCACACCGCTCCGATCACGGCGCATACGACGCCGACCGCCAGCATGATCCACCGTGTCATGTCGCGCTCCCAGGTCGTACCGGTCCGACCCCCGGAGTTTCGCATTCGCCCGGACGGCCCGCAGCGCTGCCACGTCTTCAACCCCGGAGAAACGGGTGAAGCCGCGCCAGCAGCCGCTCGGGTTGCTCCTCGGCGACGAAATGCCCGGACTCCTCGATCGGCCCACCCGTGACGTCGTTGGCGTACTCGCTCCAGATCTCCAACGCCGGCATCTTCGCGGGCAATCCTTCGCTGCCCCAGAGCGCGAGTACCGGCATGGTCAGCCGCTGTCCCGCGTCGAAGTCCGCATCGTCGGCCTCGGCATCGTCGGGAAACGACGCGCGGTAGTCGTCGAAGCCCGCCCGAAGTGCGCCCGGTGCGGAGAACGCCCGCACGTACTCGTCGATCGCCGCCGCGTCGAGCCCTTGCCGCTGGTAGGTCCAGCGTTCGAAGAAGTACCCGAGGTAAGCCGCGACATCGGCTCCGGCGAGCCGTTCTGGCAGATCGGGCTGGAGGTGGAAGAACCAATGCCAGTACCCGGTCGCGATTCCGAGATCCAGCCGGCGCCACACCTCTCGCGTCGGCACGATGTCGAGCACGGCAAGCCGTGCGACCTGTTCCGGTCGATCCAGAGCCCATCGGTGGGCCACCCGCCCACCACGATCGTGCCCGACAACACTGACCTGGCCGAATCCGAGCTTGGCCACCAGTTCCGAAACGTCCGCCGCCATCGTTCGCTTGTCGTAGCCCGCTCGTGGCTTGTCGCTGAGCCCGTAGCCGCGCAGGTCGGGTGCGATGACCGGACGTTCCGCAGAGAGCTTGTCGATGATCCGGTGCCAGCAATGCGAGGTCTGCGGCCACCCGTGCAGGAGGACCACCGGCGTCTTCCCCTGCTCCATGCCCGCATGCCGGTAGTGCATGCGGATTCCGTTGACAGCCGCCGTCGAGCTTGGCATGTACACCTCCCTAACTCTTTGAGGGGGTTAGATTAGAAGCAGGCTTAACCCATGGCAAGGGTTAGAATCCATCCATGGCGGATTGGGTCTTCGACGGCGGCAGGGTCAGCATCGACCTCGTCAACACGCTGCGGGACAGGAAGACCGGCGGAACCGAGCTTCTGACCAGCTCCGCAGCGGTCGGCGAGTGGTTCTGGCAAGCGGGTCTCGCCACCCGTCCCGACGTCGCGGATGTTGACCTCGCGCACATACGCACCCTGCGTGAAGCCGTCGATCGCGTTCTCCGTGCGCCCATGGGTAGCCGACCACCCGCCGAGGATGTGCGCCTGATCAATGAAGCCGCGGCCGCGGTACCACCTGTGCCGCCGCAGCTTCGCTACGACCGCGACGGCAAGCCGTGCCTGCGCCCGAGATCTGTTGCCGATCCGGTAAGAAACGCGTTGGCGATCATTGCCGTGGACGCAATCGAAACCGCGGTCGCTGCCGTCGTCCTTCGCATCTGTGCCGCGGAAGACTGTGGTCTTCGCTTCGCGGATGTCTCACCGAAGCGCAACCGGCAGTGGTGCTCGATGGCGCGCTGTGGCAACCGGGCGAAGGCGCGCAAGCACTACGCGCGAAGCAAGGACGCATAGTGCGCTGCCGCACGAGCCGCTGAGTGCGTCCCGCGCGCCTCGAACTCAGAGCATCCTCAAGGCCGGTTCCGGGAATCGGCCGCAGTGCCGCGAGGAGAGTTCGAGGATGAGCGGTTGCGCTGTGACGGTACCGGCGGATGCAGCCGGATTCGTGCGGACCGCCCGGTTTCTTGGGGATTGGCTGGCGTCCTGCGGTGAAGTACACGCTCGGTACTGGGTCGGGGATCCGCGGTCGTGCGTTGGGTGGCATGGGGACTTGCGCTGATTTCGCGACCGACAGCCGCTGCGATGGGTCCGTAGCCGACGAGGTGAGCGGGGTCGTCTCGTTCGCCTTCGAGCGTGCTTTGATCGATGTGGACGAGAACGTCGGCCTTGACGACTCCGTCACGGTCTTCGCCATCGAGGCAGCGCGTGACGAGCGTTTGGGCGCGCAGCTGGGAGACCGGCCGCGTGTCCCCTTGGGATTTGAGATCCTGTGCGACGCGATCACAGGTCGAGTAGAGCGCCATCGCTTCTTCGGCAGGCAGTCGTACCCGAAGCGTCGACGTGCCGTTGGCGCCGTGGCTGATTTTCATCATCGACTCGGTACGCGCTTTGCGTGAACGTTCAGCGTGGGCCGCGGCGTCGGCCTTCGCGACCACCACATTGACCGCACGTCGCAGTGTCGAGAGATTTCGGCCGGGGAACTTGGTCACGATCACGCTGTCGACTTCTTGCGCCTTCGGCTCGGTGAGGCATTGAGTCGCCGTGAACACAGCCATCGCTTTCTCTTCGCTGATCTCGCCTTTGTCCAACGCTTCGAGCGTCTTGGGAAGGTAGGACAACAGTGCTTGCGCCAGTGCTATCTTCCGGTTCGCTTCGCGCTCCGTGACGCCCAGGATGCGGGCGGCCTCGATCGGCGTGCCCTGGTCTTGCTCGCTTTCCACGAATTTGGCGAGGAGCCGCAGGGCGCGGGCGTGCACCTGGTTGGTTTCGGTGACGCACCTTCGCAGCGCTTCCGCGACGGCGGTGTCTTCTCGGTCTACCCCAGATTCAGTCATTCCATAACTGTCGCTGAGATGATCGCTCGTTTCACCGGTTTTCCCGGATTTTCTACGAGGTTACGTCTTTGGGGTGGTCTGCGCCTCGAATCAGCATTGTCAATGCTCCCGCGGCGGGTGAGCCGGTCTTCGTGCCAGTCGCCAGCCGCCGCAACTGCAGCCCGGCGATCAGGGCGACGACCGCCGGCGCGATGTGCTGCGGCTCGGCCACGTTGAGCGCGCGTAGCACGGTCAACGCGAGTTCGTCGTAGGCGGCGAAACAGCGTTGGGTCGCGTCGCGGAGGTCTGGGTCCCGGCCCGCCTGGAGGTACAGCTCGAGCGGGGCGATTTCGTCGGTGCCGAACGTCATCCGCTCGAGTACCCGCTCCACCGCTGCTGCCGCCTCTTCAACGGTGATGTCGCTGGCTTTGTTGGCACTGACCAGGCCTCGAAGCTTAACCGTCTCGTTCTCGGCGAAGAGCAGCATCGCTTGCCGCAGAAGCTCGGTCTGGCTCGGAAAGTGATACGTCAGGGTGCCCAGTGAAACACCGGCGTCGGTCGCGATTCGCCTGTTCGTCAGCCCGGGCACCCCTTGTTCGCCGATCACTCGCAACGCGGCCCGCAGGATCGACTCGCGGGTGTTCACCATGCGGTTGCCGGGCTGCGCTCGTACCAGCGTTCCGCTGTCTCCAGCTGCGCGGCGAGACTGATCAGAAGCTCTTCCGAATCCGATGGCCCGAGCAATTGTGCGCCGAGGGGGAGGCCGGATGCCGCGAATCCCGCAGGAACATTCACGCCCGGCCAGCCGAGTACGTTCCAGGGCCACGCGTACGGGCATGCGGCGATCATTGCCTGATCCGTTTCCCAGCCCGAGAGCCCTTCGAAGCTGCCGATCCGAGGCGGCGGCGTGGCGGTTGTCGGCGCCAGCACCACGTCGACCCGGCGGAAGACGCCACCGATCCGTTTCCGTAATAGGGGTTCCATCGCGCGTGCGGCTCGCAGGGCAGGACCCGCGAGAACGGAACCTTGCCTTCCGTTGGAACGCGTGCGGGGATCGAGCTGTCGCTGGTCAGGGACACGACGGCACCAGTCCCGCACTCCGGTGAGCGAGCGCGGAAGGAAGGTGAGCCCGATGAGGCCATAGGCCGGTTCGACGGGCACGACTTCATGCCCGAGGTCGCGAAGCGTTCTCGAGAGTCGTTCCACGGCGGCGCGGACTTCTGGGTCGAGCTCGGTCTTCGTCGCGGTGAACGGAATCCGAGTGGACAACCCGATGCGAAGTGGGCTGGGAACGCGTGAGGCCGCGTCCTGGTACTTGCCACCGGTGTCAGCCGCGACATCCAGCAACAGCGCCGCATCGGCGACCGTTCTGGCCAGCGGGCCGATTACGGTCAGCCCGTGGAACAACTCCGGTTCCGGAGCAGGTGAGATCCGGTCCCGCTGCGGCTTGATGCCCACGAGGTTGGTCCACGCAGCAGGGATGCGCACGGACCCGGCGCCGTCCGAACCGAGAGCCGCGGCCACGATACCGGCGGCGACGGCCGCCGCGGAGCCGCCCGAGGACCCGCCGGGCGTGTGGTCACCGTGCCACGGGTTGCGGGTGGCTCCGAAGGCGGCGCCTTCGGTGAATGGCCACTGACCGATTTCCGGCGTGTTGGTCTTGCCGATGATCACCGCACCCGCCGCGCGCAGGCGGCGTACCGCTTCGCAGTCCGCAGCTTTGGGAGCGAACTCGCCTCGGCAGCCGAATGCGGTCGGCAGCCCCGCGATGTCCAGGTCGTCCTTGATGGCGATCGGGACGCCGAGCAGCGGTCCATGCTCACCCGAGGCCAGCCTGCGATCGGCTTCTGCCGCATCCAGGAGCGCGCGTTCCCGGCGTAGCCAGCGGAACGCGTTCAGCGTCGATTGGCTGGTTTCGGCCTTGGCCAGCGCGCTCTCGGTCAGATCGGTCGAGCTGACGACGCCCTCGGTCAGCAGTTCTCCCTGCTTGGCGAGGCTGGTGAAGTTCACATCGGCGTCGACTGGTGGCGTCTCGGTCATCGCGGCCCCCGACTTCTCGTTCGTTCGAACGAACGGTACGCCGCGATGACCGGGTCCGCTAGCTGGTGGCGAGGGACTGTTTCGCCGTGAGGTAGGCGGGCAGCATCTGCTGGTGTTCATCCTCGTCGAGGCCACCCAGGGCCACTACCACCACGCCGGAAGCCGTCGAGACCGCCAGCGCGCGGGCACGGGACACCATTTCCAGTGCCTTGTTGTCCTTGAGGTACGTCACTTCGACGCCCTGAAGCGGGCCTGAGTCCCGGTAGGTCTTCTCCGTGACGTTGCGGTCGCCCGTCACGAACGCTTCGAGTGCCTGCCGCGGTGACTTGCCCGGCGCATCCTCTGCCCAGATCCGCAGGAACCCGAGGAAGCCAGCCGGTTTTCCATCGATCTCGCACTTGAGCGTGAAGCCGCCCTGGTGCGCGAGTGCGTCCAGGCCGCTGCCGTTCCCCGCGTCGACGGGCTTCGGCTTCCAGCCTTTGGCCACGTCGAACGTGACGGGCAACGGGCAGGTGGATCCGGTGCCGCCGAGTTTGTCGCCGGCTTCGGCGTTTTTCAGCTCGTCGCTCCATGGCTTGCCCGGCTGGGCTGGCGCCGAGTTCGACGGAGGAGCAGCGGCGGATTTGGACGATGCCGCAGGCCCGGCTTCGGAGGCGTTCGAGCAGCCCGCGAGCACGGCGACGGTGGTGAGCGCGGGCAGCATCGTCCGCAACGGAATCTTCATGGTGGGTTGCTCCCCAGATCGGACCTGGTGTGAATGCCGCTCAAAACTACCTGGCGGGCGGCGGGGTCCGATCACCAGCCTGCCCGGTAACAACCACCTGACCAGCAACGATGTCATCTCGAATAGCGACAGCGCGAAATGCGTGAAGCAGCAGGGCGCACAGCAGTGCGAGGTCGGCGGCGAGCGCGAAGCGCTGCATGACGCCGACGGGGAGCAAGGCCGACAGGTCGCTTACGACGGGCATGTCGCGCAGCGTGTTGAACAGGTAGCTCAGCCCGAACAAGGCGAGTGCGCAAACGCTGAAGCGGGTCCGTTTCCGAACGCGAGCATCCGCGACGCGTTCCAGAATGGTGAATCCGATGCCGGGGAGGCTGAGAAACGCGAAGAGACACGCGTACTGATGGATCTGGCCACTGACAGGATCCGGTCGTTCCGGGTAGCTCGCCGGAAATATCGCAGCGAGGATCAGGCCCGTCGTCCAGATCGCGAACAGTGCGACGCAAGTCCGGGAGGCACGGATGCCGCACGACACCAATGCGCCCAGTAGCGCGATGGAGCTGACGGCCAGCGCGAGCACACTGGAGGCGAGCATTGCCGCTCCCTGCCCGGAAATCGCGTAGCTGGACAAGGTGTCGAGCAGCGGGTCGCGGTTGCTGACCGCGTGCATGAGCACCATGGTGAAGGTGCCCCACGCCATGGTCGCGGCCGAAACCGCGACCCACACTCTCGTCCGTGCCGCGCTCGTGTTCCACGCGACCTGCACCCTCATTTGCCCCATACATATAAGGTTGGCCGAGGAACGCCTGTCGCGTTATCGGGGAGACTCCCCGATATTTGGTGGGGTTTACACCACTGTGCCGGCGAAGGTGACCAGCGCCAGCGCTTGGTCGTCGTGTCGCTTCGCGCGTGGCCACCTGGTGCCGTTCGGGTCCGACTCTTCGGCTTCTCGCACCGCGTCGAGAACCGCTGTCATGCCCTTGGCCTGCGCGAGGGCGAGGACTTCACGCCAGTCGAAGAGGCGGTAGTCGTCGACGCCGACCGCGACGCCATCGGTGGCGAGCAATATCGCGTCGACATCAGTGCGCCGCCAGGTACGGCGAACGGCACGATGTGCCGCGGTGGGTACGGCTTCGGCGACCCAAAACCCGCCCGGCGAGTTCCGTTGGTAGCGCACATCGGCGCCGGTGCGCAACCGCCCCCGGTCGCGGAGCTCGATGATTCGGTTGTCGGCTACGACATCCGTACCGCCCGAGCCGACGCGGCCGAACGCCACTATCGGGCTGTCCGCCAGTACGAGACCGTCCACGCGGTCTCCGGTCCAGCGCACGATCGCGACGGTGCTCGAGGGCGCGTTTCCCGGTCGAAGATCGTGCTGCGCGGCAACGCCGGCGATGGCCTTCGCGAGCAGGTCGGCCAAATCGCCTTCCGGGTTGCTCGACAGTTCGTCGGCAAGCTGTGCGGACAACAGCCCCGCGTACCAGCCACCGCTCGGCAGGTCAGGGTGCGGTGACGTCGCTCCGTCGAGCAACAACACGGCGTTGTCCAGCCGCACCACGTGGTCTTCAGTCGGCCGGGCGGCCCCATCGACGCCGACGCCCGCACGCTCGGCAACCTCTATCTTCGGCACCGGCAGACACTAAGCCGGGCCGGCCCGTTCTGGCGAGTGCCCGCCGTCCGGGTCACAGTTCCGGTTCACGCCACGCGACGAGCGGCAACAGCGCCTGGGTGATCGCGCCGATGCTGAGGGCGTAAACCACCGTGCCGATGCCGACGGTGCCGCCCAGCAGCCAGCCGGTGGCGAGCACAGCCACCTCGATGCCAGTGCGGACGAGCCGAACCGACCATCCGGTGCGGGCCGACAGCCCCGTCATCAGGCCGTCGCGGGGGCCGGGACCGAGCCGCGCGCCGACATACGTCGCGGTGGCGAGGCCGTTCAGCAGCACGCCACCGATCATCAGCACTAGCTGCCACACCAGTTGGTGCTGGTCGGGCAGCACGGCACGGACGAGGTCGACGGTCACGGAAATGGTGAGGACGTTGAGGACCGTGCCGATTCCCGGGCGCTGCCGCAACGGGATCCAGAGCAACAGCACGACGACGGAGACGGCCGCGGTGACGGTGCCGAACGTCCAGCCGGTGATTTTCGTGAAGCCGTCGGTGAGCACGTCCCACGGGTCCAGGCCCATGCCGCTCCTGGTGAGCATCGCCATGCTCGCGCCGTAGAGCGCGAGCCCGCCGAGCAACTGCGGGAAGCGTCGTGCGGGGTTTCTGGAGGGGGTCACCGGGCGGAGATCGACTTGAGTCACGACTCCACTATGGGGTTACAGCGGCCTTAAAGAACATGACCAATATGGAAGAATTGGTCTGGTGAGTTCACTGATCCCGCAGGGTGGACAGATATCGGCCCGCCGATTGGCTGCCATGCTTGGTTCGTGGCGTAGCAGTGGTTCACGGCAGGGCGCGGCTGACCTCGCCGCGGCCATCGAGCTGCAGGTGCTGGACGGCCAGCTCGCCGTCGGCACTCGACTTCCGGCCGAACGTCAGCTTGCCGAAGAGCTCGGGACGAGCAGAACGCTCATCGGCGCCGCGTGGGACCGGTTGAGGGAAAGCGGCATGGTGGAGAGCCGTCGCGGCGCCGGGTCCTGGGTTGCCGCGCGTCGCACGGGTGGGCTTGAGCCGTCACTGCCGGAGGGAGTCGATGCGATCGACTTCACCCGTGCGTCGCCGTCGGCGGCGAGTGGCATCATTCCCGCGCTCGACATCGCTCGTGTTGCCTTGGCGGACCATCTCGGTGAACACGGCTACAGCGACCGCGGCCTGTTCGTGCTGCGTGACCGCATCGCCCGCCGCTACACCGAACGCGGGTTGCCGACGACGCCGGACCAGGTGATGATCACGAATGGGGCGCACCACGGATTCGTGCTCGCGCTGCGCATGCTGGCTGGGCCGGGCGATCGCGTGCTGGTGGAGAACCCGAGTTATCCCAACGCGTTGGAGGCGATCAGGGCCGCGCACGCGATCCCCGTGCCGGTGGCCCTGGATGCGGCGGGCGATCAAGGCTGGGACATCACCGGGATCGAGGCCGCCGTGCGGCAGTCGTCACCGAGGCTCGCCTACCTGGTGGTCGACTTCCACAACCCGACCGGGCTGCGGCTCGGCACCGAAGGCCGTGAGCGCCTCGGTTCGGTCCTGAGCCGAGCCAGGACGCCGTTCGTGGTGGACGAGACGCTGGTGGAACTGGATCTCGGCGATGACCAGGCGCCGCCGCCGCTGGCCGCGTACGCCCCCGAGTTCGCGATCACGATCGGGTCGTCGTCGAAGTCGCATTGGGGCGGCCTGCGTATCGGCTGGCTGCGTGCTTCGGACGACATCATCACGCGGCTGGCGTCGGCCCGGTTCATGATCGACCTCGGCTCGCCGGTGTTCGAACAGCTGGTGCTCGCGGAGCTGCTCGCGGACCCGGGATCGATGCTGCGCGGACGACGTGAGGAGTTCACGGCCAACCGGGACGCGCTCGTGGGCGCGCTGCGGTGGTACTGCCCGGAGTGGTCGTTCCGCGTGCCAGGAGGTGGCCTGTCCCTGTGGTGCAGGCTGCCGGAGCCGATGAGCACGCGGCTGGCCGTCGCGGCGGGGACCCACGGCGTGCAGCTCGTGCCCGCGGCACGGTTCGGCGCGTACGGAGGGCTCGAGCGGTGGGTGCGGCTGCCGTACGGATTGCCGCCGGAGCGGTTGCACGAAGGGGTTCGCCGGCTCAGCACGGCCGTGCGGTCGATCCGTGCGGGCGCCGCGGGCGGGGTGGACCTGCCGGTGACGTGAAACAGCCGGTGCGCTGAGCGGATCCGTTGCTCCAGGGAGGTCCAACGGCGTCACGCTCAGCGCACCGGCTATGGGTGCCGCGGCTGCTTCCCGGCACAGCCCCTCGACGTGCCGGGAAGCGCCAGCGACTCAGGCGCGCATCGGGCTGGTGTCCCTGTTCGGCGCGGTGAACAGGAACGCCCGATGTGCGCCTGGTGTCGGTCCCGGCGCCGCGGGGGCAACGCGGCGCCGGGACCAGGACCCGACCCGGCCGGGCGCGGTCGGCCGATCGGGAAGTCGTGAAGTCATGACGAAAACCCCTGGGAGAGAAGAAAAGTCGGGACAGTGCCAGGGAAGTCGCAGCGAACGCGAACCAAGAAGTTGATCTTGGTTTGGATACGGTTCTCCCCGGCGGAGTGGTTCCGGGGTCAGTCGGGTGAGGTCGTCGGCAGGGCTGCGTCCCTGCCCGCACCGTCGGCCGAATGGTCGCGACTGGTGCCGATCAGCTCGAGCTGGGTGTGGTCCGCTGCGGAGCCGGTGATGGCGAACGGGTGACGGTGGCCGCCGCCGTTGTCGTGTCCGGTGCCCGTGGCGCAGGTCGGCGCCGACGGTGCGCTGGGGGCGACCGGTGCTTGACCGCCGCCAGAACCGCCACTTTGATCTTGGTCCGCCTTGACGATGACCTTGCCCGCGAGCGTGACGGTGTGACTGACCGCAGCTGTGACGTACTCGACGCCGGGGTGGAACGACTCCGACGCCGCGGTACGAGTGGGTGCGGGCCCGATGGCGGCGGCGCCGATCACCGGCGGTGCCGGTGGCGGTGGCGGTACGGCTGGCGTGGAGTCCGGCGCCGGGGCGCTGTCGGGCAGATCAGGGAACGGTGAGTGGCCGGGCCGGGCGCCGGGCACGGCGATGGTGACCGTGCCGCCGCTGCCGCTGCTGCCGCCGTCGAACAACGGCAGCGTGGGTAGGATGCCGTCGTCACCGGTGCCGGGGTTGCCGTTACCCGGTGACGGACGCGGTGTCGTCGGGCAGGTGATCGGGGCGACCACCGCGTCGCTGACGCTGCCGATCAGCCCGCCGACGGTGTCTGTGACGGTGGAGACGGTGTCGGTGACCGTGGAGAGCAGACCCCCTACCAGGCCGCCGATCAGTCCGCCGTCGTTCTGCTGCTTCGGCGTCGCCGTGCGGATTCGTGCGGGCGATTGGTTTTCCCGCTGATCATTCACCGCGGGCTTGCTGGTCTTGCGGGACGAGGGTTCCTCGGCAGGCGTAGGTGCCGAGGTGTCCGGGGTGCCGGAGACCGGCGGAGTGCTCGGGCTCGTCGCGGGTTCGTCCGGAACGGGCTGCGGCGCAGGCGCGGCGGCGGGCTGGTCCGGCGGCGCGGGCATGGCCGACACCGTGCCGGTCTGGCCACTGCCGGAGTTGCCGGAGTCGATCTCGTCAGCCGACGCATGGCCGGTCAGCAGGGCGCCGAGTAGCCAGGCGGCGCAGGCGAAACCAGCGGTGACCAGCAGCCGGGCGAGTACGCGGGACAGCGCTGGTCCGGAGCGAGGCACGAGATTCGCGCTGCTCACCGCCACCACCACCGTCCGGGCCTGGAACTCGTGCGTTGGTCGCCCGAGTCTGATCTTGCTGCGGTCTCATCTGGCCAGGTCGCAGTTCCCCCGAAGCTGCACTATTTCTAGCATCGCTGGCGAGTGTTTCACCTCGACGGCGACGGATCCACCCCGGAAGGCGGAATGGGCCTACCGACTTCGGTGGACACAATTCCGATGTTGATCACTGAGGGTGTATCCCGGCTCGGCCGTTCGCGGCATCCTACTCCTCGTTAGGCCGCTGACCTGAGGTTATGGGGAGCCGTTTCGCGAAGCGTGCCGTCTCAATCACGTCGTGTCGCCAACGGGGCGGCCGAGCGGCGAACGGGAGACGGCGTGCGGACTACGGAGATACCTCAAGTGGGGGAGTTCGGCAAGCTGCCATTCGGGGACCTTTCCCGTACGGTGCTGGCGGTGGCCAGAGGCTTCCGCCTCTGCGAAGCCGACGTGTGGGATGTCGTGCAGAACACCTGGGTCTCGTTCTTCCGCCGAATGGAAACGATTCAGGATCCGGCGTCATTGCCCGCCTGGCTCTCCACCACGGCGCGGCGTCACGCGCTGGCGCTGGTACGGCGACGGCGGGAGATCGTGGTGCCCGATCTCGCGGGGGAGGCCGCGGATTCGGAGACTCCCGAGCGCGTCGCCGTGCTCGCCGACCGCGATCGCGTGTTGCACCACGCGATCCTCCGCCTGCGGCAGCCGTATCGGGGGATCGCTGAGCTGTTGGTGCGCGACCCGGTCCCGACCTACGCGGAGATCGCCGCTGAGCTGGGCGTGGAGCCGGGCACCGTCGGACCGATGCGAACCAGGTGCCTGAAGCGACTTCGACGTTTGCTCCTCGCCGAAGGCATCGACGGCTGGTGAAGCGTCAGCCCAGGTTGCGCAGGCGGGCGACACCCTCGTCGAGCACGTCGTCCTGTTTGCAGAACGCGAAGCGCAGCAGGTGGTCCCAGCCCTCGGGCCGGTCGGTGAACGCCTTGACCGGCACGGCGGCCACCCCGGCCCGCTCGGGCAGCTGGAACGCCAGCTCGGTGGCGTCGGTGAAGCCGAGCGGCCTGATGTCGGCGCACACGAAGTAGGTGCCCGCGCACGGCCGCACCGAGAATCCGGCGTCGGCCAGCCCCGCGGACAGCCGGTCCCGTTTCGCGGCGAGCGATTGCCGGAGACCTTCGACCCATTCGAGTTCGTGATCGAGCGCATACGCGACGGCGGGCTGGAGAGGCCCGCCCGACACGAACGTCATGAACTGCTTCGAAGCCTTCACCGCGGACACCAGCTCGGGCGTCGCGCACACCCAGCCGATCTTCCAGCCGGTGCAGTTGAACGACTTGCCCGCGCTGGAGATCGACACGGTCCGCGACCGCATGCCCGGCAGCGTCGCCAGCGGGATGTGCTCGCCGCCGTCGAACACCAGGTGCTCGTACACCTCGTCGGTGATGGCGATGAGGTCGTGTTCGACGCACAGCGCGGCGAGCGCTTCGAGCTCGGCACGGGTGAACACCGTGCCGGTCGGGTTGTGCGGCGAGTTGACCAGGATCGCGCGCGTCCGGGGCGTGATCGCGGCGCGCACCGCGCCGGGATCGAGCGCGAACCGTCCCGTGTCGTCCTCGACCAGCGAAACGGTCCGGCGGGAAGCGCCGGCGAGTGCCACCGCCGCGGCGTACGAGTCGTAGTACGGCTCGATCACGATGACTTCGTCGCCGGGTTCGGTGAGGGACAGCAGGCTCGCCGCGATGGCCTCGGTCGCACCCGCGGTGACCAGTATCTCGCCGTCCGGGTCGTAGTCGACGCCGTAGCGGGCGCGGTGGCGGGCGATCGCCGCGCGCAGCTCGGGCCTGCCGGGGCCGGGCGGGTACTGGTTCGCACCCCCGAACAGGGCGTCCTTCGCTGCTTCCAGCATGGCGGGCGGTCCGTCGCTGTCCGGGAAACCCTGGCCGAGATTGACGGCGCCGGAGCGAACGGCGAGCGCGGTCATCTCGGCGAAGATGGTCGAACTGAACGGTTGCAGGCGGGAGACCAGAGCGGGTTGACGCACGAGAACGCATCCTCACGGACAATGGCCCTGTGGAGCAACTCACCTCGGCAGCGCAGCAGCCGGCAGAGCAGCGGTCGATCGGCCAGACGCGCGAGCCCGTCAAGCCGGCTGACCCGCCCGGCGGCCCGCAGGGCGAAGAGGCCAAGCGGATCGCCCTGCGCAAGATGAAACTGGTGGCGCTGGCGTTCCTGCTCGGCGCGACCGTGGTCTTCCTGCTGGCCAGGTGGGCGGAGACGGCGGGATGGCCCGGCTGGGTCGGGTACGCCCGCGCGGCAGGCGAAGCGGGGATGGTCGGCGCGCTCGCCGACTGGTTCGCGGTCACCGCGCTGTTCCGGCATCCGCTGCGGCTGAAGATCCCGCACACCGCGATCATCCCGAACAAGAAGGACGCGCTGGGCAACAGCCTCGGCGAGTTCGTCGGCAGCAACTTCCTGTCCGAGACGGTGGTACGGGACAAGTTGCGCCGCGTCGACATTTCGAAGCGGCTCGGTGGCTGGCTTTCCCAGCCGGAGAACGCCGAGCGGGTCACCTCGGAGCTGGCGACCGTCGTCCGCGGCGCGGTGACCGTGCTGCGGGACGAAGACGTGCAGGCCGTCATGGAGCAGGCCGTGGTGCGGCGCGTCGTGGACAAGCCGTGGGGCCCGCCGCTTGGCAAGCTGCTCGCCGGGGTGTTCGCCGACGGCGCGCACCACAAGCTGGTCGACCTGATGTGCGATCGCGCCTACGAATGGGTGCGCGACAACCACAGCGCGATGCTGCGGGTGGTTTCCGACCGCGCGCCGTCGTGGTCGCCGAAGTTCGTCGACGAAATGCTGGCGGACAAGGTGTACGGCGAAGTGCTGTCGTTCGCGTGGGCGGTCAAGACGGACGTGAACCATCCGATGCGCCTCGCACTGGACAAGTTCCTCGGCGAGTTCGCGCAGGACCTGCAGACCGATCCGGACACCATGGCCCGCGCCGAGCAGGTGAAGGCGCAGGTGATCGAGCACGCCGAGGTGCAGAAGCTGATCGGGTCCGCGTGGGCGACCGCGAAGGAGATGCTGCTCGGCGCCGCCGAAGACCCGTCGAGTGAGCTGCGCAAACGCGTCCGTGAAGGTCTGCGCACGCTGGGTGAACGGCTGAAGTCGGACGATTCGGTGCGCGAGAAGGTCGACGGCTGGGTGGAAGGTGCCGCCGCCTACGTCGTCTCGAACTACTCGAGCGAGATCACCACGATCATCACCGACACGGTCGAGCGGTGGGACGCGGAGGAGACGTCGCGCAAGATCGAACTGCAGGTCGGGCGCGATCTGCAGTTCATCAGGATCAACGGGACGGTGGTCGGCGCGCTCGCCGGGCTGGTGATCTACGGGGTTGGCCAGGTGTTGTTCTGAGCCCCGGGGTGTTCACCCGTTGGTTCCTTGACATCCCCAGCCTGTGCACGGTTCGACCAGCTGTGCACCGGAGTTATCCACAGGTGGCCGGGTTGTCCACACCCCAATCTGTGGGTAACCCTCCGGGGTTACAACATCTAGGTGAGAAGGCTTGCCTATCTCCCTCTGTTACCAACGACCACCGGACGTAACCTCGGAGTGGATCAGTTGGCCTCGGCCGCCGCGCGTTCGCGCCAGGCGCGTGCCTTCTCGCGGTTGCCGCACGACTGCATCGAGCACCAGGTGCGCGAGTGGTTGCGCGACTGGTCGTAGAACGCCCAGCGGCAGTCGTCCGCGGGACAGATCTTCACCCGGTCCCAAAGGCCGAGCACGGACAGCCGTGCGGCGGCGCTCAGCACCGCGCCGGTGGCCGACGTCGTGGTGAAGACGGGCCCATCGGCGTTCACCCGCACCTCGATGGCCGCGCTTGCTTCCCGCGGCGTCGAATCGGGATCGCCTGCCGCCGACCGCAGTGCCGCACGGGTCGAGCGCGCGCCGGTCAGGGGGCCCGGCGTCAGGCCGCGATCCGCCGCCCAGTCCTGCCATGACTCCGCGGAGTGCAGTGCGTCGGTGCCTTCCTCCACGTCGAGGGTGTTCAAGAAGGCGATCACCAGCGCGACGTCCGGGTGTTCGGGTCGCTCGCTCACCACATCAGTGTAGGTCCTGTCAAGACCGGGTTTCCGCATCGCGGGAGGCCCACCAGCCGCGCAGGTGGTCGTCGATGAGCCGGTGCGCCGATTCCGTGGTGACGAACCCGAGTGCGAAGTGCTGCGTGATGCCGTCCACGAACGTTTGGACCGCTCGTGCCTCGTCGGCCGCGTCCAGATCGGGGCGAACTTCACCCGTGTCCTGGCCGTAGCCGATCAGCCACGCCAGTAGCTCGTGGCCCTTCTCGTGGTGCGCGCGGAGCACTGCCGCGAAGTCTTCGCGGACCGCTGCCGCGGCGGCGAAGGTCAACCAGACCGCGGCGTCGGCACGCCGCCCGGCGCCCGCGAGGGCCATTTCCTGCAGCGTGATCGTCAGCAGCGTCTTGGCCGATCCCTTGCTGCCGGACGCGTCGATGCGGCGAGCGCCGCGTTCCTGGGTCTTCGCGATGACGTGGTCGAGCGCGAATCCGAGCATCAGGTCCCCGGTGGGGAAGGCGCGCTGGACCGCGCCCATCGACACCTCCGCTCGCGCGGCGACGTCCCGGAGGGTGACGCCCTCGATGCCGCGGTCGGCGATCAGGTCGCACACCGCGTCGGCGATCCGGTGCCGCCTGGCGTCGTGGTCGACGTGTTTTGGCATGGGCCGATCAGGTCCTTCCCGTAGTGATGCATGTGCATCGATACGATGTTAGCGTGCCGTAGTGATGCAAATGCATCGGAATGGAGGATCGGTGGTGTCGGTGATGTCCGGTCGTGGGTCGCGGACCGCGTTGTGGGTCTTGGCCGCGTTGTTCCTCGTGCAGGGTTTCGGTTCCGCGGTCACCGAGGCGGCGTGGCATTCGTCGTTCGGGGTTTCCGGGATTCTGGTCGGCATGGGAGCGCCGGTGTGGAGTTCTTGGGTGATCGGCGGGGTCGGCGTGATCTTGCTGGCGTGCGCGACCGCGGTGTCGTTGCCGCGGCGGCCGCGCTAGGTCGGTTGCGGCGTTCCGACGTAACCCTCATAATCGTTTCGCTGGTTATGAAGCGAACGCGAGGAGGATGCATGACCGCCGCAATCCCGAAGCTCGGTTCCGTGGTGCTCGACTGCCCCGATCCCACCGCGCTGGCCCGGTTCTACGCGGCTGTGCTCGACTGGCCCGCGAACCTGGACGTGTCCGAAGACGGGGGATGGGTCGACCTGCCGAACCCGTCGGGTGGCGCGGTGCTCGCCTTTCAGCGCGTCGACGGGTACCTCCCGCCGGAATGGCCGTCACTGGAGCGTGCGCAGCAGTTCCACCTCGACCTCGAGGTTCCCGATCTCGACGCGGCGCAGGAGCGCGTCCTCGGCCTGGGGGCCAAGCTGCTCGACGACGAGCCGAAGCGCTTCCGCGTCTACGCCGATCCGGCGGGTCACCCGTTCTGCTTGTGCGCGTGTTGACGTCACCGGGACGGACATGCGTAGGCTGATATACGTGATTTGTCCGAAGTGTCAAAACGTCATGAAGACTGTCGACAAGGGCGGCGTGCACATCGAGCAGTGCGAGGGATGCCGCGGCATCTTCCTCGACCGCGGTGAGCTCGAGCAGATCGCCGGCGCGGAGAGCGCCTACTACGCCAATCAGGCACCGCCGCCGTACCAGCCGCACGCCCATCAGGGAGGGCACGCGCCGACCACGCGGTACGGACACGGTGACTCGCCGCGCCCCTACCGCGGCGGGCACGGCGATTCGCCGGGGCCGTACCGCGGTGGCTACGCGGATTCGCCGCGCGGTTACCGCGGCGGGTATTCGGACTCGCCGGGGCCGTACGGCAGGGGCGGGCACCGCAAGCGCCGTGGCGGCTTCCTCGAGAACCTCTTCGACTGACACGTGCTCGACCTGAAGATCTGCCCGGCGTGCGGCGATCGCGCGGACCGGCCGGTCGTCGTGGACGACGTGCTGTCGTGCGCGAGGTGCGGGCATCGGTGGCCGTTCCGGCGGCTACCGCTGTTCGCGCTGACCGGGCCGAGCGGCGCGGGGAAGTCGACGGTCGGCCCGCTGCTGGCCGAGCGCCTCGCCGACCGGTTCGTGGTGCTCGAACAGGACGTGCTGTGGACGGCGGGCCTTCGCGACGACGTCGACGGGCATCCCGGGTTCCGGTCCGCGTGGCTCCGGCTCGCCGCGATGATCCACCAGAGCGGCAGGCCGGTCGTGCTGTGCGGCACGGTCGCGCCGCCGGAGTTCGAAACGCGGCCGGAACGCGTGCTGTTTTCGAGCATCCACTACCTGGCGCTGGTCGGTGACGACGCGACGCTCCGGCGGCGGCTGCTCGCCCGGCCCGCGTGGCGAGAGTGGTCGGAACCGAGGGTCGCCGAGATGCTGGAGTTCGCCGCGTGGTTGCGGGACACCGCGGCGACGATGGACCCGCCGGTCGAGGTGTTCGACACGACCGAGGAACCGATCGAAGCGGCGGTCGACCACGCGGAGCGGTGGGTGCTCGACCGGTGGGCGGCTCATCCGTCGAGCGGCCAGCTCGGGCCGTCCGGCCTGTCGAGCCAAAAACTCTGACGCTGGGGAGTGACCGTCACGCCGAACCTGCGGCGTGTCGGCTTCCCGAGCGCTTTCCATTCGTCCCTGGCTCGTTCGGCGTCATCCCAGAGGCGCCGCGGGCCGCCCTGTTCGACGGTGTTCCCGGTGCGCGTCGCCCACGACCCGTCGGGATGGGTGAACGTCACCGCGTCGGCACCGTGTCGCGGGGTGACCCCGGTCAGCGCGAGGCCCGCGAAGAACTCGAACGGGCTCGATGGGTCCGTCACTTCGGACACCGGCAGGTCCGTCGTCCGCGCTGTTCGCTCGCCGTCTTCCCGAGCCGCTAGAACGGCGTCGGGTCCGGGTTTCCGATGCGCGCGCATCGGCATGAACCGGCCGTCCCTGGCGAGCACTCGTCCCTCGCCGCATGCGCCCTGCCCGGCGACGATGCGGACGAGTCCCGCGCCGATCGGGCGGTGCAGCGTGGTCACCACCAGCCCGCCGGGTCTCGTCTGCGCGAGCCAGGCCGGCGGGATCGGCGACACCGCGCAGGTGCACAGGACCCGGTCGAACGGCGCCTCTTCCGGCATGCCGAGCGCGCCGTCGGCCGCTTGGCACGCCGGGTGGTAACCGGCCGCATGGAGCGCGGCGCGGGCCGAGGACGCGAGAGCCGGATCGATATCCACTGTGGACACGTTCGCGTCGCCGAGCCGCGCGCACAGCAGGGCCGCGTTGTACCCGGTTCCGGTGCCGATCTCGAGTACCCGGTCGCCGTCACGGACGCGAAGCTCTTCGAGCATGATCGCCATGATCGACGGCATGCTCGACGAGCAGGTCGGGACGCCGGTGACAGGGCCGTTGACGCGCGCGGCTTCCCACAGCTCCGGCGAATCGTCGAGCTGGGTGACCAGGACGCGGTCGCGGTAGACGTGGTCGAGCCAGCCGTCGTCGCCGGCTCGGACGGCCGCCCAGCGATCCCCGTCCGCCACGAAGAACCGCGGCAGGAACAGCTGCCTCGGCACCGCGCGGAACGCCTGGGCCCAGGTCGGATCGGACAGCGCGCCGTCCTCGCGAAGCGAGTCGACGAGTCTGCGCCGACGACGAATCGTGGCCATTTCCCCAGCTTATCGCGGTGACACGAGACACACCCGATAGTTGCAAGCAGAGTGCTTGCAACTGCTAGCACGCTCGCGTACCGTCGGTGTGGTCGTAAGGAGGTGACCGGATGACAGAGCCGCGCGAGTCGGCAAACCCGGCGACCGGACCGATGGACAAGGTCGCCGACATCGCCTCCGACATCGGCGAGTACATCCGGCAGCAGCGCAGCACCGCGAAGATCTCGCTACGCCAGCTGTCGAAACTGGCCGGCGTGTCCAACCCCTACCTGAGCCAGATCGAGCGCGGGGTGCGCAAGCCCAGCGCGGAGATCCTGCAGCAGATCGCCAAGGGGCTCCGGATTTCCGCGGAGGCCCTGTACGTCCAGGCCGGCATCCTGGACCTGCCGACCGGTGGCCCCGTGCCCGAGGCGATCCGGTCGGACAACGAGCTTTCCGAGCGGCAGAAGCAGGTCCTGCTCGATGTCTACGAGTCGTTCCGCAGGGAGAACCAGGCGACGCGCTCGACCCGCGAAAACACCGCGCAAGAAAACACCGCGCAAGAAAACACCGCGGCATCCGATCCGCCCCTCAACGGTGCCGTCCCATTCCGAGGAGTGAACAAACCATGACCACACCCAAGACCGAAGACGTTCGCAAGGCCGTCAACACCGCCTTGGACCAGGTGCGCACGCCGCTGCTCGCCGCGCTGGGCGCCGGCAACCTGGCCAGCCAGGCCGTCGTCGACGCCGTGAGCAAGGCCAAGGAGCGCGTGAACGAGGGCAGCGAGGCGGCCCGCAAGAACCTCGAGGAGTTCCCGACCGACGTCGAGAGCCTCCGCGAGAAGCTCGACCCGGCCGAGCTGCGCAAGGTCATCGACGAGTACACCGAGGCCGCCATCAAGCTGTACAACAAGCTGGCCGAGTCCGGTGAGCAGGCGTGGGACAAGATCGCCGCCCAGCCGCAGGTCAAGAAGGCACTGGAGCAGCTCGAGGACGCCCTGCAGACCGCGCAGGACCGCGTCGACGAGGTCACCGGCGACGCCCGTGAGCGCGTCGACGGCGTGCTCGGCAAGGTGACCAAGCGGACCCGCTCCGCCGGTGAGAAGACCGCCCGCAAGGTGACCGAGGTCGCCTCCGAGGTCGCGGAAAAGGTGGAAGAGGCGGGCGACGAGGTCGCCCACGAGACCCGCAGCGCGGCCCGCAAGGCCGCCAACAAGACGGCCCCGCGTGCCGCGAGCACGACGCGCCGCACCACCACCGCGTCGACGGCGAAGAAGACCACCGCGCCGAAGACCGAGAAGTAGGCGTTCCCCGCACCGGGCCCCCGGCACCTGCTCGAGGTGCCGGGGGCCCGTTTTGTCCGCAGCACCTCAAGTAGGCTGAGGGCGTGCCGCCCATCGCCTTTTGGATCTGCTGGGTCATCGACCAGCTCGGAACACTGGCGGCGTTGTTCGCGTTCGTGCACGCATTGCTGCAGCGCGCCGACGCCTACGCCGCAGCCGACCGCAAGACGAAGCCGCTGTGGCTCGCGATCACCGGCGGCGCCACGCTGATCATGGGCCTGACCGGGTTCTGGGGCAACGGCACGATCTTCTGGCTTGCCGGCATGGTCGCGTCGCTGGTCTACATCGTGGACGTCCGGCCGAAGCTCATCGAGGTCCAGCGCGGCGGCCGGAACTGGTAAGTACGCTGGCCGCGTGACCACCTGGACCATCGCCGGAACCCTGACCGTCGAGCCCGCGGCCCAGCACACGGACCTCCTCGCGGAACCCGTGGCCAAGGCGCTCGCCGCACTCGCCGATCGTGACGCGGTGGGCGTCGCCGCCATCGACGCCGAACTCGCGGACACCGCGGCCTTCTGCGAGGCGTACTCGTCGCCGCTGACGGCTTCGGCGAACTGCGTCGTCGTCGCGGGGAAGCGCTCGGGCGAAGTGCGCTATGCCGCCGCGCTCGTGCTCGCGACCACTCGTGCCGACGTCAACGGCGTCATCAAGCGCCGTCTCGACGTCCGGAAGGCATCCTTCGCGCCGATGGACGAGGCCGTTTCGCTCACCGGCATGGAGTACGGCGGCATCACCCCGGTCGGGCTGCCGGCCGACTGGCCGATCCTGATCGACAAGGCCGTCGCCGAAGCGCCCGAACTCGTCATCGGCAGCGGGATCCGCGGCAGCAAGCTGTTCATCCCCGGCCCGGTCGCCGCGGCACTGCCCGGTGCGGAGGTCATCGACGGTCTCGCGCGCTGATGACGAAGGTGTGGATGCGGTACCTCTCCGGTGCCGACATCGACTCGCTCGGCATCACCGGCGCGGACATCGTCGGCGCGGTCGAGGACGTGCTCGCCGACCACGGCACCGGGCGCGTGGTGTTCGAGCCGCGGACGCACCTCGTGCCGGACAACGGCGGCAAGGGGCATTTCAACGTCCTGCGCGGGCACCTGTCGGCGAAGCGGGTCAGCGGTGTGAAGGTGGTCGGCGACTTCGTCTCGAACTTCGAACGCGGCTTGCCCAGCGAAATGGCGCTGATCCTGCTGCTCGACCCGGAGACGGGCATGCCGCGTGCCATCGTGGACGGCACGATGATCACCGACGCCCGCACCGGCGCGATGACCGCGGTCGGCGCCAAGTACCTCGCCCGCCGCGACGCGAAGGTGCTCGGGCACGTCGGCGCGCGCGGCACGGCATGGTGGAACGTGGTGCTGCTGGACTCGCTCTTCGACTTCGACGAGATCCGGGTGACCAGCAAGCGGCCGGAATCGCGCGCGGACTTCGCGGAACGGCTCGCCGCGCGGCTCGGCAAACCGGTCCGGGCGTGCGCGACCTGGGAGGAGACGCTCGACGGCGCGGACATCCTGGTCGAAGCGTCCCGGCTGACCTCGCCCGAGCCGCTGCTGCGCAAGGAGTTCGTGCGGCCGGGCGCGTTGCTGGTGCCCTACGGCACGATCAGCGCCCTGGAACTCAGCTTGCTCGACGTGGTGGACAAGGTCGTCGTCGACGACTGGCGCGAATCGCGGTCCGGCAACCCCGCGTTCGGCGCACTGCGGCCACAGCTCGACGCGGGCCTGCTCACCGAGGAGCGGGTGCACGCCGAGATCGGTGACGTCGTCGCGGGCACCAGGCCGGGCAGGGAGAACGACCGGGAACGCGTGCTGTTCTGGCACCGCGGCCTGTCCACGACGGATCTCGCGGTCGCGCACCTGATCCTCGGCAGGGCCGAACAGGCCGACGCCGGCACGATGCTGCCGTACCGATGAGCGAACTCCCGGAGGGTGCGGCAGCGGTGGACGTCCGCGCGATCGCCGACGGCGCGCGAGTGGAGTTGAGCAGTGCTCAATTCGACGTGCTCGCGGCAGGCCGAGTGACCGTGCTCGCCGCACTGGCGAGCGGCACGCGGCCCGTCTACGGCGTGAACACCGGCATGGGCCGCTTCGCCGGCGTGCCGCTGACGCCGGAGCAGCAGGCGCGGCACCAGCGGAACCTGCTGATCGGGCGCGCGGTCGGCGGGCCGCCGTGGCTGCCGGAACGCGACGTGCGGGCGCTGCTCGCGGCGCGGCTCCAGGACTTCCTGGCGCCGGGGGCGGGCGTGAGCGCTGAGCTAGTCCGTTTCCTCGCTGAGCGGCTGAACGACGGATTCGTACCGGCCGTGCCGCGTGCGGGGCTCGGCAGCGCGGGCGAGATCATCCCGCTCGCGCACGCGTTCCAGACCTTCGCCGGGATCGGGACCGTGCTGGACGGCGAGGACGAGGTGCCCGCCGCGGACGCGCTTTCCCGGCGCGGCGTCGAGCCATACGTCCCCGGGCCGAAAGAGGGCGTGAGCCTGATCCAGGGCGCTCCGCTGGCGAGGGCGCATGCCGTGCTGCGGGGTGTCGACGCCGCGCGCGCGGTCGAGGTCACGTTGCTGTGCACGGCGGGTGCCGCCGACATCCTCGGTGCGCCGCTGGCGGGGTACGACCCGGCACTAGGCGGTACCGATTCCGTGCTCACCGATGTACTCGGCGAGGTCTTCGCGCTGGTCGAAGGTGCCGCGGTGCGCGAGGACGTGGTGCAGGTCCCGGTATCGGCGCGGGTGGGCCCGCGTGCGATCGCGCACGCGCGCCGGGTGCTGCGCGAACTCGCGGAGACGGTCGAGCGCGCCATCGGCGTCCCCGCGGACTCGCCCGCGTTCATCGACGGCGGGTTCGTTTCGACGACCGGTTTCCACGCTGTCGACCTCGGCCTGCGGATGGACGCCGTGACCGCCGCGCTGGTCCACCTCGGTGAGATCGGCGTGCAGCGGCTGCACCGCGTGCTGGACGACCGGTTCACCGGCTTGCCGGCGCAACTCGCCGCGGAACCGGGTCCGCAGGCGGGGCTCTCCCCGTTGCACAAGCGCGCGGCGGGCGAGCTGCACGCCCTGCGGCGGCTCGCGGCACCCGCCACGCTCGGGTCGGCCGACACGTCCGCGGGCCAGGAGGACGTGCAGGCGTTCGCGCCCGCCGCGGGGGAGCAGCTACGCGCGGCGGTGGAGCACCTCACGGTGATCTCCGCGTGCGAACTGATCGCCGCGTTCCAGGCCGATCACCTCCGCGGCGGCGGCACGGCGGCGCCCGGGGTGGACGCGGTGTACGCGTGGGTCGGCGAAACGGTCGACCCGGTGCTGGTGGACCGGCCGCTCGGCCCCGATCTCGAGCGGCTCGGAAAAAGACTGAAACTTCTCGACGCGTGATGTAGAGGCACGGGCCGCGGCTCCGACTTGCTCGCGAAAGGCGCCGAAGGGGCGCCGCGGAACCGAGGAGCCGACATGACCAAGTACCTGCTCACCATGCACATCGACCCCACTGTGCTGGCGAACCTGACCAAGGAGCAGAACGACGACATCACGAACGGGCACGGCGCGTTCATGGAGGCGACGAAGGCCAGCGGCGAGTTCGTCTGCACGTTCGCGCTGAACGACCCCGCGGAGGCCGTCGTGGTGTCCGAGTCCGGGGTGTCGAAGGGGCTGTTCCTCGGCACCGAGCGGTTCGCCGGTGGCTGTTACCTGGTGGACGCCGAATCGGACGAACGCGCGCGGGAACTGGCCGCGCTCATCCCGGACACGAAGATCAAGGGCCTCGGGGTGGAAGTCCGGAAGTTCATCTTTTCGGACGGTATCTGACCGGATCGCGGTCGCGCCGGGATCTGTCCAGTGCCGGGTCCCGGCCCGGCCGCGTTCGAACGCGGTCCGTTCGATCGCGGTGGGCAAAACCGGCGGCAAGTGCTTCAGCTCGGATCGGGGGCGACCGCGTGCGGGTTTTCCGAGCGGCCCCGGTGCTGCAGCGCCAGTCCTCGCGGCACCGCGAACCGGGTGATCAAGGCGAACACGCCTTCGCACACGAGCGCCAGCGCGATGACCGCGATGCCGCCCGCCACGATTTCACCGTATCCGCCCGCACCGAGTGCGAAACCGTCCACAATGTACCGGCCGAGGCCGCCGCCGTCGTTGACGATCGCGCCGATCGCCACGGTGGCGACCAGTTGCAGGAACGCGACCCGCAGGCCGGCCAGGATCACCGGCGACGCGAGCGGGAGCTCGACGCGCAGCATGATCTGGAGTTCGGTGTGGCCGGTGCCGCGTGCGGCGTCCACTGTGTCCTGTTCCAGTGACGTCACGCCCGCGTAGGTGTTGGTGAACAGCGGCGGCAGCGCGAGCGCGACCAGCGCGAGCAGCAGCGGCCAGAACGTCGTGCTGACGTCCCATCTGCTGGCCAGGAACCAGAACAGGATGATGAGCCCGAAGCTCGGGATCGCGCGGCCGATGTTGACCGCGCTCGACGCGAGGAACTCCCCGCGCCGGTAGTGCGCGAGCACGAGTGCCAGCGGGATCGTCAGCAGCGCCGCGACCGCGAGCGACAGCAACGAGAATTCGAGGTGCTCGACCGTCCGATAAGGAATGCCCGCCGGGTCCGTCCAGCTCCAGCGGTTCGGTTCGGACAGCCACCGCACCGTTTCGTCGATGATGCTCATCGGGCACGCACCTTCCTCGCCCACGGCGCGAGCGCGCGTCCTGCCAGCCACAGCAGGAGATCGACCAGTACCGCCAGCAGGATCGACAGCACGATGCCGACGATGATCGGCGTCGGGTTCGGCGTGGTGGTCTGGATCCCGGCGCGGATGAAGAACCCGAGCCCGCCCATGCCGAGCATCGAAGTCACCGTGACGAGCCCGATCGTGGTGACCGCCGCGACGCGGAGTCCCGCGATGATCACCGGCAGTGCGAGCGGGAGTTCCACCTGGGCGAGCAGCCTGCCGCGGGTGAAACCCATGCCCACCGCGGCTTCCCGGACTTCGGCAGGCACCTGCCGGATTCCGGTGACTATGTTTCGCATCAGGATGAGGATCGTGTAACTCGCCAACGGGAGCACCGCGGTGGTGAACGTGAGCCCGAAGAACGGCCGCAGCAACGCGAACGCGCCGAGGCTGGGGATGACGTAGAGCGCACCGGCGAAACCGTTCGCCGTGGTGGCGAACCAGCGGTACCGCAAGGAAACGACGGCCAGCACGATCGACACCGCGAGCCCGATGCCCAGCGCCGCGGCGGTCAGCGAGACGTGCTCGGTGAGCCGCGTGACGATCGCTTCGGCGTTGCGCTCGACCCAGCGCCACTCGAAGATCGGTCTGCCGCCTTGGGCGATCGAGAACTCCCGCACCGCGTGAGTGTACGGCCGCGGGCCGACGGATTCCGATTGCTGAGAAACCGTTTCAGCACGTGGATTCTGTCGGTGCCCGGGGTTAGTGTCTTGTTCCTCATTCCAGATGGGAGACCTCATGCGCTGGACCAGGAACATTCGTGTGGCCGCGGCGGCCGCGGCCGCGGCACTCGGCTTGGCGGCGTGCGGTGGCGGGGGCGACGGCGGCAGCGGCCAGCCCGCGGCACAGAGCAAGGGTGGCGCGCCGATCGTCGTCGCGTCGTTCAACTTCACCGACAGCCAGATCCTCGCCGAGGTGTACGCGGGAGCGCTGGAAGCCAAGGGCTACCCGGTGCAGCGCAAGCTCAACATCGGTTCGCGCGAGCTCATCTACCCGTCGCTGAAGTCCGGTGAGCTCCAGTTCCTGCCGGAGTACCAGGGCGCCGCGATCACCACCGGGTTCAACGCCGAAGCGCCGAAGGACGCCAAGTCCGAGCACGCGAAGCTCACCGAACTGCTCGCCCCGTCCGGAGTGTCCCTTTTGGACTACGCACAGGCCGAGAACAAGAACACCTTCATCGTGAAGGCCGATCTCGCCAAGCAGCACGGGCTCACCAGGATCAGCGATCTCAAGAAGCTGGACAAGGTGATCCTCGGCGGCGGTCCCGAGTGCGAGAAGCGCATTCCGTGCTATCTCGGCTTCAAGGACGTCTACAAGCTCAACGCGAGCTTCCAGGCGATCCAGGAGGCGGGCCCCCGGATCGAGGCACTGCGCAACGGCACGATCACCGCGGTCACCGTCGACTCGGTGAACCCGCTGGTCGGCGACCCGCAGTTCACCGCGCTGCAGGACGACCTGACCATCGTGCCGACCGAGAACGTCGTGCCCGCGGTGAACAGGAAGGTGCTCGACGAGCGCGGCCCCGACTTCGCGGCGGCGGCCAACGCGGTGAGCGCGAAGCTGACGACGGAGGAACTGCGCGAACTGAACAAGCGCGTCGACTCCGACGGTGAGCAGGCCGCCGACGTCGCCAAGGACTGGCTGAAGGACAAGGGCCTGGCGTAGTTCCTCAGCGCTTTCCGGCGGTACCGGCGACGGCGACCACGGCGGCATGCGTCCCGTGGCGCCAGCCGGTGCCCGCCTCGGCGTAGCCCGCGGCGCGCAGCGCGTCGATGTGCCATGCCGTGGGCGGCGTCCATTCCGCCGACGGGCGGTCCGCCAGCAGGGCGGTGCGGGCGGCCGCGGCGGGACCGAGCACCGGATCGGCGGCGGCACGGGTCCACCACGAATTCCAATTCGATGCATCCGCATCGGATAGGCGGTGCCGCAGACGGCCGGACAGGGCGGGCAGCCCGGGATCGGGCATGTGGTCGAGCACGACCAGCAGCCCTCCGCCGCGCAGCACGCCCGCGATCTCGGCGTAGAGCGCGGTCACCCGGCCGGGCGGCAGGTAGTGCAGCGCCATGACCGCCACCACGGCGTCGTACTCCCGGTGCGGCAGGGCTCCGGTCCACGCCGCAGTGTCCAGGTCGGCCGTCACGAGCCGGGCCGCGGGCGGCAAGGTCTCGCGCGCGATCGTCATCAGCACCGGGTCCAGGTCCAGGAGCGTCGTCCCGGCACCCGGCCAGCGCGCCAAGGCGCTTCGGCAGAGCGATCCGGTGCCGCCGCCGAGGTCGAGGATTTCCGGCCGCCCGCCATCCACCACGGCGTCGATCAGGTCGAACGCGGCGGTCACGCCTTCGTCCCGGCGTGGCTGGTAGACCGCCATCAGGCGGTCCCATTCCTCCTGCCAGGCCTTCACGCGCGGTGCGCCACGGCGGTCAGATACCCGACCGGGAGCACGAAACCCCGGTCGTCCTCGCGGCCCGCGGCCAGCATCTCACGCAGCCGCCGGTACGCGGTGTCCCAGTCCCCTGTGGACTCGAGATCGGCGCGCGCGGCGACCATGCCCGGCACCATGGTGGTCATCTCGGTGACCGCGTCCTCGAACGAGGGCCAGCGCACGTCGACCGTGTCGACGGCCGTGTCCAGCCGCACGGGCTGACCGGCGAAGAACCCGGCCAGCCGGGCCGGATCTCCCCAGCGTTCGGTGTCGGGGCCGGCTTCCCGTTCCGGCCGCACGTCGGTGTAGAGCGAGCGGAGCTGTCCGAAAGTGCTGTCCGGCAGCCAGGCCGTCAGCCCGATGGTGCCGCCGGGGCGGCACACCCGCACCAGTTCCGCCGCCATGGCCGCCGGGTCGGGCGCGAACATGGCGCCGAACGCCGACAGCACGCGGTCGTACTCACCGTCCGGCTCGCCGGTGGCGGCCATGTCCGCTTCACGCCAGCGCACCGGCAGGTCGCCCGCACGAGCCGTGGCCACTTCGAGCAGGGCTGGGGTGACATCGAGCCCGGTGACCACGCCGCCCGCGCGGGCGGCGGCGATCGCGACCACGCCGGTTCCGGTCGCGATGTCCAGCACGCGGTCACCCGGCCGGACGGTCCGTTCGGCGAGCGCGGCGCCCGCGGCGGACCACCGGTCGCCCACC
Organism: Amycolatopsis minnesotensis; assembly: GCF_039529815.1. Taxonomy (NCBI): domain Bacteria; kingdom Bacillati; phylum Actinomycetota; class Actinomycetes; order Pseudonocardiales; family Pseudonocardiaceae; genus Amycolatopsis; species Amycolatopsis minnesotensis. The sequence continues at coordinate 26,139 of NZ_BAAANN010000033.1, read as the reverse complement.
GTGGCGTAGTCGCCGAGCGTCCACAACCGCGCCGTTCCCGCCTGCCCTGCCGCGTTCGCCATGCTCGCCACCGTAGCCGACAGTGAAACCATTTTCATTAATGGGCGGGCTGGACGCGCGTGAAGGCTCCGGCGGCGGTGTGGAATCGTGGGCGTGTCGAGTAGGCAAGACGGAACGGGGAGTGAGATGGCCCAGGTCACAGCCACCGCGGAACGCGTGATCGGCGCGCCGGTGGAAAAGGTGCGCGCGCTCGTCGCGGACTACGCCGGGACGCGGTCGAAGATCCTGACCGAGCACTACCGCGACTACCAGGTCGCCGAGGGTGGCACGGGCGCGGGAACCAAGGCTTCGTGGAAGCTTCAGGCGACCGAAAAGCGCGTGCGCGATGTCGCCGCGACGGTCACCGAGCCGGAGCCCGGCACGCTCGTCGAGACCGACGCGAACTCCAGCATGGTGACGACGTGGACCGTGCGCTCCGCGGGTGAAGGCAGCTTGGTGCGCATCGAGACGACGTGGAACGGCGCCGGGGGAATCGGCGGCTTCTTCGAGAAGACGTTCGCGCCGAAGGGGCTCAAGCGCATCTACGACGGCGTGCTGGCGAACCTCGCCGGCGAGGTGTAGCACTCGCCACAACCGGAATTCGCGCCCCGTTTAACGCGTTGGCACGAGCGTAACCGCAGGAACCACTACCACTGGAGCTACTGGTGAACGCACCGGCCAAGGCGACCGAAATCCGGCTCGCCGCCCGCCCCCAAGGCGCCCCGACCCTCGACGACTTCTCCATCGTGGACACCGGCGTGCCCGCGCCGGGGCCGGGCGAGATCCTGGTCCGCAACCTCGTGCTCAGCGTCGACCCGTACATGCGGGGCCGGATGAGCGACGCGAAGTCGTACGCGGCGCCGTACGAGGTCGGGAAGGTGATGCACGGCGGCGCGCTCGGTGAGGTCGTCGAGTCCGCGGTGGACACCTTCAAGCCCGGTGACGTGGTCCTGCACCAGCTCGGGTGGCGCACGCACGCGGTGCTCGACGCGAAGGCGGCCGTCCGCGTGGACCCGGACGCGGCGCCGCTGAACGCCTACCTCGGCGTGCTCGGCATGACGGGGCTGACCGCGTACAGCGGCCTCTTCGACGTCGCCGCGTTCAAAGCGGGCGACACCGTCTTCGTCTCCGGCGCGGCGGGCGCGGTCGGCTCGATCGTCGGCCAGCTGGCGAAAGTGAACGGCGCCCGGCGCGTGATCGGCAGCGCGGGCTCCGCGGGCAAGGTCAGGCACCTCGTCGACGACCTCGGTTTCGACGCGGCGTTCAACTACAAGGACGGACCCGTCGCCGATCAGCTGCGCGAAGCGGCGCCCGAGGGCATCGACGTCTACTTCGACAACGTCGGCGGCGAGCACCTCGAAGCCGCGATCGACTCGCTGAACCTGCACGGGCACATCGTGGTGTGCGGGATGATCTCCCAGTACAACGCCACCGAACCCACGCCGGCGCCGAGGAATCTCGGGCAGGTCATCGCGAAGCGGTTCACCCTGCGCGGCATGCTCGTGAGCGACCACTTCGACCTGCAGCCGAAGTTCCTCGCCGAGGTCGCCCCGCTGGTGCGCGACGGCAGCATCAAGTACTCCGAAACCGTCGTCGACGGCATCCGCAACGCCCCGCAGGCGTTCCTCGACCTGCTGGGCGGCGCGAACACCGGCAAGATGCTCGTGCGGCTCTGAGCGTCCGGAAGACCGGGGTCAGAAGACGACGGTCCTGGTCCCGTGCACCAGCACGCGGTTTTCGAGATGCCACCGCAGGCCGCGGGCGAGCGTGATCTTCTCGATGTCGCGGCCCTTGCGCACGATGTCGGAAACCGAGTCGCCGTGCGCGACGCGGGTGACGTCCTGCTCGATGATCGGGCCCGCGTCCAGGTCGGCCGTGACGTAGTGGCAGGTCGCGCCGACGAGCTTGACGCCGCGCGCGTGCGCCTGGTGGTAGGGCCGCGCGCCGACGAACGAGGGCAGGAAGCTGTGGTGGATGTTCAGCGCGCGCCCCGCCCACGCCGCGCAGAGATCGGCGGGCAGCACCTGCATGAACCGCGCCAGCACCACCGCGTGCGGGTCGTGGAAGCCGACGATCGCGGCGACCTCGGCGAACGCGGCGGCCTTGCCCTCGGGATCGCCCTTCGGGAACGGCACGTGGTGGAACGGGATGCCGTGCGCCCTGGTGATGTCGCCGAGCGGCCGGTGGTTGCCGACGACCGCCGACACGTCCACGTCGAGTTCGCCCGCGGCGACCCTGCCGAGCAGGTCGTAGAGGCAGTGGCCGTCCTTGGACACCAGGATCACCACGCGGCGGCGCTCGCCGGTGTCGGTGACCCGCCATTCCGACTCCGGTGAGATCGACCGCGCGACCGCGCCGAACCGGTCGCGCAGCTCGTGCACGTCGAACGGCAGCGAACCCGCCGTCACGACCTGGCGCGTGAAGAACCAGCCGGTGTCCGGATCGGTGTGGTAGGCGGCTTCGGCGATCATGCCACCCGCTTCGGCGAGGAAGGTGGAGATCGCCGCGACGATCCCGCTCCGGTCCGGGCAGCCGAAGGTGATGACGTACTGGTGCGGCATGGCCGCCATCCTTCCTGGTTTCGTCACGGTGCCGCGAGGGGTTCGAGCAAGGAAGCGTCGCCGATGACCGACGCGGCCGACGGGCGGCCCCAGAGCCGCCGGTACACCGCGTCCGCGGTGCCCGCGATCGTCACGTCGGCGTCGAACGTGGCCGAAGTGCCGTCGGCCACCACGGGCCGGACGCCGCTCCGCAGCTCCAGGGTCCACACCCGCCCGGCGTCCGCCGCGTGCACCAGCACCGATCCGGTCGCGGCCGAGTCCGCCCACGCGCGGAACGGCAGCAGCGAGGTCAGCATCTCGTCGGTGCCGTCGGCCGCGAACGCCGGATCGAACGGCGGTGTTCCGCCCCCGTTCGCCGCGTCGGCGTCCAGCCGGTGGATCGCGCATTCGTGTGCCTGCCGCCGTGCCCACGAGCCGGTGGTCTTCGCATAACCGGGGAACGGCAGCCACGCCGGGACGTCGGGCCCGGCGCCGAGCGCGTCGAGCATGGCCGCGCTCTTGGCCTGCTGCCAGGCGAGCACCGCGTCCCAGCCGTCAGGAGCAGGCTCGGGGCTCACTTTCCCGGCGTCCGGGTGCGCCACCGCTTCGCGGACCATGGAATGCACCCTGCCCAGGTGGCCGACCAGCCTGCTGACCGTCCACTTCGGACACGTCGGGACCGGTGCGTCCGGCCCCGCTCCGGTCACCGCCGCGTGGAAGGCCGTGAGGTGTGTTCGGATCGCGTCGAGGTACGTCTCGTGGTCCACGCCGCGAGCGTAGCCACCCGCGCAACCGCCGCGCGCCTTCGAACGCGGCCAGCATCGTGAGCGCGAGCGCGCCCGCCAGCAGCAGGCCCTTCGCCGGTTCGTCGGCGAACCCGGCGCCGCCGACCCACCCCACGACGGTGCTGTACACCGCCCAAGCCCCCGCGCCGCACAGGTCGTACACCCAGAAGCGGCGCCAGGGGAAACGGAGGCTCCCGGTGGCGAGCCCGCTCGCGACCCTGCCGCCCGGCAGGTATCGCGCGCCGACGATCAGCAGCGGCGCGTGCTCGTCGACACGCGCCTTCGCCCAGTCGTAGCGCTGCCGCGTCTTCTCGCCGCGCCGCATGCCCGCCAGCACGCGTTCGCCCGCGGTGCGGCCGATCCAGTAGCTCGCGCAGTCGCCCGCGAACGCGCCGGCGGCGGCCACCACGGCGAGCAGTGCCAGCCGCGGCGGGTCCTGGCCCAGCAGCACGGCGACCAGCACCACGGCCGTTTCGCTCGGCATGAACGGGAGCAGCGCGTCGAGCCCGGCGACCAGGAAGAGCGCGAGCCACAGCCATGGCGAGTCCAGCGTGCTCCGGAGCAGGCCGGTGACCTCGTTCAGCAGCTCCACGCGATCATCGTGATCACCCCAGGTCGCCACCGGGTGACCCAGCGGCATGCGGGACGTGAACAGCGCGTAGAAGTCCAGCCCTCACGGCCGCACGGTGGCGAAGGGCACGGTCAGCTCGCCGAGCCGCCAGCGCGTCCTCCTCGTCAGCACCGGCCAGCCGCGGTCCGCCAGCAGCGCGATCGTCTGCGCCCACCGCGCCCGCACGCCGAACGAGCGGTGCGGCGCCGCGGCAAGCCAGCACGCGTCGAGCGTCCGCAGGAACCCGTGCACGCGTTCACCAGGCATGTTGTGGTGGATGAGCACCTTCGGCAGCCGCTCGGCCACGGTCGACGGCAGCTCCAGCTCGGCGAGCCGGTACGACAGCGTGAGCGTTCTCGGCCCGTCTTCGGCGACCGTCACCCAGGAACACAGCCTGCCGATTTCGTCACACGTCCCTTCGACGAGCAGCCCGCCGGGTGCCATCCGGTCGAGCAGCAGCCGCCACGCGCCCGCGACCTCGTCTTCCGGGTACTGGCGCAGCACGTTGAACGCGCGCACGAGGATCGGCGAAGTGCCCGCGAGCTCGAACCCGCCGCGGCGGAAGTCCAGCGCGGGCGGATCCGCGGCGTGCCGGGCCGCGTCGACCCGGTCCTGGTCGAGTTCGAGGCCGAGCACGCGCAGGTCGGGGCGGGCGATGCGTAGCCTGCGCGCCAGCTCGACCGTCGTCACCGGCGACGCGCCGTACCCGAGGTCGACGACGAGCGGCTCCGCCGCGCGGCGGAGCAGCGTGCCGATTTCGGGCGAGCTCGTGAGCCACCGGTCCACCCGCCGGAGCCGGTTCGGGTTCGTCGTGCCGCGGGTCGGTGCGCCGAGCGCGCGCGTCAGTCCGCCCGTCAGCCCGCCCGTCAGTCGTTGTCGGCCAGCCACTGCGCGGTGAACTCGGCTTCGCGCTGCAGCAGCTTGGTGACCTGTTCGGCGATGACGCTTTCCAGCCTGCCGCCGACCAGCGGGATGCGGACCTTGACCTCGCCGCTCGTGCGAAGCACCGTCACGCCGCCTTCTTCGCGCAGTTCGGTGCGGGCCTTGATCTCACCGGGCACACCGTCGACCTCGGCGGTCGCGGTGCCGGTGTACCCGTCGCCCGCCGCGGTCCAGGTCTGCGCCCTGTGCACGATCAGGTCGCCCTTGTGCAGGGTCCGCACCGCCTGCGGGAGCTGCTCCGCGCCGATGCCCTGGACCAGCCGGTAGCGGGCGCCGCCGCCGGTCTTCTCGTGCTCGGGAAGTCCGGCGTGCTTGCCGCCGAGCCGGTCGAGCCGCGCGCGCAGGACGTCGGCGTCGCTCTGCGCGGCGTAGACCTCGGCGACGCTCTGCGGGAACTCTGCGCGGTGCTCGATACGGGAACCCATGAGCGCAGACAGTACCGTTCCAGGACGTGAGCACAGTCGAAACTCCCACCCGGGCGCCCCTGTCGAGCTACACGACACTGCGGCTCGGCGGCACGGCACGCCGGTTCGTCACGGCGACCACCGACGACGCGCTCTTGAGCGCTGTTCAGGAAGCGGACCGGGCGGGTACGCCGCTGCTCCTGCTCGGCGGCGGGTCGAACCTGGTCGTCGGCGACGACGGGTTCGACGGCACGGTCGTGCGGATCGCCACCGAAGGCTGGACGCTCGACCGCGACGCGGCGGGCACGGTCGTGGCGGACATCGCGGCGGGCCAGAACTGGGACGACTTCGTCGCCAGCGTCGTCGGGGAGAAGCTCGGCGGGGTGGAGTGCCTGTCCGGCATTCCCGGGTCGGTCGGCGCGACGCCCATCCAGAACGTCGGCGCGTACGGATTCGAGATCGGCGCCTCGCTGGTGTCGGTCCGCTGCTTCGACCGCCGCTCCGGCGAGGTTCGCACGATGTCCCGCGACGAGCTGGGCCTCGGCTACCGCACGAGCGTGCTGAAGGGCACCGACGCGGCCGTCGTGCTCGGCGTGCGGATCGAACTGAACGGTGACGGGCTTTCGCAGCCGGTCCGGTACGCCGAGCTCGCCAGGGCGCTCGGCGTCGAGGTCGGCGAGCGCGTGCCCACCGGTGACGTGCGGGAAGCCGTGCTCGGGCTGCGCCGCGGCAAGGGCATGGTGCTCGACGCCGACGACCACGACACCTGGAGCGCGGGCTCCTTCTTCACGAACCCGATCGTCGCCGAGGCGGACGTCGCCGACGTCGTCGCGCGCGTCGCTTCCGTCGTCGGCGACGATGTCGCGATGCCGCGGTACCCGGCCGACGGCGGGGTGAAGCTGTCCGCCGCGTGGCTGATCGAACGCGCCGGGTTCGGCAAGGGGCACCGGGGCCCCGGCGGGCGGGTGTCGTTGTCGACGAAGCACACGCTCGCGCTGACGAACCGCGGCTCCGCCACCACCGCCGACCTGCTCGCACTCGCCGCCGAAGTCCGTGACGGCGTCCGTGCGCGCTTCGGCGTCTCTCTGCACCCGGAACCCCTGCTGATCAACTGCGCGATGTGATGAACGCGGCATCCCCGATGCGGGTGGCGGACCCGGACGGGCGTCCCCTGGCGCCCGTCCGCATGGCAGGCTGGGACGAGCCGGACGAACAAGGCAACCGCTGAGGCGGCAGGCACGTCCAGGTAACGTCGAAGCGTTTGCGGGCGGTGTTCGGTATGCGGCCGCGTCCAAAGCTAGGAGGTCCCCGGTGTTCGAACGGCGCACGGTGTTCAAGGCGGCACTCGCCACCAGCGCGACCGTCCTGGTCGCCGCCTGCTCGAGCGACGATTCGGCGGCACCGGGTACCGGCGGCGCCGCGGGCGGGGACGTGCCAGAGCAGCCGAAGGCCCAGATCACCGCGACGCCCGTGGTCGGCGCCAAGGACGCGCCGGTGTCCCAGCCGGTCGTGCTGAAGGTCGCCGAAGGCAAGTTCACCGACGTCAAGGTCACGAACGCCGAAGGCAAGGTCGTCGAGGGCGATTTCGACGCCGAGAAGACCACCTGGACCAGCAAGGGCCAGCTCGGCTACGGCAAGAGCTACACCTACGCCGCGAAGGCCGCCGGCACCGACTCCAAGGAAGCGCAGCTCACCGGTGCGTTCGACACGGTGAAGCCCGCCAAGGAGATCAGGGTCACGCTCAACCCCGGCGACGACGCCGAGGTCGGGGTCGCGATGCCGATCAGCGTCAAGTTCGCCTCCCCGGTGAAGGACAAGGCCGCCGCGCAGAAGGCGCTGGTGGTCGAGCCGTCGCAGAAGGTCGAAGGCGAGTGGGCCTGGCTTTCCGACAAGCAGGCCGACTGGCGGCCGAAGGAGTACTGGCCCGCGGGCACCAGCGTGAAGGTCACCGCCAAGGTCTACGGCATCGATCTCGGCGGCGGGATGTACGCCAAGGACGACGTGAGCACCGAGTTCAAGATCGGCCGCAACCAGGTGGTCAAGATCAACACCCCGGACCACGTGATGAAGGTGTACCGCAACGGCAAGGAGTCGGCGAGCTACCCGGCGAGCAACGGCCTCGACTCGGTCACCGACCGGAACACGCCGAACGGCACGTTCATCGTGATGACGAAGGAGCCGACGGCGCGCTTCGACAACGCGCGCTACGGCTACACGAACGTCAACAAGAAGTGGGCCTGCCGCATCTCCAACCACGGCGAGTACATCCACGAGAACCAGGACAACGCGTCCGCGATCGGGAACACGAACAACTCGCACGGGTGCGTGAACCTGCTCGACAAGGACGCGAAGGCCTACTTCGACAGCGCGATGATCGGTGACCCGGTCGAGGTCACCGGCTCCAAGCTCAACGCGGTGACCACCTCCGACGTGATGGACTGGCTGCTCGACTGGAAGACCTGGCAGTCGAAGTCGGCGCTGTAGCGGCGGCGCGGATGCAGACCGAAGTCGTCGGTGGCGGCGGAGTCCGGCTCGGGGTGCGCGTCGTCGGCGCCGAGCAGAGCAGGCCGATCGTGTTCGTGCACGGCTGGGCGCAGTCCTCGCTGGCCTTCTCGCCCCAGCTCGCCGATCCCGGGCTCGCCGAGCGCTACCGGCTCGTCGCCGTCGACCTGCGCGGCCACGGGACCTCGGACGTGCCGGTCGAGGGTTACGACGATCCGGGCCTGTGGGCGGCGGACCTCGCCGCGGTGCTGGAGTTCGCCGGCGCGCCCGCGATCGTGGTGGCCTGGTCCTACGGCGGCCTCGTGCTCACCGACTACCTGCGCGTGCACGGCACCGAGGGCATCGCCGGGATCGTGCTGGCTGGTGCCATCACCGAACTGGGCCGAGGCAGGCCGGGCGGCAAGGTGGGGCAGGCCATGCGCGCGGCGCTGCCGGACGCGCTTTCCGAGGACATCGCGGTCGCGCTGCCCGCGCTGACCACGTTGTGTGACGGCATGGCCTCGCGGCCAGTGCCCGGCGCGCTGGCCCAGGCACTGCTCGGCTCGTGCCTGTCGGTGCCGCCCGCGGTGCGGGCCGCGCTGTTCCGCCGCGAGGTCGACAGCGCGGACGTGCTGGCCGCGGTCGACGTCCCGGCGCTGGTCATCCACGGTACGGAGGACGCGGTCGTCGACGTGTCCGCCGGGGAATACGCGGCAGGGAAGATAGTGGGGGCCCGCGGGCGTTGGTTCCAGGGTGTGGGGCATCTGCCGTTCGTCGAGGAGGCGGCCGAGTTCACCTCGGCACTGCGGCAGTTCGCCGGAGGACTGCTCGCACGCTGACCAGGAGTGACCAGGTGACGATCTCGTTGCACCCCGTGTCTCGTCATGCGCCGCGCCGGGTGGCGGTGCTGTCCGTGCACACCTCGCCGCTGGAGCAACCCGGTACCGGGGACGCCGGCGGCATGAACGTCTACGTGCGGCAGACCGCGACCGAGATGGCCCGGCGCGGGGTCGAGGTCGAGGTCTTCACCAGGGCGACCTCGTCGGACCAGCCGCCGGTGGCCGAGCTGGCGCCCGGCGTGCTCGTGCGGCATATCCAGGCCGGCCCGTTCGAACCGCTCGGCCGCGACGAGCTGCCGGGGCAGCTCTGCGCGTTCACCTCGGGCGTGCTGCGCACCGAGGCGTTCCACGAGCCGGGGCACTACGACCTGATCCACTCCCACTACTGGCTTTCCGGGCAGGTCGGCTGGCTGGCGCGCGACCGGTGGGGGGTGCCGCTCGTGCACACCGCGCACACGCTCGCGAAGGTCAAGAACGCCGCGCTCGCCGAGGGGGACACCCCCGAGCCGAGGACGCGCGTGATCGGCGAGGAGCAGGTGGTCGCCGAAGCGGACCGGCTCATCGCGAACACGGCCGTCGAGGCTCGCGAGCTGATCGGCATGTACGGCGCCGATCCCGAAATGGTGCACACCGTTTCCCCCGGCGTCGACCTTCGCCGGTTCACGCCGGGGCCCCGCGCGGCCGCCCGGGACGCGCTGGGACTGCCGCGCGACGCGGTGGTGCTCGCGTTCGCGGGGCGGATCCAGCCGCTGAAGGCGCCGGACGTGCTGGTGCGCGCGGCGGCCAGGATGCTCGAACGCGATCCGTCGCTGCGGTCGCGGCTGGTGGTGCTGATCGTCGGCGGCCCGTCCGGCAGCGGGATGGAGCAGCCAAGGGCGTTGCGGGAGCTGGTGGTTTCGCTCGGCATCGAGGAGCAGACCCGGTTCCTTCCGCCGCAGCCCGTGCCGTCGCTGGCGAACGTGTTCCGCGCCGCCGACATCGTCGCCGTGCCGAGCTACAACGAGTCGTTCGGGCTGGTCGCGCTGGAAGCGCAGGCTTGCGGCACGCCGGTCGTCGCGGCCGAGGTCGGCGGCCTGCCGGTGGCCGTCGTGCACGGCGTTTCCGGCTTGCTGGTGCCGACGCACACCGCGGACGACTGGGCGGGAGCGCTCGCCGGCCTCGTCAGGCGGCCGGGCAGGATGGCCGAGTTCGCCGAGAACGCGATCGCGCACGCGCGCCGGTTCTCGTGGGCCAGCACGACGGAGAAGCTGCTGAAAACCTACGCTGAGGCGACCAGTTCGTTCCGCAGTGCGTCGCAGGAGGTCGCGGTATGACGGTGGACACCGTCGTCAGGTCCACTTTGGATGAAGCCGGGCTGAAGTACGAGCAAAAGGGCGAAGGGCGCTATTTCGTCACACTGCCCGGTACCAAGAAACTGCAGACCAACGTCTGGCTGATCGCGCGCGAGCACGCTTTTTCGATCGAAGCTTTCGTGTGCCGCCGACCCGACGAGTCGCATGAGGACGTTTACCGGTTCCTGTTGCGCCGCAACGCGAAGCTTTACGGTGTTCACTACACAGTGGACGCCATCGGGGACATCTACCTGGTCGGCAGGCTCGGCCTGGAAACCGTCACCCCGGCCGAGCTGGACAAACTGCTCGGCCAGGTTCTCGAAGCGGCGGACGGGGATTTCAACATCCTTCTCGAAATCGGGTTCGCCACCTCGATCAAACGGGAATGGGACTGGCGGGTGTCGCGCGGCGAGTCGCTGGCGAACCTCCAGGCGTTCAAGCACCTCGTCGAGCCCGAGGGTGGTCACGAACCGGGCTCGTTGACCGAATCCTGACCTGCCGCGTGCAACCGGGCGTGCCCCGGTTTCCGTCCCTCCGCCACCACTGGAGGGAGAAGCATGAGCATCAGGAGAACGCGCGCGGTGCTGGCGTGCGGCGTGCTCGCCGTCGCGCTGGCGGCGTGCACGAGCGGCGAGCAGGCGTCGAGAACCGCCGACTCCGGTAGCGGCGTCCAAAACGAGATGGCCGCGCCGCAGGCGCAGTCGCCGGGGAAGGCGCCCGCGCCGGGAAAACCGGCCGCGGGCCAGGGCCAGGCCGCGGACCGGAAACTCGCGAAGACCGCGACCATCGCGCTGACCGCACCGGACCCGGCGGCGGTGGGCGAGGGTGCGCGCCGTGCCGCGATGGTGGCGGGCGGGTTCGTCGGCGAGGAGCGCACCGACGGCAAATCGGCCTCGCTGAGCGTGAGCGTGCCCGCCGCGAAGCTGGATTCGACGCTGGACGAGCTGGCGAAGCTGGGCGCGGTCGTGCACAAGGCCCAGCACGCCCAGGACGTCACCGAGCAGGTCGTGGACGTTCAGTCGCGGCTGGCGTCGCAGCGCAAGAGCGTCGAACGGGTGCGCGCGCTGCTCGACCGCGCCGGTTCGGTCAGCGAGGTCGCGTCGGTGGAATCCGAACTCACCACCCGCGAAACCGAATTGGAATCGCTGCAAGCGAAGCAGGATTCCCTGACCGCTCAAGTCGATATGGCGACAATTTCGGTTTCGGTCGGCTTGCCTGTCGCGCCGAAACCGGATTCCGCTCCCGGCGGCTTCACCTCGGGCCTGGCCAATGGCTGGAGCGCTTTCCTCACCTTCGGCTCCGGTGTCCTGACCGGGCTGGGTGCCGCCGCCCCGTTCCTCGCGCTACTCCTAATCCCCGCCGCCCTCTACTGGCACCACCGCCGCAAAAAGCCCGCCACCCCGCCACCCACCACCCCCACCAACGACATTTAGCCCGCTAAATGCACCCGGCGGGACACCCCCACCTCGCGCGCCTACCGAAACCCCACTCGCCCGCCTACCTCCCCGAGTGCCGCGAGGTCCGCGCCGAAGGCGCGGCCATGCAAGACCCGGCCCCGCACCGGCAATCCGACGCGCCCCGCGCGGCGGGAGCGTGCAGTCGGTCGCAGGGCCCCTGGGCCCTCTAAATTTGCGATGGCAGGGCGCACCCCGCGACCAACCGGCGGGTCGAGCTGGGAGCCGCGCCCTGGCAGCGCAAATTTTGACGACCGATAAAGAACACAGAAAAGGCGGGACGGCTCGAGGGAGGGGGAGTCGCGAACTCGAGCCGCCCCGCTGACGCTCCCGCCGCTTCTGGACCCGGTGACGAGGGGGATGCCAACGGGGCCGGCGGGCCGCAGCCCGGCAGGGGGAGACGAGCTGCGGTCGTAACCCGCCCGGCTGGGGAGTGCGTGGAATCCAGCCGAGCGGGATGTAGTCAACTTGGCAGAAGGCACCCCGTAATCACAAGACTACCCGTTACTCCATTCGAGTGAAGTTCCGATGATAGGTTGACGGAGTGCAGCGCCCCGAAGGTTCGGGAGAGCGAATACTCGCCGGTCGCGGGACGGAAGTGACGACTATCGGCCACGTTGGCACACTCTAGGTAGACGGTCTGTCAGCCTCGTGAGGGAACGGACTCCGCGATGGGGCACTCGGGTGCGGGTTCGGGCACCCGCTGCGGGACCGGGCGGCGATTCTGGCAGGCTGGCGGCCATGGCCGAACTTGGGACCCTCGTGCTGCTGCGGCACGGGCAGAGCACGTGGAACGCGGAAAACCTGTTCACCGGGTGGGTCGACGTCCCGCTCTCGGCGCAGGGCGAGGACGAGGCGCGCAAGGGCGGGCAGCTGCTCGCTGACCGCGGCCTCCTGCCCGAGGTCGTGCACACGTCGCTGCTGCGGCGCGCGATCGCCACCGCGAACCTCGCGCTCGACGTCGCGGACCGGCACTGGATCGACGTCCGCCGCGACTGGCGGCTCAACGAACGCCACTACGGCGCGCTCCAGGGCAAGGACAAGAAGCAGGTCCGCGAAGAGTTCGGCGACGAGCAGTTCATGCTCTGGCGCCGCTCCTACGACACCCCGCCGCCCGAGATCGAGCGCGGCAGCGAGTTCAGCCAGGACGCCGACGCGCGCTACGCCCCGCTCGGCGACCAGGCGCCGCTCACCGAATGCCTCAAGGACGTCGTGGCCAGGCTGCTGCCGTACTGGGAGTCCGCGATCGTGCCCGATCTGCGCGCGGGCAAGACCGTGCTGGTGGCCGCGCACGGCAACTCGCTGCGCGCGCTCGTGAAGCACCTCGACGGCATCTCCGACGACGCCATCGCGGGCCTGAACATCCCGACCGGGATCCCGCTGCGCTACGACTTGACCGAGGACCTCCGGCCGATCACGCCCGGGGGCGAGTACCTCGACCCGGCGGCGGCGAAGGAAGCCGCGGCCGCGGTCGCGAACCAGGGCAAGTAAGGCTCAGACCAGGCCCAGCTCGCGGGCCCGCACCCCGGCCTGGAACCGGGACGTGGCCCCGAGCGCGGCCATCAGCTCGGCCACCCGGCGGCGGTAGGTGCGCAGGCCGAGGCCGAGCGTCCGCGCCGCGGTCTCGTCCTTGCAGCCGGAGCTCAGCAGCTCGAGGATGCGCGGCGCCAGCGAGCGCAGCTCCGCGAACCGCCGGTCGTAGACGGCGAGTTCGGTGCCGCCGCGGTAGGCCGAGTCGAACAGCGACGTGACGCTGTTGACCACCTCGGGCCTGGTGATCACGCTGTAGGTGCGGTCCTGGCCCGCGAAGCCGCCGGCGAGGATCGCCAGCCGCCGGTCGATGATGATCGTTTCGTTGATCTCGTCCGGCGTGATCCTGATCTGTGCGCCTTCGCGTTCCAGCTCCCGCAGGTGCTGTGACAGCGCCGGATCGAGCAGCATGGCCGGCCGGTACAGCTTGCGGACGAGCTTGGGCCGCGATGCCGGGGGCGGTATCCGCACCCGCGACCGCGCCACCGCCCAGGTGTGCATGTCGTTCGCCGCGCATGCGAACTCGGTCGCGCCGGTGAACAGGTGCCCGGCGCGGGCGAACAGCTCCTCTTCGCCGCGCAGCACGGCCACGTCTTCGAGCGGCTTCACGTCATCAGTCTCGTCCTGCCCGCCGCGTGGCGGCAAGGTTGGCAGCATCCTGCCAATCCCGGCGGCGCCGCCGGCACGCGGCAAGCCTGGGAGCCATGACGACGAACACGAACACGATCACCGCCGACGCCGCGGGCACCTGGCAGCTCGGCGACCTGACGGTCAACCGGCTCGGCTTCGGCGCGATGCGCATCCCGGGCCGCGAGCACGCCGTCGAGGTCCTGCGGACGGCGCTCGACCTCGGCGTGAACCACATCGACAGCGCGGCGTTCTACTTCTCCCCGCTCAGCTCCGCCAACGAGCTGATCAACCGCGCGCTGCGCCCGTACCCGGACGGCCTGGTGCTCACCACGAAGGTCGGCCCCGGTCGCGACCCGTCGGGTGCGTTCCTGCCGGAGGCGCGGCCGGAGCAGTTGCGCGGCCAGGTCGAGGAGAACCTGCGCCAGCTCGGCCGCGATCACCTCGACGTGGTCAACCTGCGGATCGGGACCGGTCTCGACCGGGGCGCGGGCTCGCTGGCCGACCGGTTCGGCGCGCTGGCCGACCTCCAGCGCGAGGGCCTCGTTCGGCACCTCGGCATCTCGAACGTCGGTCCGGAGCACCTGGCCGAGGCGCGCGCCATCGCGCCCGTGGTGTGCGTGCAGAACCAGTACGGCCTGCAGGCGCGGCGCGAGGACGACGCCCTGCTCGCCGAATGCGGCAGGCTCGGTATCGCGTTCGTGCCGTTCTTCGCCATCGCGAGCGGCGAAGAGCATCCCGAGGTGGCCGCGGTCGCCCGTGCGCGCGGTGTCACCCCGGCGCAGGTCAGGCTGGCCTGGACGCTGGCGAAGGGACCCAACGTGCTGGCCATCCCGGGCACCGGCGACCCGGCGCACCTCGTGCAGAACGTGGCCGCCGCGGGGCTCGAACTCAGTGACGAGGAGTTCGCGCGGCTCGACTCGATCTGATGAAGGCACACCGTCCGATGTCGACGCAGAGCGACCGGAACGTGAACGGGGCCTGAATCGGGGAAGAACAAGTCCTTCGAAGGTGTCACGGCCATCACGAGAACGCTTCCAGGACTAGGCCAACAGGCTACCCCCGCGCTTACGATTCCCCCGTGACCGTGCCTGCCTCACTCGCATTGGCCATCGGATCATTGGTGGTCGGTGTGGTCGCCGGGCTCCTGATCGCGAAGCTCCGCCGCCGCGCCGACCGGCACCAGCCCGCGGGGCCGACCGTGGCCGAGCTCCTACACCGGCTCATCCGGTCGTCCAACAACGGCGTGGCCGTGCTGAACCGGTTCGGCGACGTCGTGGTCCACAACCCGCGCGCCGAGACGCTCGGGATGGTCCGCGACAACCAGGCCGACGGACGGGCCCGCAAGGCGGCGGAGCAGGTGGTCGAAACCGACGACGCACTCGAAATCGACCTTTCACCCCTCGAAGCTCGGGGCCGCCAGCCGGAGGCCGTGCTGGCAGAGGTCCGACCCCTCGGCGAGGGATTCACTGTCGTCGAGGCGGTCGACCACTCCGACGCCGTCCGGCTCGAAGCGACCCGCCGCGACTTCGTCGCCAACGTCAGCCACGAGTTGAAGACCCCGGTCGGTGCCATCGCGCTGCTCACCGAGGCCGTGCTGGACGCCGCCGAGGACGTCGAAGAGGTCCGCCGTTTCGGCGGCAAGATCCTCCGCGAGTCCACGCGGCTCGGCCAGCTCGTCACCGAGCTCATCGCGCTGTCGCGGCTGCAGGGCGCCGAGCGCCTGCCGGACTTGAACGTCGTCGAAGTCGACGCCGTGGTCCGCGAAGCGCTCGGGCGCGCCCGGATCTCCGCCGAGTCCGCCGAGATCACCGTCACCACCGACGGCCCGAGCGGCCTGCTCGTGGAGGGCGACCGGACACTTCTCGTCACCGCGCTGTCGAACCTGTTGGAAAACGCCGTCGCCTACTCGCAGGCGGGCAGTCCCGTCTCGATCAGCAGGCGGTTCGTCGACGGTGTTGTTCCCGGCGTCGAAATCGCGGTCACCGACCGCGGCATCGGCATCGCCGAGGAAGACCAGCAGCGCGTCTTCGAGCGCTTCTACCGCGCCGACAAGGCCCGCTCCCGCGCGACCGGCGGCACCGGCCTCGGTCTCGCGATCGTCAAGCACGTCGCCGCGAACCACGGCGGCGAGGTGCGGCTGTGGAGCAAGCAGGGGACCGGCTCCACGTTCACTCTCCGGATCCCGGCCCACCTGGGGTCCGAAGCAGGCGAGGCGGGCACCACCCGCTCCGCAACCGGCAAGCAGATCCCCCCTGCGCCAAGGCAGGAGAAGACGCCCGACCGGACATCCCGGCTCGTTGGCTCGGGACCGGACAGCACAGATGGAGGAAAGCTGTGACCAGGGTGCTCATCGTCGAGGACGAGGAGTCGTTCGCCGACCCGCTCGCGTTCCTGCTGCGCAAGGAGGGCTTCACCGCCGCCGTCGCGGCGACCGGCCAGCAGGCGCTCGAGGAGTTCGACCGCAACGGCGCCGACATCGTCCTGCTCGACCTCATGCTGCCCGGGATGAGCGGCACCGACGTGTGCAAGCAGCTCCGCCAGCGGTCCGCGGTCCCGGTCATCATGGTGACCGCGCGCGACAGCGAGATCGACAAGGTCGTCGGCCTGGAACTGGGCGCCGACGACTACGTCACCAAGCCGTACTCCGCGCGCGAGCTGATCGCGCGCGTCCGCGCCGTCCTGCGGCGCGGCGGCGAACCGGGCACCGAGGGCGAGCTGGCACCGCTCGTGCTCGCGGCGGGCCCGGTGCGGATGGACGTCGAGCGGCACGTCGTCACGGTCGACGGCGCGGACGTCTCGCTCCCGCTCAAGGAGTTCGACCTGCTCGAGTACCTGCTGCGCAACGTCGGCAGGGTGCTCACCCGCGGCCAGCTCATCGACCGGGTGTGGGGCGCGGACTACGTCGGCGACACCAAGACGCTGGACGTGCACGTCAAGCGGCTGCGGTCGAAGATCGAGCCCGATCCGGGATCGCCGCGCCACCTCGTCACGGTGCGCGGTCTCGGCTACAAGTTCGAGACGTGATCCCAGGCTTTTCCGCCCTCCACGGGCGGCGGGTACCGTAGCCCCCTGTGCGCCTAGGGGTCCTCGACGTCGGTTCCAACACCGTCCACCTGCTCGTGGTGGACGCGCACCGCGGTGCGCACCCGACGCCGATGCACTCCGAGAAGACCGTGCTGCGGCTCGCCGAGCAGATCACCAAGTCGAACGAGCTGAGCAAGCACGGCGCGGACCAGCTCGTCCGCGCCGTGGAGGCGGCCAAGGTCTCGGCGGCAAGGCTGGGCTGCGAGGAGCTCATGGCGTTCGCGACCTCCGCGGTCCGCGAGGCCGACAACTCCGCGAAGGTGCTGAGGAAGGTCGCCGACGAAACGGGCGTCGAGCTCAAGGTGCTGTCCGGCGTGGACGAGGCGCGGCACACCTTCCTCGCGGTGCGCCGCTGGTACGGCTGGTCCGCCGGCCAGCTGCTGGTGCTCGACATCGGCGGCGGCTCGCTCGAGGTCGCGATGGGTATGGACGAGGAGCCCGCGCTCGCCGAGTCGCTCCCGCTCGGTGCCGGGCGCACCACCAGGACCCGGTTCCGGCACGACCCGCCGACCAGGTCCGAGCTGATCGCCACGTCGTCGTGGCTCGAAGAGCAGCTCGCCGGGCTCGCGAAGAAGGTGGCGAGGCTCGGCCAGCCGGACCGCGTCGTGGCCACGTCGAAGACGTTCCGGTCACTCGCCAGGCTGACCGGCGCCGCGCCGTCGGCCTCGGGGCCGCGGGTGCGCCGCGTGCTCACCGACACCGCGTTGCGCCAGCTGATCGCGTTCATCTCGCGCATGCCGTCCGGCGACCTCGCGCAGCTCGAAGGCGTCAGCGCGAGCCGCGCGGGGCAGCTCACGGGTGGGGCGCTGGTGGCTCAGGCCACCATGCGAGCGTTGTCACTCCACGAGCTCGAAATTTGCCCCTGGGCGCTACGAGAGGGTGTCATTCTTCGGCGACTGGACCATTCGAACGGTGCGGGGGAAGCCGCTGTGGGCGCCCGCGGCAACTCATCGCGGAATCAGACCGGTGGCAGCACGGGACTGGACGCGACCGATACGCAGCGGGCACGGTGAAAGGGTGGCAGTAATGCGAGACCTCACGAGCCGGGCAGCCGTCCGGCCGGTGCCGCTGTGCTCCCGGCCCGGGAGTTCCACGCTGATCACGTGTTTTGGACAGACGCATGACTGAAGACAACGGAGGCGAACCCCAGAAGACCGTCGCCGAGCTGCTCGCGCAGCACGGTGGGCAGGTCGACAGCGGAGGACGCCGTCGTCGCCGCAGGGCAGCCGATGACGATGACGCCCGGGAGGGCCAGGACGCCCCGCCCAGCCGCCCGCGTGACATCGGTGACACCGCGCCGCAGGCGATCATCGACAGGGTGGCCCGCGACGGCGACACACCGCCGCCGCCGAACCGCCGCAACGGCGGTCCGCGCCGCATGCCGCCCCGCGAACAGCCGCCCCAGTCGGCCCAGTCGGCACCGCCGCCGCCCCCGGCCCCGCCCGCCGCGGGCCAGCAGCACTCGGCGCCGATGGCGCCGATGCCGCGCCCGCAGCCGCAGGAATCCGGCCCGCTGCGCAGGCCGCAGCGCCCGCCGCAGCGCCCGCAGGACTCGGCGGCGATGCCGATGCCCGATCCCGCGGACGAACCGGCCCCGCCACCGCCGCCGCCCCCCGGCGCGCGGACTTCGCAGCAGCTGCCGGTGCCGCCGCGCGGCCGCAGGCAGCCGCCGCCCCCGCCCGGCGGCCCGCAGGAGAACCGCCGCGGCCCGAACCCCCGCCCGCGGCAGACGTCGCCGGAACCCCCGCCCGCGCCGCCGTCCGGTGGCCTCGCCGCACGCCTGGACGGGCTCGACGGCGACGAGCAGGCCCCCGCGCCCGGTGAGCGCCACCCCAGCGGGCTGTTCCCCGCGCCGCCCGCGGTCGAGCACGCGAGTGGGCACTTCCCGGCGCCCCCCGCGGACCAGCAGAGCGGGCAGTTCGCGGTGCCGCCCCCGGAGCACCAGAGCGGGCTGTTCCCCGCGCCGCCGATCGACCCCGGCGCGGGCGGCGCCGCCCGGTCGCGCATGCAGCGGCTGAACCGGCGCCCGCAGCCTCCGCACGCGCCGGAGCCGCACACCGAGCAGTTCCCCGCGCTCCCCGAAGACGAAGCGGGGGCCGTCGAGGCGGCGCCGCCTCGCGAAGCGCCCGCGGGTCTGGCCGGCTGGCGGCAGCGCCGTCAGAAGGTCCAGGCGGAGGACACCGAGGTCGGTATCGCCCCGGTGGCGCCACCGGGGCCGGCCGCGGAGCCGGACGAGGACGATCCGCCCGCCGGGCTGGGGCCGTCGACGAAGTACGTCGCGCCGCCGCCGTTCGCGCCCGCGCGCCCCGCGCCGCGTGAACCCGCGTACCCGGACGAGGACGACCTCGCCGACGAGGACGGCCTGCCGCCGACCGGTTACCACGACTCCCTCGCCGACGACGTCCGAGATCTCGCGGACGACCAGGACGCGGCACCGTACGAGGGCGAGTACGCCTACGAAGGCGACTACGCCGAGGACGACCTCGAGTACGAGGGCGAGAACGCGGATTACGACGGCGAGTACGCCGACGACTACGCCGAAGACGAGGAGCCGGTCGAAGAGGACGAGGCTTCTCCCGCGAAGCAGTGGCTCGCGATGGCCGCGCAGCTCGCCGTCGGCGTCGTCGGCGGTGCCGCGGTGTGGCTCGGGTTCAACTGGCTGTGGGGCCAGCTTCCCGCGGCCGCGCTGGTCGCCGCGCTGCTCGTGGTGGTCGCACTGGTGTGGATCGTGCGGAAGATCCGGCGCGCCGACGACATCCAGACCACCGTGTTCGCGGTGCTCGTGGGCCTGGTGGTGACGGTCTCCCCGGCCGCGTTGCTCCTGCTGGCCCGATAATGCGCGGGTGAACGCACACGCACCGGTCCCGGTCGGCCTGTCCACCGCGTCCGTCTGGCCGCTGCGTGCCGGATCGGGCTTCGAGCTCGCCGCGCAGCTCGGCTACGACGGCGTCGAGGTGATGGTCTGGGCGGACCCGGTCAGCCAGGACGTCGCCGAGCTGCGCAGGTGGTCGCGGCGCACCGGGATGCCGGTGCTGTCGGTGCATTCGCCGTCACTGCTGATCACCCAGCGCGTGTGGTCGCCGGACCCGGTCGTCCGGCTGCGCCGCAGCGTGGACGCGGCGGTCGACCTCGGTGCCAAGACGGTCGTCGTGCACCCGCCGTTCCGCTGGCAGCGCCGCTACGGCGAAGGGTTCGCGGACCTCGTCGCCGAGCTGGAAGCGGCCAGCGGGGTCGCGGTCGCGGTGGAGAACATGTTCAAGGTGCGGCCGCCCGGCGGCGGGCGCAACGCGCGCGTGTCCGCGTTCCGGCCCTCGATCGACCCGACCGACGTCGGGTACGCGAACTACACGCTCGACCTTTCGCACACCTCCGCGGCCAGGATGGACGCGCTCGCGCTCGCGGACCGCATGGGCGAGCGACTCGCGCACGTGCACCTCGCCGACGGCAGCGGCATCCCGTCCGACGAGCACCTCGTGCCGGGCCGCGGCGACCAGCCGTGCGCCGAGTTGCTGGAGCGCCTCGCCGCGCGCGGGTTCGACGGCCAGATCGTGCTCGAGGTCAACACGCGCCGCGCCGCGCAGGCGGCACGCCGTGTGAAGGATCTCGCCGAGGCTCTGCTCTTCGCGCGCCTGCACCTCGGGCAGTAGGCTGTCTCAAGATCATTTAGCGCCCGATACTGGGGATGGGCGCCTGCTTTTCCGGTCTGTGAACACGTAAGGTTGGAGCCCGTGAACCCGCTGCGATCACTGATCCTCGCCGCCGCAGGGAACGAGGTGATCCGGCAGGTGGTGTCGGCCACGCCGGGCAGCAGGGACCTCGTCCGCCGGTTCGTCGCGGGGGAGACGGGCGACGACGCGGTGGCGGCGGTGCGCGAGCTCGCGGCCTCCGGCCTGCACGCCACGCTCGACCACCTCGGCGAGGACGTGCACGGCAGGGCACACGCCGAGAAGAACGTGCAGGCGAACCTCCGGATGCTCGACCGGCTGCACTCGGAGGGGCTTTCCGGCCGTGTGGAGGTGAGCGTCAAGCTCTCGTCGCTCGGCCTGCGGCTCGGCGAAAAGCTCGCGCTCGACAACGCCTGGCGGGTCTGCGCCGCCGCGGAGCAGTGCGCCACCACCGTGACCCTCGACATGGAGGACCACACGACGACCGACGCGACGTTGCGCGTCCTCGCCGAGCTTCGCCACACCTGGCCGTCCACCGGCGGTGTCCTGCAGGCGTATCTGCGCCGGACCGAGGACGACGCCGCCGCGCTCGCCGCCGAAGGGGCGCGGGTCCGCCTGTGCAAGGGCGCCTACGCGGAGCCCGTGAACGTGGCGTTCGACCACGCGCACGCGGTCGACAGGTCGTACGTGCGCTGCGCCAACACACTTCTCGCCGGCCGCGGTTACCCCATGTTCGCCACGCACGACCCGCGGCTGGTCGAGATCGTCGGCGAGCGCGCCCGCTGGTACGGGCGCGAACCGGGCAGCTACGAATTCCAGATGCTGTACGGCATCCGGCCGGAAGAGCAGCTCAGGCTGGCAACGAATGGTGAGACAGTGAGAATCTACGTTCCGTATGGCGACCAGTGGTACGGGTACCTGATGCGCAGGCTCGCCGAACGGCCCGCGAACACCGCGTTCTTCCTCCGCGCACTGGCCAGCCGTTCGTGAGCGCGTTGAACAGCGGCCCGCTGCCGTTCGCCACGGCGTGCCGGGTCCGGTCGCTCGGCGACGGCACGCTCACCGCCGACCTGCGCCCGGAATGGTCCATCGGCGGGCACCCGCACGGCGGGTTCCTGATGTCGCTGCTCGCGAAGGCCGCGCTGACGCTGCTGACCGAACGCGGCGAGCCCACCGCGGACCCGCTGGTGGTCAGCGCGGAGTTCCTGCACCCGCCCGCGGTCGGGCCGGTGCTGCTGCGCACCGACGTCCGCAAGCTCGGCAGGCGCGCCACCGTGGTGTCCGTGCGGCTGGAGCAGCGCGGCCGCAGCTGCGTCGAGGGGCGGGTCACCGCGGGCAGGCTGCCCGTCCGCCGCCCGGACTGGAGCGACCTGCCGCAGATGCCCGCGGAGCCGCCGGTTTCGGCGATCACCGCGCGGGCCGACGCGGGAGCGGCCGCGTTCAACCTCGCCAACGGCTGCGACATCCGGATCGACGCGGCCACGGCCGGATATCTCAACGGGCGTTCCGCCGAGCCGATGATCCGGTTGTGGGCGCGCCCGCGGCAGGGCGAGCCCGACCCGTACTTCGCGCTCGTCGCGAGCGACGTCAACCCGCCGGTGGTGTTCAACCTCGGCCGGGTCGGCTGGTCGCCGACGGTGCACCTGAGCGCGATCCTGCGCGCCAGGCCCGCGCCGGGCTGGCTGCGGGTGCGGATCGACTGCCGCTCGGTGCAGGAGTCGTGGTTCGACTCCGACGCCACGGTCGTCGACTCGGCGGGCCGCCTGGTCTGCCAGGCGCGCCAGCTCGCGCTGGCACCCGCGCCGTAACGCGCCGGACGCGAGTAGGACACTGGCCGCGCCGGAGCGCGCCGGGCGCGCCCGGCGCGTCGTTCCGCACCGGAATGCGAGGGAAAGGAGAACGCCGTGAGCGTGATCGCGGTCATGGGAGCGGGCAAGATCGGCGAGGCGCTGCTGTCCGGGCTGCTGCACGGCGGCAGGCGCCCCGGCGACCTGCTGTTCACCGAGCGGCATCCCGAACGGGCGGCCGAGCTGACGAGCCGGTACGGCGTCGAGGCCGTCGAGGTCGACGAAGCGGCCAAGCGGGCGGACGTGCTGGTGGTCGCGGTGAAGCCGCAGGACATCGACCCGGTGCTCGTCGAGCTGGCGCCGCTGCTCGGGCCGTCGTCGCTGGTCGTGTCGCTGTGCGCGGGCCTGCCGACGGCGCTGTACGAGCGCAGGCTGGCGGACGGCGTGCCCGTCGTCCGGGTGATGCCGAACACCCCGATGGTGGTCGGCGAGGCGATGAGCGCGATCTCTCCCGGCCGCTACGCGACCGCGGAGCACCTCGCACTGGTCGAAGAGCTGCTCGCCTGCGTCGGCAAGGTCGTGCGGGTGCCGGAGTCGCAGCAGGACGCCGTCACGGCGTTGTCCGGATCGGGTCCGGCGTACTTCTTCTTCCTGGTCGAGGCCATGATCGACGCCGGTATCCTGCTGGGCCTGCCGCGTGCGGTCGCGGAGAAGCTGATCATCCAGTCGGCGGTCGGGGCCAGCAAGATGCTCGCCGACACCGGTGAGCACCCGGTCACGCTGCGCGAAGCCGTCACGTCGCCGGCGGGCACCACCATCAACGCGATCCGCGAGCTGGAGAACCACGGCGTCCGCGCCGCGCTGATCGCCGCGATCGAGGCGGCCCGCGACCGGTCGGTCGAACTCGGGAAGGCGCACGAAGACCAGCCGGACAAGCGCTGAGCGTGGTGGTTGAGCGTTCAATTGTGCTGGTAGGGGCTCATCTTGGTGACAGGCGTCGCACGAGTCACGTATGTCCCGCTACCCTCACGTAGAGCACGTGCGTGTCGATACCGCCGGTGGGGAAGCCGAGCGGCGCGGCACGTGGAGAAGGCACGGTGAACTATGCCGCCGAACAAGAAGGAGGACGTGCCCGCACTAGGGCAGGTCCAGTTCTTGACGGTCGCCGAGGTGGCCACGATGATGCGGGTCTCCAAGATGACCGTCTACCGCCTGGTGCACTCGGGTGAACTGCCGGCCGTTCGCGTCGGCAAATCATTCAGAGTGCCCGAAAAGGTGGTGCACGAATACCTCCAGGGCGCCTATTTCGACGTCGGTTAGGCCCACCCCATCGGGTTGGGGCGCGAAGGCGCGGGTAACCTGGTACACCGCTCGTGCCTGAAGCGCTCCATCCGTTGGAATCCGCGCAGGGCCGCGTGAGAAGACGACGAGACTTAAGGAGCACCTGTGGGCTCGGTGATCAAGAAGCGCCGCAAGCGCATGTCGAAGAAGAAGCACCGCAAGCTGTTGCGCCGCACGCGGATGCAGCGGCGCAAGCAGGGCAAGTGACGCTTCGGCGCGCCGCGCACTTCGCGTGACAGCGTCCGCACGAAGCGTCGTCTTGAGACTGCGCCTTCTTGAGAGCCCGTCCACTGGTGTGGGCGGGCTCTCAGGCATTCGGGTGAGTTCCCCGGTCGCGGGTTAATAGCATGTAAGGCCCGGCGGCACTACCCCTGCCCCGAGGTAACATTTCGCAGGGGCCGGCACGATTCCCTTTTTCGGTACCGGCTCGTCCACCCCGCGTGACAGAGCTGTCGCCGCCGCAACCCGCCTTTCCACCGCCCTCAGGGGGTCGCATGCCGTCCAACATCGTGCTCGTCACCGGAGTCGGGGGTGAGCTGGGGGGCAAGCTGCTGGCACGACTGGGCAACAACCCCGGGTTCGAACGCGTCATCGGGGTGGACACGGTGCCGCCGGGCAGGCCGGTGCTGCAGCGGATGGGCCGCGCGGAGTTCGTGCGAGCCGACATCCGGAACCCGCTCATCGCGAAGGTGATCAGCACCGCGAACGTCGACACCGTCGTGCACGCCGCGACGACCTGCCACCCCGCCGGCCCCAGCGGCCGGACGGCGATCAAGGAAGTCAACGTCATCGGCACCATGCGGCTGCTCGCCGCGTGCCAGCGCTCGCCGCGGGTGGGCAAGCTCGTGGTCAAGTCCAGCGCCGCGGTCTACGGCGCGGGCGCCCGCTCGCAGGCGGTGTTCACCGAGGACTCCGAGCTCATCCCGGCGTCGTCGAGCGGATACGCGAAGGACGCCGTCGAGATGGAGGGGTACGTGCGCGGCCTCGCCCGCCGCCGTCCCGACATCACGATCACCACGCTGCGCTGCGGCAATCTCATCGGGCCCGCCGTGGACACCGTGCTCACCAGGTACTTCGCGCTGCCCGTCGTCCCGTCCGTGCTGGGCTACGACGCCCGCCTGCAGCTCCTGCACTCGTCGGACGCGCTCGACGTGCTCGAACGCGCGGTGCTGACCGAGCGGGCCGGGGTGTTCAACGTGGCCGCCGACGGGGTGCTGACGCTGTCACAGGCGATCCGCCGCGCGGGCCGGGTGGAGCTGCCGGTGCCGAAGGGGGTCGTGCCGTCGGTCGCGAAACTGCTCCGCGGCGCACGGGTGGTCGACTTCTCGGCCGACCAGGTGCGGCTGCTGAACTTCGGGCGCGTGGTCGACACGACCCGGCTCACGGAGACCTTCGGCTACACGCCGAGGTGGACGACGAAGGCGGCCTTCGACGACTACATCTCCGGTCGCGGGCTGCACCCGGTGCTCGACGGGGACCGGCTCGCCGGTCTGGCCGGGAAGGTACTGGTCGCCGCGGCGACCGGGCAGGCGGCCGCCCGGTGAGCCGCAGCTGGAACGTGGGAGCGGAAGACGTGTCAGGCAGCGCCGAAGCCCAGATCATCCCGTTGCACGGACCGGGGAGGGAGAAGGCGGCCGAGCCGGTCGCCGACGAACCTCGCGCCGACGCCCCGGTGGTCGCCTTCCCCAGCGCGCCGAGCGAGCGGGAGCGGCCTGCCGAGGTCCCGTCGGCGCTGAGTGCCGACACCCTCCCCGAAGCGCTCGTTTCCGCGCTGTCGTTCATCAAGAGCAGGCTCACCGGCGACTACACCGTCGACGAGTTCGGCTTCGACCGCGAGCTGACCGAGACGCTGGTCCTGCCGCCGCTGCGCGCGCTGTACGAGAAGTGGTTCCGGGTCAGCGCGCACGGTGTCGGGAACCTGCCGTCCGAGGGCGGCGCGCTGATCGTCGCCAACCACTCCGGCACGATCCCGCTCGACGCGCTGATGACCGCGGTCGCCGTGCACGACGAGCACCCCGGTCAGCGCCACCTGCGCGGGCTCGGTGCCGACCTGGTGTTCCGGGTCCCGTTCGTCGGGGCGCTCGCCCGCAAGTCCGGCCAGACCCTCGCCTGCAACGCCGACGCGGAGCGCCTGCTGCGCTCCGGCGAGCTGGTCGGCGTGTGGCCGGAGGGCTTCAAGGGGATCGGGAAGCCGTTTTCGTCGCGGTACAAGCTGCAGCGGTTCGGCCGCGGCGGCTTCGTCTCGGCCGCGCTGCGCACCGGCGTGCCGATCATCCCGTGTTCGATCGTCGGCGCCGAGGAGATCTACCCGAAGATCGGCGACATCAAGCCGCTCGCCAGGCTGCTCGGCCTGCCGTACTTCCCGGTGACGCCGTTCTTCCCGCTGCTGGGCCCGCTCGGCGCGGTCCCGTTGCCGACGAAGTGGCACATCGAGTTCGGCGAGCCGATCCGCACCGACCAGTTCGCCCCCGAGGACGTCGACGACCCGATGCTGGTGTTCACGCTGACCGACCAGGTGCGCGAGTCCATCCAGCACACCCTCTACCAGCGGCTCTCCCGGCGAGAAGGCGTCTTCCGCGGCTAGTGTCGCGCGTCTGAGGTTCGTTGACGGGTGGCGTGGGGCAGGATCTGATCGGCGGTCTTGGTCCAGGTGAACGGGTGGCAGCGGGTGTTCCAG
>NZ_BAAANN010000032.1:0-112452 GCF_039529815.1 Amycolatopsis minnesotensis | reverse complement strand
CCCAAAACCTCACCTGCACACCACGCGGCAACCGCGCCCGAACCACCATCACAACCTCCGATCACAACCGGTGTTGCAACGACCCCATGAACCCAAGACGCCTTCAGGGAATCTGGCGCCACACTCTCGCCCCTCACAGCGGGGAGCATGCCGAGACTGATACCCCGAAGGACGCCTTCGCGACATCAGATTCCCCGAAGGGCGCCTTCAGGGAATCAGCACGGAAGCGCGGCAGACCCACCATTCGGCAGGAGCATCCTTCCGGGCAAGTGGTCCCTGGCCGCGGCAAGGGATTCTTCACTCACGGCGGCGGCGTTCGACGTAGACGGCGGCTTCGGTGCGGCGCTGCAGCCCGAGCTTGTGCAGCAGCGACGAGACGTAGTTCTTCACCGTTTTCTCCGCGAGGTTCAGGCGGTCGCCGATCTCGCGGTTGGTGAGGCCCTCGGCGATGAGGTCGAGCACGCGTTGTTCCTGCGGGCTCAGCAGGTCGTAGCGGGTGTCGCCGTGTTCGCCGCGCAGCCGGTTCATCACGGTGGCGGTGACCTTCGCGTCCAGGAGCGACCCGCCCGCGGCGACCGTGCGCACCGCGTCCACCACCGCGCTCGACGAAATCTGCTTCAGCAGGTACCCGGCGGCACCCGCCATGATCGCGCCGAACAGGGCGTCGTCGTCGGAAAAGGACGTCAGCATGAGGCAGGCGGGTGGCGGGTCCGTGGAGGCGCGCACGTCCCGGCACACCGTGATGCCCTCGCCGTCGGGGAGCCGGACGTCGAGCACGGCGACCTTCGGCCGCATCACCGGGATCCGCACCAGCGCCTCCGCCGCCGTCCCCGCCTCGCCGACGACCTGGATGTCGCCCGCGTCCTCGAGCACCGTGCGCAGGCCGCGCCGGACCAGCTCGTGGTCGTCGAGCAGGAAGACCGAGATCACGGCGCGTCCTCTTCCCGCAACTGCGTCCGCCAGCGCAGGTCCGCGCCCTCGTCGTCGGTGACCCGGAGTTCGAGCATGCTGCCGTCGGGTTCGACGCGGACGCCCACCTCGACGGCGCGCGCCTGCCCGGCGCGCGCGATGTCGGACAGCGTGTCGCGCAGGGTCGCCAGCAGATCGGGGCGGACGGTGTCCGGGACGAGGGAGTCGAGGGGGCCGTCGAGCCGGAGATGTGGTTCGAAGCCGAGCGAAGCGGCTGCCTCGCGCGTGGTCTTCACCAGGTCGGCGCGCAGCCGGTCCTGTTCTTCGTGGAGCGAGAAGATGGTGCGGCGTACTTCGTGGATGGTTTCGTCGAGCTGTGCGACGAACCCGCCGACGGTTTCGGCGTGCTCACCGTCGAGTTTGCTCCGCAGCCCGTCGAGCCCGAGCCCGACCGCGAACAGGCGCTGGATCACCAGGTCGTGCAGCCCGCGCGCGATGCGGTCGCGGTCCTCGAGGACCGCGAGGCGTCTTCGCGTTTCGGCCGCCCTCGCGAACACCAACGCGACAGCGGCGTGTGCGGCGAACGTCTCCGCCATTTCGAGATCTCCTTCGGTGAACAGCGGGTCGCCGCGGAACCGGACCAGCACGAGCACGCCGAGCACATCCGACGCCGCCGCGAGCGGCACCACCACCGAGGAGTCCAGATCGGCCACCTGGGGCGGGAACCGCACCGACGGGTCGTCCGTTCTGGCGAGCACGTGATTGCCATACTGCCGGAAGATGGCCGCTTTCCCGGTGACGAACACGTGCCCCGATCCGGTTTCCGCGATCGGGACGGACAGCCCGCTGATCTGATCGGCGCCGAGGCCGACCCCGTCCACGACTTCGAACACGAGGTTTCCCGGCCGCTGTTCGTCCGGCAGCGCGATCGCGGCGACGGGCGCCTCGGCGAGTTGCCGCGCGCGTTCCGCGACGAGCAGCAAAGAAGCCTTCGGATCGTTACCGGACAGCAAGGAGCCGGTGATGTCGTTCGACGCGCGCAGCCACCGCGCCCTGCGTTCCCCCGGATCCACCGGCCTCACCGTCCCTGCAGTCCGAGTCGTCTTACTCTCCGCCGACCGCTAGCACTCGCGCAAGCACCCGACAAGGGCCTTGCGGCCCGGGGAACTCGGGACGGTGGACCGGGGCGAACCAGGCGGGGGGAACGGAAACTTGCCCACATGTGGATGTGGCGCTCGCGGAAGCGCTCGACGCCGGCGCTCCGCGCGGCAACGGCTTACTGCTGCACCGCATGGGACGGCCCCGGCGCGAGCCTGGCGGAGCTACGGGAGGGCTGCCGCCGGTTCGCCCGGGGCCAGGGCCTCCTCATCACCGCGTGGGCGGCCGAGGTCGCGCCGGATCACGTCGAGCACCGGTACACGGAGCTGCTGCGGTACACGATCGAGTTCGCCGCCGATCCCGAGATCGACGCGCTGCTGATCGCCGAATCGAGCACGCTCGTGCGCTCGCACGGCACCGCCGAACTGCTCGCCAGGACGCTGAGTCCCGAGGGCAGCCGGATCGTGCCGGTCGGCCTCATCCCCGCCTGACCTCGAAAGTCCTTTGTGGACTTTCCGGGGCGCCCTTGACGGCCAGCACGCCCACCGCGCCGAGCAGCCCGATCAGCGCGAACGCGTAGAAGCCCCACGGGTAGGCGATACCGGCCGACGTAGGCGTACACGAGCACCTGCGCGCTGAACACGAAGCACCCGGCGAGGAACACCGCCACGTACAACCCGAACCCCGGCAGGCGCACGCTCAGCAGCGCGAGGAACACGGCGGCGGCGGTGAACCAGGCGATCGTCGAGCGGCGGGCACCCGCCCGGTCCGCGGCGAACCCGGCGACGAGCAGCCCGACGATCCCGCCGAGGTTCAGCGCGAGCAGGAGGCTCAGCGCGGCACCGAGCTGGTACCCGGCCTGCCGCATGATCTCCGGCAGCCAGGTGTTGAGGCCGTAGACGAGCACCAGCCCCAGGAATGAGGTGACCCAGAACGCGATCGTGGCGCGCAGGAAGCCGCCGCTGAACAGGCCGCGCACCACGGCGGGCAGCGCGCCCGCGGCGAACATCGCGCGCCACCCGAGCGCCGGGACGAGGCCGATGCCGAGCAACGCGGTCAGCACCGCGCCGACGTGGTAGCCGGTCATCACCGTGGTGGTCGCGCTGCCACCCTTCCCCGCCCGCGCGTGCTCGGTGACCAGGGTGAGCGCCTTGCGCCTGCCGATCCGGTCGGTGAAGGTGCCGATCGCGAGCCCGTCGAGCATCATCCCGACGAGCCCGACGGTGGACACCGCCGACGCGGTACCCGGCGTGAGGCCCCACACGCGGTCGCGGAGCAGGACGGGCAGCGCGGTCCCGAGCACCACCAGGTCGAACCCGTCGAGCAGCACGGCCGTCCAGGCCAGCGGTCGCACCCAGGAACCGGCTCGCGCTTCGTGAGACATCACCGGCATCACCGGCATCCCCGGCATCACTGGCCTCCAGCGCTTCACGGACGTTCGCTTGGCGCCCAATGATTCGGATCGCGCACAGGTGGTATCAGTGCTCTTCCGATGAGCGGAAGACATTGACAGGTTCCCCCGCCGCGAGCGGACTCCGCCCGCCTGGGCGAGGATCTTCCCTGGAGGTTCGGATGGAGATTCTGACGCTGATGGCCGTGCTCGCCGGCTCGCTCGGCCTGACCGCGTTCGCACGCCGCTACAACCTGTCGGCGCCGCTGCTGATCGTGGTCGTCGCGCTGGGGGTGTCGTTCATCCCCGATGTGCCGAGGCTGGAGCTGGAGCCGGAGCTGATCCTGAGCCTGGTGCTGCCGCCACTGCTCTACTCGACCTCGCTGGAAAGCTCGGTCACCCAGTTCCGCGCGACGCTGCGGCCGATCATCGCGCTCGGCGTGGTGCTCGTCGCGGTCACCGCGCTCGTCGTCGGGTTCACCGTGCACCTGCTGCTGCCCGATCTGCCGCTGGCCTCCGCGCTCGTGCTCGGGGCCGTCGTCGCGCCGCCGGACGCGGTGACCGCGGTGGCGATCGGCCGCAGGCTCGGCCTCCCGCGCCGCCTGATGACCGTGCTCACCGGCGAAAGCCTGGTCAACGACGCCGCCGCGCTCACCCTCTACAAGATCGCGCTCGCCGCCGTGCTCGGCACCGCGGGCTCGGTCGGGCACGGGTTCGCCGTGTTCTCCGTCGCGGTCGTGCTCGGCGTCGCCGTCGGGCTGGCGATCGCGGTCGTGGTGAGCTTCGTGCGGCGCCGCCTCGACGACCCGCTGATGGAGTCGACGATCGGGATCATCGTGCCGTTCGCCGCCTACGTGACCGCGGAGCACCTGCACCCGTTCTCCGCGGACTTCAGCGGTTCCGGGGTGCTCGCCGTCGTCGCCGCCGGGCTCTACCTCGGCAACCGCTCGCTGCACGCGGGACCGGCGACCCGGGTGCAGGATTCGTCGGTGTGGGCCTCGATCGACGTGCTGCTGGAAGCGCTCGTGTTCGCGCTGATGGGGTTGCAGCTCCCGTTCATCCTCGAAGGCGTCGAAGCGAACGCCCGCGACAACGGCACGCTCGTGCTGGACGCGGTGATCGTGCTCGCCGTGACGATGCTGATCCGGATCCCGTACGTGTTCGCGTCGAGCTACCTGCCGCAGACCATGCGGCTGTTCGGACGGGGGCGGCCGGTGCCGCCGTGGCGGTACCTGACGGTGCTTTCGTGGACCGGGATGCGCGGTGTCGTCACGCTCGCGGCGGCCACCGGCGTGCCGCTGGTGACCGCCGCCGGTGATCCGTTCCCCGGCCGCGACGAGATCCAGCTCTTCGCCTTCGCCGTCGCGATCGGGACCGTGCTCGCGCAGGGCCTCACGCTTCCCGTGCTGATCAAGAAGCTCGGCGTGCTCGACCCGCACGAGGCCGAGCGCGACGAACAGGAGGAACTCGCCGCCCGCAACGCCGCGATGGAGGCGGCGCTGGCCAGGCTCGACGAGATCCTGCCCGAGATGCTGTCCTCTGTGGACATTCCGGCGGCGAAGGCGGAGAAGCTGGCGAACCGGTTGCGGACGCTGGTGGAAACCCGGTACCGGGGCGCCGTCGCGGCGATCTCGCTGAGCGCGGAGGAACGCGACGGCAGCCCGCACGCCGCGTTCATCCGCGCCCGCCGCGAACTGCTCGTCACCCAGCGGGAAGTGCTGCTGTCCGAAGCCAAGGCGGGCAACCTCGACGACGACGTGCTCCGCAAAGTGCTGCGAGAACTGGACCTCGAAGAGCTGGCGCTGACGAACACCCTCACTTCGCGCGTGAGCTGATTCGCCCGCCCCTCGCGGGCGTGCGGCCGGGACGGACCACAGCGGTGTCCGAACCACAGCGCTTTTCGACCACAGCGCTTTCGAACCACAGTGCTTTTCGAAGCGAGGCCGAATCGCACCTTCACGGCACTGGACACCGTCATAGTGGCCATCAGGGGAGATCCCCGCCGCGCATGCCCCGAAGGGGGCCCATGAGGGAATCTGACGCCGCGAAGGCGTCCTTCAGGGCCCCAGCGGGCTCCACGACCTCCGCATCTCACCGGAATCGACTCACGCATCAGCACTGCGGCCTTCGGGAAGGGGCCTCAGAGCTGACCGCCCAGCTCGACGGTCCGCTTCTGGTCCTTCTCGCCCGTCAGGCCGGTGTAGGAAAGGACGACCTCGGTGGCACCCGCGTCGAAGTACCGGTTCAGCTGCGCGGCAACGCTTTCCTCGTCACCGACGACGGTCACTTCGGCTGCCTTCGAAGCGCCTTCCAGCGCCACCACCCGCTGGTAGGACGGAATGGTGTCGTAGAACGCGGTTTCCTCGGCCATCTTCGCCTTCCCGGCGTCGACGTCGCTCGTGACGACAGTCGGCACCAGCGCGATGATCCGCGGCGCCGGGCGCCCCGCCTCCTCGGCCGCTTTCGTGATCGCGGGCACGATGTGGTTCTCCAGCGTTTTCGGGCCCGCGAACAACGGCAGCGTCCCGTCGGCCAGCTCACCGGTGACGCGCAGCGCCTGCGGCCCCATCGCGGCCACCGCGATCGGCACCGGGTTCGCACCGGCCACGGTGGCGGGCAACGGCGTGCGCGCGGTCAGCGTCTCGCCTTCGAAGTCGACGTGGCCGGTGTCGAAGATCGACCGCAGCACCGTGATGAACTCGCGCAGCCGTTTGATGGGACGTTCGTGCGGGACGCCGAAAGCGGACTCCGTCAACGCTTTCGCGCCGAGTCCGAGCCCGAGCGTGTACCGGCCACCGGTAGCGGCCTGCGCGGTCTGCGCGGTGGTCGCGAGCAGAACGGGGTGCCGCCCGAAGATGGGCACCACGGAGGTGCCCACGGCGAGGCCGGGCACCTCCCTGCCGACGATCGCGGCGGCCGCGACGGCGTCGTAGTCGAACCGCTGGCCGAGCCAGGCGGTACCGATCCCGGCGGCGGAAGCGGTACGCGCCTGGGAAACCAGGTCGTCGATCGCGTTGGGGGCATGGGGCGAGGCGAGGAGTGCTACACCGATGCTCATGACGGGCACAACCCGCCCGTCCCGCCCCCGATTCCCGGAAACTACAGGAATTCGTGCCGCACGATCGTCTGCTCGCGGCCGGGGCCGACGCCGATCGCCGAAACGCGGGCGCCTGCCAGCACTTCGAGCCGTTCGACGTACGCGCGGGCGTTCGCGGGCAGTTCCTCGAACGTGCGGCAGCCCGAGATGTCCTCGAACCAGCCGGGCAGCTCCTCGTAGATCGGCACCGCGTGGTGCACGTCGGTCTGCGTCATCGGCATGTCGTCGGTGCGGAACCCGTCGACCTCGTAGCCGACGCACACCGGCACCCGCTCGAGCCCGGAGAGCACGTCCAGCTTGGTGAGGAAGTAGTCGGTGATGCCGTTGACGCGCGTCGCGTAGCGGGCGATCACCGCGTCGAACCAGCCCGTGCGGCGGTCGCGGCCGGTGTTCACGCCGACCTCGCCACCGGTCTTGCGCAGGTACTCGCCCGACTCGTCGTGCAGCTCGGTCGGGAACGGGCCGGAGCCGACGCGCGTGGTGTAGGCCTTCAGGATGCCGAGCACGGTGGTGATCCGGCCCGGCCCGATGCCCGATCCGGCGCTGGCGCCGCCGGAGGTCGGGTTCGACGAGGTGACGAACGGGTAGGTGCCGTGGTCGACGTCGAGCAGGGTGCCCTGCGAGCCCTCCAGCAGCACCGTCTCGCCGCGTTCGAGCGCCTGGTTGAGCTGCAGCCGGGTGTCGGCGATGCGGTGCGCGAACTTCTCGCCCTGCGCCAGCACGGTGTCGGCGACCTCGTTCGCGTCGAGCGCCTTGCGGTTGTAGACCTTGACCAGCACCTGGTTCTTGAAGTCCAGTGCCGCCTCGACCTTCTGGCGGAAGATCTTCTCGTCCAGCAGATCCTGCACGCGCACGCCGACGCGCGCGATCTTGTCCTGGTAGCAGGGGCCGATGCCGCGGCCGGTGGTGCCGATCTTCTTCGCCCCGAGGTAGCGCTCGGTGACCTTATCGATCGCCACGTGGTACGGCATGATCAAGTGCGCGTCGGCCGAAAGGAGCAGGCGCGAGGTGTCCACGCCGCGGTCCTCCAGCCCGGTCAGCTCGTCGAGCAGCGCGCCGGGGTCGACCACCACGCCGTTGCCGATCACGTTCGCGACGCCGGGGGTCAGGATCCCGGACGGGATGAGCTTGAGCGCGAAGTCCTGGCCGTCGGGAAGGACGACGGTGTGCCCGGCGTTGTTGCCGCCCTGGTACCGGACGACCCACTGGACCCGGTCGCCGAGCAGGTCGGTGGCCTTGCCCTTGCCTTCGTCTCCCCATTGGGCACCGATCAGCACGATGGCCGGCATGTGACACTCCAGGATGTTCGGCGACAGAGATTTCGGTGGGGTGGTCCGCTGGGACCCCCCGTGGCGCTGGTGAATGCCGGTGCATGAGCGTAACGGAGGACCTGACGGTGCGGGGACTGGTGCTGCTCTGCGGGCGAGGCGCGCCGGTGTCGGGTGAGCTGGACGGCTTCGAGGTCAGGACCGTCGCGGACCGGCCCGGCAAGGCGGATGTGGACCCCCACCTGGGCGATGTCGACCGGATCGTGGTGGCGGGCACGGACGCCGCGCTCGCCTCCGTAATCGTGCGATTACTCCGCAAGGACGCGCTTTCCCGGGTCGCGGTCGGGTTCGTGCCCGCCGCCGCGAACTCGGCCGTCGCCGCCCGGTGGGGGCTGCCGACCGGAGCCGCCGAGGCGCTGAAGGTCGCGGCGCACGGCGACCCGGATCCGGTACCGCTCATCAGGGACGATTCGGGCGGCGTGCTCGTCGGCAAGGGCACCGTCGGCCCGATCCGCGGTGTCGCCTACTGCGATGACGAGGTGGCTCTCCGTGGCGCCGCTCGCGAGATCGCCGTAACCCCTGACCCGGATGGCGGTACGGGCCTCGTCGCCCGCGTGACGAAGGGCCTGCTGTTCAAACGCCCGGCGACGTTCCGCGGGCGCGCGTTCCAAATCGGCTGCGTGCCGGCCGTCCCGGTGCTGGACGGCGTGCCGTTTCCGCGCCAGATAAGCAAATGGACGTGGTACCGGCACACGGCGGACCTCCGGCTGGCCCGCGGCTGACCCCGCTCGTTGACCCTCCGTTGGAAGGTTGTCACCCGGAGGTGTTGCATTCGCCACCTTCGTGGATAAGGGTTACTTAGTCCCCACATCCAACACGGAGGCAGCAAAATGCCAACGTCACGAAGTGTTCGCAACTCGTTAACCATTTTGGGCCTTTCGGCGGTACTGACCACGGGCGTGGCCGGTGTCGCCTCCGCGGAGCCGCCGAACATCCCCTCGGCCGACGCCGCGAAGGCAGCGCTCACGAGCCTGACCGTCGCACCGGACGGCAGCCTCGACGGCTACTCGCGCGAGAAGTTCCCCCACTGGATCGACCAGGGGAACAGCTGCAACACGCGCGAGGTCGTGCTGAAACGCGACGGCAAGGACGTCAAGACCGGCTCGGACTGCGCGGCGACCTCCGGCTCGTGGTTCAGCCCCTACGACGACGCCACCTGGACCAAGACGTCCGATGTGGACATCGACCACGTCGTCCCGCTCGCCGACGCGTGGCGGACCGGCGCCTCGAAGTGGACGAACGAACAGCGCCAGGCCTACGCCAACGACCTGACCGACCCGCAGCTGATCGCGGTCACCGACAACGTGAACCAGGAAAAGGGCGACAAGTCGCCGGACAAGTGGAAGCCGCCGTCAACCGGCTACTGGTGCACCTACGCACGGATGTGGGTCGCGGTGAAGTCCAAGTTCAAGCTCACCGTGAACGACGCGGAGAAGACCGCGCTGACCGACATGCTGGGGAAGTGCTGACGCACTGGGGTTTCGAGCTTTCCGGGGGCGGCACCGCCGAACGGTGCCGCCCCTTTCCGCGGCAGGGCGTCACCGGGTGAGGCGCAGGATTTCCCTTGCCAGCGCGTCGTTCTGGCGGAACGGCAGTGCGTTCGTGCGGGGGCGGGTGAAGGCCGCGGCCGAGCGGGCGCTGGTGTGCGGGCCGACCGCGAACCGGCGCGGGTGCGCGACGCCGTCGCGGTCGAGCAGGCGCGAATCCGATACGCGGGTGTGCACGCGGCCGGAGGACAGCCGTGTTCCGTTCGAGGTGACCGATTCCTCCACCAGCTCCCCGGCATCCCGCAGCGCGCGCAGCAGCGGGTCGGCCACCCGCCGGACGCTCGGGTCGGGCAGGCGCGCTTCGATGACCGTCGGCGCTTCGACCTCGCCGGGGAAGCTGCCGCTGGTCGCGACGAACGCGCGGCGGGCGTGGTCGGCTTCGATCGCGATGTCCGCGCCGAGGAACGACACGACCCCGGCCTGGTGCAGGGCCAGCAGTTCCTCCAGCCGCCGCGGTGGCGGGCCGCTCGCGAAGTACGAGAAGAACCCGTGGAACCAGCCGTCCACATCGGACAGCTGGGAGCGCGCGGCGATGCGGCCGCTGCCGATCAGCGCGGGTAGCTGCCCGATCACCGAGAGCAGCGCCATGAACGCGCCGAGGTCGGCGCTGAACTCCGCGTTCGCGCGCCGCGCGAGATCGGCTTCGACGTACTCGCGCAGGTGCTTGCCGAACTCCTCCCCGGTGCCGAAGCGGAGCCCGGACAGGGGCCGGTCGAGCAGCCCGAGGTCCAGTCTGTCCACTTCGGACGGTACGGCGGATTCGATCAGCTCGCGCATGCCGGCGCTTTCCCATTCCAGGTCCGCGAAGGCGTCGGCGAAGACGGCGAAGTCCAGCTCGACCCGCTCGGGGTGCCCGGTGAACAGCTCGCTGTAGTACCCCCAGGCCAGTTCCTTCGCGATATGCGGCCACACGTCGGAGAAGAAATCGAGTTCGCGCGGCAGCGCGACGAGCTTGTCCACAGTGTACGAATCGAAGAAACGGGGCAGCACCAACGGTTTCCCGCGCAACCGGTACCCCGTCTTCGCGTGGTAGGGCACGCCGCGCCGCGAACCGACGTGCAGCGCCGGTTCCCGTCCGCTCGGGACGTACCGGAGCCCGCCGCACGGATCCTCCTCGAACCGGCCGCCCCTGCCCTCGGTGAGCACGAGCAGCAGATCCACGAACGCGAGCCCGAACCCGCGCACGAGAACCGGTTCGCCGGGCGGGATCGCGCGGTAGTCGACGTCCGCGGTGTAGGCGGCGGGGTAGTACCGCAGGCCGTGCGCGGCGGCGAACCCGGCGAGCTCGCCCGCCGGTTCGTCCGGCTCGGCGTCGAGGTGCCCGACGGTCAGCAGCACCGCGTCGGCGGCCACGGCCGATCCGTCGGCGAGCCGCACCTCCTGCGGCGAGCCGTCGCGGAGGCCGACCGCGCGCGAGGCGTGCTCGACCACCCGCACGCCGGGCGGCAGCGAGGCGAGCACGCGCCGGTAGACCCAGCCGAGGTACTGGCTCTGCAACCGCCTCGTCGGGAACGACGTCACGGACAGCTCGGCGAACTCGGCCAGCAGCGGCGCGGGGATCTCGGCGTCGAGGCGTCCGGTCCGGACGAGTTCGACCCATTCCGACAGCGACGGGCCCGGTTCGACCGGGCCGTCGAGCACCACGGTCTCGTCGGTGAACATCGTGACGTCCTCCGGCATGGAGTTCATCCGCAGCAGCGGCGACTGGTCGTAGCGCCAGACCCGGCCGGGGCCGGGCGGGAACGGGTCGATCAGGTGCACCACGAGCCCGCGGTCGCCGAGCAGTTCCGGCGCGCTGGCCGCGATCCGCTCCAGCACGCCGACGCCGCGCGGGCCCGCGCCGACGATCGCGAGCGTGAAAGGCGC
The DNA here is from genome assembly GCF_039529815.1 of Amycolatopsis minnesotensis. Lineage (NCBI taxonomy): Bacteria > Bacillati > Actinomycetota > Actinomycetes > Pseudonocardiales > Pseudonocardiaceae > Amycolatopsis > Amycolatopsis minnesotensis. The sequence continues at coordinate 101,217 of NZ_BAAANN010000032.1, read as the reverse complement.
CATATCATCGGACGCTACGCGCGGTTTCCCGTGCGCTGACAGCGTTTCCCACGGTGCGGACGCGGTCGCGCCCCGCGGATATCATGCGGCGGTGAGCGTCCCTTCCGTGCGCGCGGTCGAAATCGCGGCCTACGCCATCACCGATCCCGAAGCGGCGCCGCTGGTCGCCGAACTCGCCGACGAGTACTTCACCCGGTACGGCAACACCACGGAGATGACGAAGTACTCCCCGGACGAGTTCGCCGCGCCAGGGGGTGTGCTCCTGCTCGCGCGCGAACACGGCGAAAGCGTCGCGGGTGGCGCGTTCCGGCGCTACGACGGCGAAACGGCCGAACTGAAGCGGGTGTGGACGCATTCGGCGCACCGGCGGCGCGGGCTCGCGAAGCTCGTGCTCACGGCGCTCGAAGCCGAGGCGGCGGCGCGCGGCTACCGCCGGATCTTCCTGACCACCGGCCCGAAGCAGCCCGAAGCGGCCGGCCTGTACGCCTCGACCGGCTACGCCGCGGTCGACACCAGCGAACTCGACCCGGAGGGGTACGGGTTGCTCGCGTTCGAAAAGCGGCTCACCGCAACCGGGCGATGAGGTCAGGGTACTGCGCGTAGAGGCGCAGCACCCCGCCGACGGTGAACTCGGTGAGCAGGTCGATCAGCGCGTCGCGGTCGGGCGCGTCGCCGGCCCTGGACAGGTGCACCAGCGCCTCGGTCATCGCGAAGTACATCGCGACCAGCGCGGTGTCCGCCCTGCCCGGCTCCACGCCGTGCATCCGCCAGCGCCGCTCGCTCTCCGCGGTGTAGACCCGCGCCAGCCGTTCCCGCAGGCGGGTCATCGCCGGATCGCCGACCCGCTCGGCCTCCTGGAGCACGCTGAACGCGCTGGGGTTCTCGGCGACGAAGTCGAACATCGACGCGTAGTTGCGGTGCGCCCACGCCTTCAGGTTCAGCTCGGAGGTTTCGGCCGCCGGTGCGCCGACCCTGGCGAACACGAGCTGCTCGGCGTCGGCGACCACCGCGGCGAACACCGCCATCTTGTCCGCGAACTGCTCGTACACGCCCTGCCGCGTGACCCCGGCCGCCCTGGCGATCCGCTCGATGGTGGCGCCCTGCACGCCGTCCGCGGCGAACACCTCCCGCGCGGCGGCGAGGACCAGCGCGCGCTGTTCGTCGGCGGGCAGCTTCCTCGGCCTGCCCGGACCCCTCCTGACGGGGCTTGCCATGCGTTGACCTCTCACCTGGTTCGTCGATCTTCGAGCGGGCGACGGCGACATCATGGGGCACGACCGCCGCCGCGGGCGCCGGGACCCGCGGGCGGACCCGCCAAGCTGCCCGATCGTGAACCGGACGTCCCGGCGCATTCCGCCGGAGGCAGGGGGCCGTGACATCGTTCTGTAGCCGGAGAGTCGCACCATGGTGAGCGAGGTTTCTGCTTTGATAGTGAATTCCTGACCGGATACCCGGCCGAACGGCCCTACCGCACACGGCCGATCCCGGCCGAAACTGGTTGGGCCGCTGACACTTCGTGACCAGGCCGTTACACCGTGGTCTTAAAGTCGCGGAGCGTCCCAACCCGACTACGCCTTGGGGGCCGCGGATGGCTGAGGGATCAGGACGAACCACCTTCAAGGAGGTCTTCGGCGTCGCCGAATTCCGCGCGATGTGGTTCGGCGAGCTGCTGTCGGTCTTCGGTGATCAGCTCGCCAGGGTGGCGCTCTCCGTCCTGGTGTTCCGCAGCACGTCGTCGGCGACCCTGACCGGGCTCACCTACGCGCTGACCTTCGCGCCATCGCTGTTCGGCGGGATCTTCCTGAGCGGTCTCGCCGACCGGTTCCCCCGGCGCACCGTGATGGTCGCCGTGGACCTCACGCGCACCCTGCTCATCGCCGCGGTCGCCATCCCGGGCCTGCCGTTCTGGGCGATGGCGCTGCTGGTCGCCGGGGTGTCCCTGCTCAACCCGCCGTTCAAGGCCGCGCAGCTCGCGCTGCTGCCGCAGGTGCTCACCGGCGACCGGTTCGTGGTCGGGATGGGCATCCGCAACATGACGATCCAGTCCGCGCAGCTGATCGGGTTCGGCGGCGGCGGCCTGCTCATCGCGACCGTCGACCCGCACGTCGCGCTCCTGATCGACGCGGGCACGTTCGTGCTGTCCGCGCTGGTCATCCGCTTCGGCCTCGGCGCGCGCCCCGCCGCGACCAGCAAGGAGCAGCGCAAGCCGTTCTTCTCCTCGATCGGGCAGGGCGGGAAGCTGATCTTCGGCAACCCCACGCTGCGCGTGCTGGTGCTGTTCACCTGGGTGATGGGCATGCTGCCGGTCTACGAGGGCCTGGCGGCGCCCTACGCGGCGTCGTTCGGCGGCGGCTCGCAGGCGGTCGGGCTGCTGCTCGCGAGCGACCCGCTCGGCAGCGTGATCGGCGTCTACCTGTTCACCCGCTGGGTGCCCGAGCCGAAGCGGCCGAAGCTCACCGGCCTGCTGTCGGTGCTCGCGGCGGTGCCCATGCTGGCGTGCTTCGCGAACCCGGGGATCGTCGCGTCGATGGCGCTGTTCATCCTGTCCGGCGCGCTCGGCACCGTCGCGCTCATGCAGGCCACCGCGTCGCTCACGCTCGGCGTGCCGGACGAGCAGCGCGCGCAGGCGATGGGGCTGTCGAACACGGGGCTGACCACGGTGATCGGCATCAGCCCGCTGATCGGCGGCCTGCTGGCGGACCACGTCGGCGCGAGCCACACGGTGGGGATCTTCGGCGTGGCGGGGCTGGTGCTGACCGTTCCCCTCGCACTGGCATGGCGAAAGAGCCGGGTGACCCGTGACGAGTGGGTCGTCAGTGGTGCCACGTCCACAGGGTCCGCGTAAGCGGATTAATCCTGATGCGCCGCCACCTGCGGACGTGGCCCCTATTAGCGCTGGTTAGCGCCCCAGATCACTGATCCCTGCCGCGCATGGTTGGCCACCTTTCATCGACGCCACGATGAAAATACACACCCCCGGCTCTTGCCGACAGTCCGCAACTCGGTAGAAACTGGCCGTACACGTGCATCTTCGCGGCGTAAGCGCAAGGGTTTGGGGGACAAATGAGCACATCGGGGGAACCGTCGGTCCGTGACCTGCTGATATTCAATCGCAACTGGCCCGTTACCAAAAGGCCGCTGCCCTGGCTCCTGTACACCTTGGCCACCATGATCGCGATGGTCGCCCTGGTCTGGCACGCCACCGCGACCAGCACCGTCCAGGGGTCGCATTTCGTCATATTCGGGATTTTGGCGGCCTTCGTCGTCGTCCAGACCGAGGTGAGCCGCAAGATCGAGCGGCAGCGGCGCATCCTGAGCACCGGCCCGCACATGAACATGACCTCGGTGTGGACCCTTCCCGCCGCGCTGCTCCTGCCGCCGCAGGTCACCGCCGTGCTGGTGCTGCTCGTCTACGTCTACCTCGGGCGGCGGACCTGGTCCGGGATCCGGCCGGGCTCACCGCACCTGCTCCTCGCGAACGCGACGAACGTGATCCTGTCGTGCTGCGGCGCCTTCGCGGTCGCGCACGCGCTGCCCGCGTCCTTCTCCGAGACCGCGACGATCGCGGCGGGGGTGACCACGAGCTTCGTGCTCAACGGGCTCCTGACCGGGATCGGCCTGCGACTGGGCGCGAGCCCGAAGCCGGACCTGAAGACCTGCGTCGGCAGCTTGGACGACAACATCCTCGAGCTGGCCACGCTGTGCCTCGGCGGCCTGCTCGTCGCGGTCATGCCGCACGAGCCGCTGCTGGCGCTCACCGTGCTGTTCCCCGTCCACATGCTCCACCGCGCCGTGCTGGTCAAGCAGCTCGAGGAGCTGGCGACCACGGACCAGAAGACCAAGCTGCTCAACGCGGTGTCCTGGCAGGAGGCCGCCGAGCGCGAGGTGTCCAGGGCGGCGCGCGAGCACTCCGAGTTCGGCGCGCTGATGATCGACCTCGACTTCTTCAAGAAGGTCAACGACACCTACGGCCACCTCGCTGGCGACGACGTGCTGAAATCGGTCGCCGCCCTGGTGAAGGGGCAGACCAGGGCGCACGACCTGGCAGGCCGGTTCGGCGGCGAGGAGTTCGTGGTGCTGCTGGCCAACTCGTCGAAGCGCGAGTCGGTGGCCACCGCGGAGCGCATCCGCGAGCTGGTGGGGCAGCTCGTGGTGCACACGCACACCAACGACGGCAGCCCGGTGGTGATCGACACGCTCACGGCGTCGATCGGGGTGGCGTCCTTCCCCGTCGACGGCAAGACGCTCGACGAAGCGCTGGCCGCGGCGGACGCGGCCGTCTACGCGGCGAAGCGCAGCGGGCGCAATCGCGTGGTGGCTTCGCCCGACCTGGCCACCATGACCGAGGCTCCACCCCTGCAAGCCGCCGCCTGATCCCGGGTTTCCCTGCTCTGCGCGGCGAAGGCGCGGGGCGTCGGGGAGCGTGCTCGTGGCCCCTGAAGGTCGCCTTCGGGGAATCCGGCGCCGCGATCTCGCCCCTCGCGGCAGGCGGGGATGACGACGCTGATTCCCTGAAGGCGACCTTGAGGGCACCAGATGCCCTCAAGGGCACCTTCGGGGCATCTGCGCATCCTCGCCACTGGACGTCCGCAGGAGCGTTCTCCGGGCGTGCGCCTGACGTCAGGACAGGCCGGTGGCTTCGGCGGCGGCGGGGTCCGAGTCGGTGATGAAGGTGCGGCAGCGGTCGTACTCCTCGGCTTCGCCGATCTTCTGCGCGGCCTTCGCGAGCACGGCGAGGGCGCGCAGGAAACCCTGGTTGGGGCGGTGCTCCCAGGGCACCGGCCCGAAGCCCTTCCAGCCCGCGCGGCGGAGCTGGTCGAGCCCGCGGTGGTAGCCGGTGCGGGCGTAGGCATACGCGGCGACGGTCTCGCCCGCTTCGAACGCCGTCTCCCCGAGCGTGGCCCAGGCTTCGCTGTAGTACGGGTGTTCGGCGGCGACCTCGGCGGGATCGGTGCCCGCGTCCAGTGCGGCCCGCGCGGCGGTGTGCTCCGGCAGGAGGGTCGGCTCCGGTCCCAGCAAGTTGTGCGTCATACCGCCATTCTGCCCGTCCCTCACCCGAGGAAGAGCCCGGCCAGCACACTGCCGCTGGCGAGCACCAGCGCGAACACGATCACGGCCGCGACCATACGTTTCGACATCATCGGCGAACACGATGCCGCGCCTGCCCGGTGACAGGCAACCTCGCCACCCTTACGAGTGAATGCCGGTTTTGCCATGCGCGCGCCCGCGGGCGATCGCGGCCGGGGATGATGTGAAGCATGAGTGAGGGAGTGCGGACGTCCGAGCGGGCCGAGCCCGAGGTGGTCCCGCGGAACCCGGTCGCGAAGACGAAGCTGTTCTTCCGGCTGTACTGGAAGCGCGGCGCGCCGGGCCAGCCGACGAAACCGTGGGCGCTGAACTTCGCCTACGGCATGTGGCTGGTGGCGTTCGCGTTCAAGCTGGTCGGCTCGTCGTGGGACATGTCGTGGCACTTCCAGTGGCTCCGCGACGACCTGGCGCCGCCGCACCTGATCAACACCGTCGGCACCGGCATCATCCTGGTGCTGGTGGCCATCCACAGCTACACCGGCCTCGGCTGCGACCGGCGCTCGCTGCGCCTGATGCAGGCGGGCACCGTGGTCTTCCTGGTGGCCGCGCCGCTCGACGTGATCAACCACCGCGTCAACGGGCTCGACCTCACCGCGTGGAGCCCGTCGCACCTGATGCTCTACCTCGGCACCGGCATCATGCTGGCCGGGGTGCTGGACGGCTGGATCAAGTTCTCCGTGCCGGGCCGCTTCCGGAGCTGGATGCTCATCGGGCTGTGGGCGTTCTTCCTGGAGAACACGTTCTTCCCGAACGGCCAGCAGGAGTACGGCGTGCTCGGGCTGCGGGCATGGGAACGCGGGCAGCCGGAAGCCGAGCCGACGCTCCTGGACTTCGCCGCCCAGCAGCTGGGCAGGCCGGTGGACCGCGCCGCGGTGCTGCACTTCACGCTGCCGATCCCGGAATGGCTGTACCCGCTCTGGGGTATCGGCGTGATGGCGCTGGTGCTGGCGATGGCGCGCCGGACTGTCGGGAAGGCGTGGACGGCCACGATCGTCGCCGTGCTCTACGTCGGTTACCGCTCGCTGATCTGGCCGCTGCTCGTCGCGGGCGGGTTCCCGGCCTCGACGGTCCCGTTCTACCTGCTGTTCGTCGGGCTCGCGGTGGACGTCGCGTTCCGGATCGGCCGCGAGCACCGCGCGCGGACGGCCGTCGTCGGCGCGCTGCTGGTCACCGGGTTCGGGTACGGCGCGTTCTGGGTGCAGTCGCGGCTGCGGCCGTGGCTGCTCGGCGACGCGCACACCGAGTCGGCGCCGCCGATCCAGTACTGGACGGTACCGGTGACGCTGGTGGCCGTCGGGCTGCTGTGGTGGGCCGCGAGCCCGGCGACGCGCTGGTGGAACGAGCGCGCCGAGCGCAACCGCGCGTCGGGCACGATCGCGGAGATCGTGCCCGACGCGGTGGTCTGAGCGGGGGTCAGAGCTTCTGGCCCGCCGACTTCAGGTTCTGCGCGGCCTCGACGACGCGGGCGGCCATCCCGGTCTCGGCCGCCTTGAGGTAGCTGCGCGGGTCGTAGACCTTCTTGTTGCCGACCTCGCCGTCGATCTTGAGGACGCCGTCGTAGTTCTTGAAGAAGTGCTCCGCGATCGGGCGGGTGAACGCGTACTGGGTGTCGGTGTCGACGTTCATCTTCACCACGCCGTAGGACAGCGCCGCCAGGATCTCCTCCGGCGCGGAGCCCGAGCCGCCGTGGAACACCAGCTCGAACGGCTTCGCGTCGTCGGCGAGGCCCAGCTTCTTGGCGGCCGCGGCCTGGCCGCCCTTGAGCACGTCCGGGCGCAGCTTCACGTTGCCCGGCTTGTACACGCCGTGCACGTTGCCGAAGGTCGCGGCGAGCAGGTAGCGGCCCTTCTCGCCTGCGCCGAGGGCGTCGATGGTCTTCAGGAAGTCGCCTTCGGCGGTGTACAGCTTGTCGTTGATGTCGTTCGCGACACCGTCCTCTTCGCCGCCGACGACGCCGATCTCGACCTCGAGGATGATCTTCGCGGCGGCCGTCTTGGCGAGCAGCTCCTGCGCGATCTCCAGGTTCTCCTCGAGGTCGATCGCCGAGCCGTCCCACATGTGGGACTGGAAGAGCGGGTTCTGGCCGTTCTTCACGCGCTCGGCCGAGATCTCGATGAGCGGGCGGACGAAGCCGTCGAGCTTGTCCTTCGGGCAGTGGTCGGTGTGCAGCGCGACGTTGACGTCGTACTTCGCGGCGACGACGTGCGCGAACTCGGCCAGCGCGCTGGCGCCGACGACCATGTCCTTGACCTTCTGGCCGGAGGCGAACTCGGAGCCGCCGGTGGAGAACTGGATGATGCCGTCGCTCTCCGCCTCGGCGAACCCGCGGATCGCGGCGTTCAGGGTTTCCGACGAGGTCACGTTGATGGCCGGGTAGGCGAACTCGTTCGCCTTGGCCCGGTCGAGCATCTCCGCGTAGACCTCGGGGGTGGCGATGGGCATCGTTGTCCTCCTCGAAACAAGGGTGCGTCCAGGCCGAATCGTACGAGGTCGGCACGGGGGCGGACACCGTGCCCGCTACGCGACCGGTTCCCGGGCCCGCTTCGCTTCGAGGAAGGCGACGAGACCGGCTGCCTCGTCGGCGTCGAGCGTGACGCCGACGGCGTCCGCGAGCGTCGACGGGATCTCGCGGGGTTCGATCGCGCGTTCTTCGCGCACGCCGTCGGGTGTGTTCACGGTCAGCCGCGTGTCGTCCAGGATCAGCAGGGATTCCGGCAGCATCCGCTGCGCGAAAAGCCTGCCAGCGAACGGTGATTTCGGATGCGTCGCGATGAAATGACTGGTCAGCTGGTAATCCGCGGGGTAGCGCGGGTCGAGGGTGAACGCGTGGATGTCGATCCACGCGCCGTCGCGCACCGAGCTGAGGGTCCAGCGCTCGCCGCCGAGTTCCGTGCGGCCCTTCGCCAGCCGGTAGCTCCACACGCCGGAGGACGCTTCGGCGCCGTCGGCGAGTTCGATCGGTGCCAGCGGTCCGCCGCCGAAACCGACGTCGCAGGCCCAAACCCGGCCGGTGTCCGCCGTTTCCGCGGTTTCCACGCGCAGGAGGCCGTGGGTCGCGGGCCGGATCTTGCCGCTGCCCATCAGGATCCGGCCCGAAAGACCGGTGACGCCGAAGCCGATCCGGTCGAGCACGGCCCCGAACAGCGTGGTGTGCTCGGAACAGGTGGCGCCGCGCGACCGCCGCACCAGCTTGTCCTGCAGGTCTTCGACGCCGAGCCGGTACGGCCGCTTCAGCAGCATGTCGACGTTCTCGAACCCGATACCGCCGACGTGCGCGGCGTGCAGGGCCGCGAGGGCCTCCGCGGTCGGCTCCACCGCACCGGTGAAGCCGACCTTCGCCAGGTAGGCGTCGAGGTCGAGTTGCTCGCCGTGCCAGATCTCGCTCATCCGTGCCCCCTCGTCGTCATGGCCCCGACGGTAGGACCTCGACCTCGCTGGAGGTCAAACACCGGGTGGTCAGAACAGGACCTTCGCCAGCTCTCGGTAGGTCCGGAGCGGGTCGCCGCCGCTGGCCTGGACGGTGATGTGGTCGGCGCCCGCTTCGAGGTGGGCGTTCAGGCCGCGTGCGATGGTCTCGGCGTCGCCGTGCAGGGCGAGCGCGTCGACCAGGCGGTCACTGCCGGGTTTCGCGACGTCCTCGTCGGTGTAGCCGAGGCGCTTGAGGTTGCGGACGTAGTTGTCCAGGCCCAGGTACAGCTCGATCGCGGGACGGCCGACGCTGCGGGCGCGGTCCGGGTCGGTGTCGAGCACCACCTTCTGCTCGGGCGCGAGCAGCTTGTCCGGCCCGAGGATTTCGCGCGCTTCCCTGGTGTGCGCGGGCACGGTCAGGTAAGGGTGGGCGCCGCGGGCGCGTTCGGCGGACAGCTTGAGCACCTTCGGCCCGAGCGCGGCGAGCACGCGCTCGTCGGCCGGTACGCCCGCCGCGTCCAGTTCGTCCAAATAGGACACGATCTTGTCGTAGGGCTTCTGGTACACCCGCGTGTGCTCCGGGTGCCCGATGCCGACGCCGAGCAGGAACCGGCCGGGGTGCCTGGCGGCGATCCGGTGGTAGGAGGCGGCCACCGTGGCGGCGTCGTCCTTCCACATGTTCACGATCCCGGTGGCCACCGGGATCGCCTTCGTCGCGTCCAGCAGGCGCTCGACGACGCCGAGTTCCCCGTCGGGCGAACCGCCGATCCAGATCGCGCCGTACCCGAGCTCCTCCAGCTCGGCGGCCACCTCCCCGGTGAGGAGGGACTCGTGCTGCCAGATTCCGATCTTGCCGAGGCTCACAGTCATACCCCGATGCAACCACGCGGCGAGACGGATTCATCCCCGGGTGAAAATCCGTGGCGCCTTCTTCGCCGGGAGTTCATCATCTGCGGTCATGGCGAACCGGCGCGCGGACATGTTCCTCGATCTCGACCAGGACCCCAGGGAGGACGGCATCCGGCTCGGCGACGAGCGTGCGACGCTGACCGAATACCTGCGCTTCCAGCGGCTGACACTCGAAGTCAAATGCGGCGGCCTCGACGCCGTCGCACTCGCCCGGCGGGCGGTGGAGCCGTCGGCGCTGTCGCTGCTCGGGCTGGTGCGGCACCTGGCCGAGATGGAGCGCATGTGGTTCCGGACCCGGATGGCGGCGCTCGACGTGCCCAAGCTCTTTTGCACCGCGGAAAACCCGGACGGCGATTTCGACGGCGCGGTTGCCGATCCCGGCGTCGTCGAGGAGGCGTGGCGGCTCTGGCGGGAGGAGACGGCGTTCACCGACCGGTTCGTCGCCGACGCGCCCGATCTCGACGTCCGCGGGCACGCCCCGCACTCCGGCGAGGTTTCCCTGCGCGAGGTGCTGGTGCACCTGATCGAGGAGTACGCGCGGCACAACGGTCACGCGGACCTGCTGCGCGAGCGGATAGACGGCCGCGTCGGACAATAACGGCGAGCGGGCTCCGGAGGCCGCCCCTCGGCCCTCGCTGCATACGGCGGCATGCGGCAGGGCGAGGCGCGTTCCCCGAAGGGCATCGCCACGAATTCATACTCACCAGTAGCCTACTGGGAGTAGGTTGAGGTACGGTGCGCTCCACCAGCGTCAGCGTCCATTGGAGGGCACCGTGGCTCAGGGCAGGGTCGGCGACGTCAACGGCAAGGTCGTGCTCATCACCGGCGCGGCGCGAGGGATCGGCGCCGGGCTCGCGGAGCGGCTGGCCGCCCGCGGCGCGAAGGTCGCACTGGTCGGGCTCGAACCCGAGGAGCAGCAGAAGGTCGCCGACCGGATCGGCGACTCCGCCAAGGCGTGGGAAGCCGACGTCACCGACTGGGACGCGCTGGAGCGCGCGATGGCGGGCGTCCGGGACCACTTCGGCGGGATCGACATCGTGGTGGCCAACGCCGGGATCGCGACCTCGGGCTTCGTCCGCTCGGTCGACCCGCGCGCGTTCGAGAAGGTGATCGAGGTCGACCTCCTCGGCGTGTGGCGCACCTTCCGCGTCGCGCTGCCCTACGTGATCGAGCGTCGCGGCTACCTGCTCGCGATCTCCTCGCTCGCCGCGATCACGCACGCGCCCGCGATGGCGAACTACTCGGCGGCGAAGGCGGGTGTCGAGGCGTTCGTGAACAGCCTTCGCCCGGAGGTCGCGCACCTCGGCGTGAAGGTCGGCGTCGCCCACCCGACCTGGATCAAGACGGACCTGGTGGAGAGCGCGGACGCGCACCCGGTGTTCGGGAAGCTGCGCGCGACGATGCCGGGCCTGATCGGCAAGACCTACCCGCTGAGCGTCGCGCTGGACTGCATCGAGGACGGAATCCTCAAGCGGGCGCGCACGATCCACGCGCCGAAGTGGGTCGGCGGGCTCAAGCTGATCCGCGCGTTCCTGCCGCCGATCATCGAAATCGGTTCGCGCAGCAGGGTCCCCGCCGCGGACAAGGCCGCGCTGGCGGACATCGAGGCGCGCGGCGCGTACGAGTCCTCGGTGACCGGGCACGGCGGACGGGCCGCCACCAAACGTTGATCTCGGGAGCACGCCGGGGGCATGCTGTTGTCCACCCGACAACAGGAGTGTGCGCATGTCCCGTCGTGATCAGATCCGGATGTCGCCGGAAGAGGTCGAGGCGTTCTTCGCCGGGCAGAAGGTCATCAACGTCGCCACGATCGGCCCCAAGGGCCGCCCCCACCTGGCGCCGCTCTGGTACTTCCCGCACGGCGAAGGCGTCGCGACCTGGACCTACGGCACCTCGCAGAAGGTGGCCAACCTGCGACGGCTGCCCGAAGCGACGGTGCTCGTCGAGGACGGCGAGACCTACGAGTCGCTGCGCGGGATCTCGATGGAAACCGACGTCGAGCTCGTCACGGACACCGCGAAGGTCACCGAGATCGGCATCACGCTGACGCAGCGCTACGCGGGCGCGAAGCCGGGCGACCCGGTGCCCAGCGAACTGAGGGCGTTCATCGAGGGACAGGCACCCAAGCGGGTCGGCCTGATCTTCACCCCGACCAAGCTCGTGACCTGGGATCACACCAAACTCGGCGGAACGTACTAGTAAGTAACTGTTACCTCAGGTAACGTGTATCTGCGAAACCTTCCCCACCGCAGCGGAGGCCAGCAGATGACCGAGGTCAAGGTCGTGATCGTGGGTACCGGGTTCGCCGGGCTCGGCCAGGCGATCCAGCTCGAGAAGGCCGGTATCCGCGACTACGTGATCCTGGAGAAGGCGCACGAGGTCGGCGGCACCTGGCGCGACAACTCCTACCCCGGCTGCGCCTGCGACATCCAGTCGCACATGTACTCGTTCTCCTACGAGCAGAACCCGGACTGGTCGCGGTCGTTCTCGCCGCAGCCGGAGATCTTCGCCTACCTCCGCGGCGTCGCCGACAAGTACCGGCTGCGCGAGCGGATCCGGTTCGGCGTCGAGATCACCGGCGCGCACTGGGACGACGAGAAGCGGCAGTGGCGGGTCGACACGAAGACCGGCGAGGAGTTCGTCGCCCAGTTCCTGGTCGCCGGCGTCGGCGGCCTGCACATCCCGCAGATCCCGGCGCTGCCCGGCATCGAACGTTTCGCGGGCGAAACGTGGCATTCGGCGCGGTGGAACCACGACTTCGACCTGCGCGGCAAGAAGGTCGCCGTGGTGGGGACCGGGGCCAGCGCGGTCCAGTTCGTGCCGAAGATCGCGCCCGAGGTCACCGGCCTGACGCTGTTCCAGCGCACGCCGCCGTGGATCATGCCGAAACCGGACCACGCGATGCCGGGCTGGGCGCGCACGGCCTTCAAGTACGTCCCCGGCCTGCAGCGGGTCTACCGGAACCTGCTGTTCTGGCTGCTCGAAGCGCGCGCGATCGGGTTCAACGGCCACCACCGCCTGATGAAGCTCGCGAGCCTGCTCGCGAAGCGCAACATCGGCAAGGCGATCAAGGACCGCGAGCTGCGCCGCAAGGTGACGCCCGACTACACCATGGGCTGCAAGCGGGTGCTGATCTCCAACGACTACTACCCGGCGCTGGCCCGCGAGAACGTCGACGTCAACACCAGCGGCGTGCGCGAGGTCAAGGAGCACAGCGTCGTCGACGGCGCGGGTGTCGAGCACGAGGCCGACGCGATCATCTACGGCACCGGCTTCCACGTCACCGACGCGCTGGAGTACCTCGACATCACCGGCGTCAACGGGCGCAGCCTGGCGAAGGAGTGGTCCGAGGGCGGGATACGGACGCACAAGGGCGTCACGGTGTCCGGGTACCCGAACCTGTTCTTCCTGCTCGGCCCGAACACCGCGCTCGGCCACAACTCGGTGGTGTTCATGATCGAGTCCCAGTCGAAGTACGTGGTGGACGCGATCAAGCTCGCCGACTCGCGCGGCGCGGCCGCGCTGGACGTCCGGCCGGGCGTGCAGGACGAGTTCCAGCGCGAGATCCAGGACAAGCTGGTCAAGGGCGTCTGGACGCAGGGCGGCTGCAAGAGCTGGTACCTCGACGCGAAGGGCGTCAACCGGACCATCTGGCCGGGCTTCGCTTGGCGCTACTGGGCGGAAACGCGCAAGGTCGATCCGAGCGACTACGAACTGAGCGGGCGCGCGAAATGACCGCGGCCGAAGAGCACGAGCAGATCGTGCTGCACGCGCGGAACGTGCAGTTCGACTGGTCGAAGCTGCCGATGGACTGGATCCCCGGTGAGCCGCAGGCGACGCACACGATGAACGTGCTGCACCTGGCCCTGCCCGAGGGCGAGCGCTGGTTCGTCGAGGTGTTCAAGCAGGCGGTGCCGCTGATCCGCGACGAGCGGCTCAAGGAGGACGTGCTCGGGTTCATCGGCCAGGAGGCGATGCACGCCGAGGCGCACGACGGCGCGGCGGCGCACCTCGAAGCGGCCGGGCTGCCCGTGCGGCCCTACATCGCGCAGATGGAGTGGATGTTCCGCAAGATCCTCGGCGACCGCGACCTGCCGCCGAAGGCGAGCGAGGAATGGCTCGTCGAGCGGCTCGCGGCGATCGCGGCCATCGAGCACTACACCGCGTTCCTCGGGCAGTGGATCCTCGACGCCGAAGCGCTCGACTTCGCCGAGGCGAACCCCACCATGCTCGACCTGCTGCGCTGGCACGGCGCCGAGGAGGTCGAACACCGCTCGGTGGCCTTCGACCTGTTCATGCACCTCGACGGCCGCTACCCGCGCCGGGTGCGCAGCATGGTGCTGGTGACGCCGGTGCTGGCGTGGATCTTCCTGCGCGGCACGCGGTTCCTGATGCGCAACGACCCGACCAGGCCGGGCAGGGCGAGCTTCCGCGCCTACCGTTCGGCCGCCAAACGCGGTCTGCTGCCCACCGGCAGGCAGCTCCGCCGGGAGATCGCGCCGTACTTCCGGCGGAACTACCACCCGACCGAAACCGGCAACACCGACCAGGCCGTGGCGTACCTGGCAGGCTCACCCGCCGCGCAGGCGGCCGACGCGCCCAAGTGAGCCGACGACGTGCTCTTCCCAGCGGAGGAGCCACCGTCCCAGGGTTCCCGACGCGGCTCGACGGCAGCGCGCGCCGCGACCGGCTGATGTCCACTGTGGCCGGTGCGGTCGCGGTGTACCGGCGGCTCGCGGTGGCCGGCGGGAAGCGGCGGCCGCCGGTGCGGGCGGTCGACCGGAACCTGCCGATGGTGGTGGCGGCCGTGACGGCGGAGGCCGAGGGCGTGGTCAGCCTGCGGCTCGTGCCGGCCGCGGGCGGCCTGCTGCCGCGCTGGCGTCCCGGCGCGCACCTCGACCTCGGGCTGCCGTCCGGCCTGGTGCGGCAGTACTCGCTGTGCGGCGATCCGGGTGACCGCACGCACTACCGGATCGCGGTGCGCCGGATCGGCGAGGCCTCGGCCGAGGCGCACGCGCTGCGCGAGGGCACGAAGATCACCGTGCGCGGGCCGCGCAACGCCTTCCCGTTCGTGGCGAGCGGGCGCTACCAGTTCATCGCGGGCGGGATCGGGATCACGCCGATCCTGCCGATGGTGCGCGCCGCCGCGGCGGCGGGCGCCGACTGGCGGCTGGTCTACACCGGCCGCGACCTGGCCTCCATGCCGTTCCTCGGCGAACTGGCCGGCCCCGGCCGCGTGTGGATCCGGCCCGACACCGAGTACGGCATCCCCGCCTCCGGCGCCGAACTGCTCGACGGCGCCCCGCCGGGCGCACCCGTGTACGCCTGCGGGCCCGTCCCGATGCTGACCGGGATCCGGCTCGACGCGGCGCTGGAAGGGCACCCGGTCTTCTTCGAGCGCTTCTCCACCCCGCCGATCGTCGGCGGCCGGCCCTACCGCGTCGAACTGCGGCGCAGCGGGGTCACCGTCGACGTGCCCCCGGACCGGTCCACGCTCGACGTGCTGCGCGAGACCGTGCCCGGCATCGCGTACTCGTGCCGCCAGGGCTTCTGCGGCACGTGCGAGGTGCCCGCGGTGACCGGCGGCGCGGTGCGGATCTGCGTGGACCGCGGCGACGTCGCGCTGGATCTCTGACGCCCAAGCCGACCTCCGGAGGAAACGACGGCTTCCGCCACCCCGTCCCACCGGGACACCGTGGGCAGGGCACGCGCCCGGTCAGGGCACCCAGGCGCCGATGACGGGCTTGAACTCGCGGACCGAGCGCTCCGCGATCACGCCCTCGAGGAAGTACGGGTCGGTGTCGATGATCGCGTTCAGCGCCGCCTCGTCCTCGGCCTGGTACAGCGTGATCCCGCCGCTGTTGTCCCCGAGCGGGCCCGCGACGGCGACCACGCCTTCGGCGGCGAGCCTGCCGAGGAACTCGCGATGCTTCGGCCGCACCGCGTCGAGTTTCTCTTGCACGTAGCGAATTTCCACCAGGAACCAGGCCATGACCCCTCCGAAGACACTGCTGACGAGCCGGACCACGAACCGGCCGAACGCGAACCCAACACCGGTGACGGTACCTTCGGCGCTTCCCGCCCAGCGTCGCCGCAGGCGATCCCGCAACGCGGATTGTGGCGGGAGGCGGTCAACCCGATAGGCTGTCCCTGCGTATGTCAGGTGTGAAGCAAACGCGGCCAGTCCGAGTCGAGCACGAGCGGGGATCCATGGCGGAGGGTAGTGCCGAGAAGAGCGTCGAACGCACTCTCGGGCATCTACGCACGATCGACGGGCCCGCGCCGGCGCCAGCCCCAGCCGCCGCGCCGCTGACCCTCGAAGACCTGTACCGCCAGCACCGGATGCGGCTGGTCCGGCTCGCGATCCTGCTGGTCGACGAGCCCGCGACGGCCGAGGACGTGGTGCAGGAGGCGTTCACCGGGCTCTACCGGAACTGGGGCAGCCTGCGCGACGCCGCGGCCGCCGTCGGTTACCTGCGCACGGCCGTGGTCAACGGGTCACGCAGCGTGCTGCGCCGCCGGAAGACCGCGCGCGAGTACGTGCCGCCGCACGCGGTCAACGCGCGCTCGGCGGAAAGCCTTGCCATGCTGTCCACTGAACACCAGGCCGTGGTGAGCGCGCTGGGCAAGCTGCCGCCCCGTCAACGCGAGGTGCTTGTGCTCCGGTACTACGGCGGGCTGTCCGAGGCGGAGATCTCGGACGCCGCCGGCATCTCGAAGGGCACGGTGAAATCCACCGCGAGCAGGGCCCTGGAAGCGTTGCAAAAGGCGATGGCGTCCCCCAAGTAGGGCATACCGGACAGCTTCGGAGCACCGCAAGGGCACTGCCGCGTAACGAACCACAGGGTTCCACCCCACCAGCTTGGTTTAGACCAATATGCTGGAGGCGTGATGGCTGCTGGAGACTTCGTTATCGCGGGTGGGCGCCTCGCTTGCCCGGACGGGCTGCTCGAGGACGGCTGGGTCAGGGTTTCCGGTCGACGGATAGCCGGGATCGGCACGGGCACCCCGCCGGAGACGGCGCGGGTCGACGTCGGCGGCGCGCTGGTCGTGCCGGGATTCGTCGACACGCACTGCCACGGCGGGGGCGGTGGCTCGTTCTCCAGCGGGGACGAGAAGGAGCTGCGGAACGCCATCAAGGCGCACCGGCGGCACGGCACCACGACGATGCTCGCGAGCCTGGTGTCCGACCCGGTGTCCGCGCTGCGCGAGCAGGTCGCGGTGCTGAACGAGTTCGTCACCGACGGTGAGCTGGCCGGGATCCACCTCGAAGGCCCGTTCATCTCCGAGGCCCGCTGCGGCGCGCACGACCCCGCCGCCCTGCTCGAACCGGACGCGCGAACCGTCGACAAGCTGCTCACCGCGGGCAAGGGCGCGATCAGGATGGTCACCCTCGCGCCGGAGCTGCACGGCGGCGTCCGCGCGATCCGCCAGCTCACCGAGGCCGGCGTGCTCGCCGCGATCGGGCACACCGACGCCGTCGAGGAGCAGATCCGGCCCGCCATCGACGCGGGGGCCACGGTCGCCACGCACCTGTTCAACGGGATGCGCCCGCTGCACCACCGCGAGGCGGGCCCGGTCGGCACCCTGCTCGACGACGAGCGGATCACCATCGAGCTGATCTGCGATTTCGTGCACATCCACCCGACGGTCCTGCGCCTGGTCACCGACCACGCCGGGCGCGGGCGGACGGTGCTCATCACCGACGCGATGTCGGCGACCGACGCCGCCGACGGCTCCTACACGCTCGGCAGGCTCGACGTGGACGTCACCGACGGCGTCGCCACGCTCGCGGACACCGGTTCGCTCGCGGGCAGCACGCTCACCATGGACAGCGCGTTCCGCAATCTCGTCGAATGCAGCAAGCTCGACATCCTCGAAGCGGTCCGGTCGACGGCGACGCGGCCGGCGGAGCTGCTGGGCGTCGCGGACCGCACCGGGTCGCTGCGCGCGGGCCTCGACGCCGACCTGGTGGTGCTCGACGAGAAGCTGCACCCGGCGCGCGTGCTGCGCCGTGGCGAATGGGTGCCGGACCCGAAGGGCTGAGGCTGGTTACCCTGGTCTCGTGAGTGAGGCCGAGGACCCAGCCGAGAAGCTTCTCGCCGAAGCGCTGAAGGCGCAGGCGAGGAGCGCGCCGTCGGAGCCCGCCCCGCTCGCCCCGTCCGCCCCGTCCGCCCCGTCGAAGGGGCCCGCCCCGTCGCCGAGCGAGCCCTCGCTTGCCGCCGATCCCGGGCCACCGCCGCCGGGGTTGTTCTCCGGCTCGGCATCGATGCCGGCACTGGCCGCCGACCCGGGGTCCATGCCGTGGCTGGCCGCTTCCCCCGGCCAGGGGTCGATGACCGGACCGGCCGACCGGATGCCGCCACCGCCGAGCTACGGCCTGCTGTCCGGTGCCGACGCCTCCTCGCTCGAACGCGAGCGCGCCGCGCTGGACGCCGAGACGACCGGCCCCGTCCGGCAGGAGGCGGCCCCGGCCCAGCAGCGCGCGGCCGTCCGCCGTCCGCTGGCCGCGCACTGGATCTTGCTGGTCGCCGTGCTGCTCGGGCTCGCGGCCGGGTCGATCATCGGGCTGCTGACCCTGGTCTGACCGCCCCGGCCGCACTCAGCGTGAGGCCTGTACCGTTTTTGTCGTGATCCTCGCGCAGACCACGACCACGCTGGCCTCGATTACCGACTTCCTGAACCCGGAGTACCTGCTCAACGAGTTCGGGGCGTACGTCATCGTCGGGCTCTGCCTCGTCATCTTCATCGAGAGCAGCATCTTCCCGGTGCTGCCCGGTGACTCCCTGCTGTTCACCGCGGGCCTGTTCATCGCCTCCGGCAGCATCCACGCGCCGCTGTGGCTGGTGTGCGTGCTGGTGACCGCCTCGGCGCTGCTCGGCAACGTGGTCGGCTACTACGCGGGGCGCAGTCTCGGCCCGGTCCTGTTCAAGAACCCGAACTCGCGGTTCTTCAAGCAGGAGTACGTCGACAAGACGCACGCGTTCCTGGAGAAGCACGGCCCGAAGGCCGTGGTGCTGGCGCGGTTCGTGCCGTTCGTGCGGACGTTCATCACCTGGATCGCGGGCATCGGCCGGATGGACCCGAAGCGCTACTTCACCTACACCGTGATCGGCGGCATCCTGTGGGCGGCCGGGATCACCGTGCTCGGCGCGCTGCTCGGCCAGATCTCGTTCATCCGCCAGCACGTCGAGGCGATCTTCATCGTGATCGTGCTGATCTCGGTGGTGCCGATCGTGATCGAGTACTTCAAGGCGCGCAAGGAAAAGAAGCTGACCGCCGAGAACACCGAGAACACCGAGAGCCAGGCCGAGGTCACGCAGCGCATCCCCCGCATCCGCGACTGACCGGGTCATCCGTTCGGCGGCGGATCCGGGACGGGTCCCCGGCCGGCGTTCCTAGCATCGGTGCCATGACGAAAACCGGGAAAGCAGTCGCCGTGCTGGCCGTGGCCGCCGGGATCACCGCGGGCAGCGCGGGAATCGCGTCCGCGTCGATGAACCAGTACAACGCCTCCGCCTACGCCAGCACCGAGGCGTTCGCCGTCTCGCAAGCGCTCTACTACGCGCAGCAGCAGGGCTACGCCGCCGGATACACCTTCGGGCAGTGCCCGGAGAGCTCGCACCACTCGCAGAAGGTGAGCGCGAACAGCTGGTACGCCACCGTGTACGTGACCTGCTACCGCCCTTAGGGAAGACGTCCGGGGAGGCTCCCGGAGCACGCTCGTAACGTCCTCCGAATGACGAAGACCAGGAAAGCGCTCGTCGTGGTCGCCGCGGCCGCCGGGATCACCTTAGGCAGCAGCGACCCTGCCCTCCCTAGAGCGAGAACATCGACCCGGGGTTGAACAAGTTCTCCGGGTCGAGCGCCCGCTTGATCTGGCGGTGCACCCGCAGGCCGACCGGCCCGATCTCCTTCGCGAGCCACTCGCGCTTGATCTTGCCGACGCCGTGCTCCCCGGTGACCGTGCCGCCGAGTGACAGCCCGACCTCCAGGATCGCGTCGAACGCCGTTTTCGCGCGTTCGAACTCCTCGGGGGAATCGGGCTGGTAGACGATCGTGGGGTGCATGTTGCCGTCGCCCGCGTGGCCGACGACGGCGATGCGCAGGCCGACCTCCTCGGAGATGCGCTCGCAGCCCGCGATCAGCTCGGCGATCCTGGTGCGCGGGACGCACACGTCGTCGGTCAGCCAGATGCCGTAGTGCTCCAGCGCGGTCAGCACGACCCGGCGCGCCTGCAGGAGCATGTTCCCCTCGGCGAGGTCCTCGGTCACGTACGTCATGTCCGAACCGCAGTCGGTGCAGATCTGCTCCAGCGCGGCCAGTTCGCGGCGCGCGACCTCGGCACCGGAGTCCGACTGCGCGAGCAGCAGCGCCTTGCAGTCGGAGCCCGCGCCGATGTCGGTCTTCAGGTATGCCTCGGACGCCTTGATCGAGGCGGCGTCCATGATCTCCAGCAGCGACGGCACCAGCCCCTCGCTCACCACGCGCGCCACGGCCTCGCCGGCGGCCTCGGTGGTGGTGAAGCCCGCGACGAGCGTGGCGGGCGCCTGCGGCAGCGGTTTGAGCGCCACCGTCGCCTGCGTGATCACGCCGAGGGTGCCTTCGGAGCCGACGAACAGCTTCGCCAGGTCGTAGCCCGCGACACCCTTCACGGTGCGGCGCCCGGTCTTCAGCAGCGAGCCGTCCGCGAGCACGACTTCCAGCCCCAGCACGGAATCCGTGGTGACGCCGTACTTCACGCAGCACAGCCCACCCGCGTTGGTGGACAGATTGCCGCCGATGGTGCACCAGTCGTAGCTGGAGGGATCGGGCGGATAGAAGAGCCCGTGCTTCTCGACGGCGTTCCGGAAGTCCAGGTTGACCACGCCGGGCTGCACCACGGCGAGCCGGTTCCCCGCGTCGATCTCGACGACCTGGTCGAGCTTGGTCAGCACGAGCACCACGCAGCCGTCGATCGCGTTCGCGGCACCGGAAAGCCCGCTGCCCGCGCCGCGCGGCACGATCGGCACCTTCGCCTCGGCGCATGCTCTGACCACGGCCTGCACCCCCTCGGCGTCCGACGGCAGCACCACCGCGAGTGGGCTGCCGCCGGGCGCGAGCGGCATCATGTCCCGCGCGTAACTGGCGGTGACATCGGGGTCGGTGAGCACGGCGTCCTTGCCGAGCCCGTCGCGAAGCTTCGCGACCAGAGCGTCGTTACTCATCCCTCAACGGTAACCGGCCTGTGCGCACGCAGCAGCAAAAAGGCTTGCACCGCAGTCAAAACGAGCAGCACCGTGCCCGCGAACGAGGTCACGTGCATGCCGTCGACGAACGACTCGCGCGCCGCCGTGAGCAGGCCGTGACCGTCCGGCAGGGCCCTGGCGGCCGCGTCGGCGCCGCCGATGGTTTCGCGGGCGGCCGCGGGCGCGTCCGCCGGGATCCCGGCCCGGTAGACGGCGGTGGCCAGCGTGCCGAGCACCGCGGTGCCCAGCGCGCCACCCAGCTCGTACCCGGTTTCCGAGATCGCCGACGCGGCACCCGCGCGTTCCGGCGGCACCGCGGACACCACGAGGTCGTTCGTCAGCGTCTCCGCGAGTGCCGCCCCGCCGCCGACCAGCACGAACCCGATGACGAGCGCGGCGAGCCCCGATTCGACGCCGATGAACGACATCACCAGGTATCCGGCCGCGGACATCGCGAGCCCGAGCCCGACCAGCGACGAGGTGCGGAACCGCGCGGAGAGCTTGGCCGCGAGCAGCGCGCCCGCGATCCCGGCCACCGTGGCGGGCAGCATCCACAGCGCCGCGCGCACCGGCGAGAGCCCGAGCACGAGCTGCAAGTACTGCGGCACCAGGAAGAGCAGGCCCACCACGGCGAACACGGCGAGCGTGTTCGTCGCGACCGACACCGAGAACGCGCGGTTCTTGAACAGCTCGAGGTCGAGCATCGGGTCCTTCAGCGTGCGCTGGCGCCGGACGAACAGCACGCCGAACACCAGGCCCGCGGCCACGCTGACCGCCTCCACCACGCCGAAGCCGTGCTCGGCGGCCATCTTGACGCCGTAGACGATCGGCAGCACCGTCGCGAACGACATCGCCGCGGACGCCACGTCGAACCGGCCGGGGTTCGGGTCGCGCGCCTCGGGCAGCAGGAACGGGCCGACGGCGAGCAGCAGCACCATCACCGGCACGTTGATCAGGAACACCGAGCCCCACCAGAAGTGCTCGAGCAGCCAGCCGCCGAGCACCGGCCCGAGCGCCATGCCGCCGGAGAAGCCGGCGCTCCACACCGCGATCGCGAGCTTGCGCTCCTTCGCGTCGGTGAACACGGTCCTGATCAGCGAAAGCGTCGACGGCATGAGCGTCGCGCCGCCGACGCCGAGCAGCGCCCTCGCCGCGATCAGCAGTGCGGGTGTGCCCGAGAACGCGGCCAGCACCGACGCCGCGCCGAACGCGGCGGCGCCGATGAGCAGCAGCTTCCGCCTGCCGATGCGGTCGCCGAGGGTGCCCATCAGCACCAGCAGCCCGGCGAGCATGAACGAGTAGATGTCCACGATCCAGAGCTGCTCGACCCCGGTCGGCGCCAGGTCCTCGGCGAGGTACGGCAGCGCGAACCCCAGCACGGTCATGTCCACGCTGATCAGCAACATCGGCAGCACGAGCACCGCCAGTGCCCACCACTTGCCCCCGCGCCCAGCCATGATTCCCTCTCCTTGCTCAACCGTCCAGACGGTACAGTACCAACTCGCTCTCGAAAGTAAACCGTCCGGACGGTACAGTCAAGTCATGCCGAAAACGCCCGCACGCGATCGCGTCCTCGACGCGTACGAAGAAATCCTCATCGACACCGGCCCCGGCACGGTCACGCTGGAGGCCGTCGCCGCGAAGGCCGGGGTGTCGAAGGGCGGCCTGCTCTACCACTTCGGCTCGAAGGACGCGCTGGTCGACGGCCTGACGAAGCGGCTCATCGCGCTGAACGACGAGGACCTCGAACGCGCGAAGAACGCCGACGAGGGCGTGGTCCGGTACTACCTGCGCACCGCGGTCACCGACGTCACGATGAACCACGCGCTGTACCGGACGAACATGGCGATCATCCGGCTCCTGATCCACGAGCCCAAGGTCGCCGACGCCGCCCGCAAGTGCGGCCAGGACTGGCGCGACCTGCTCGGCGAGCACATCGAGGACCCGATGACCGCCGAAGTCGTCTCCCTCGTCGGCGACGGCCTCTACCTGCGCGCGGCACTCGGCGACCCGACCGAATCGCCCCTGCTGCGACACGTCGAAGAAGTACTCGCCCGCCTCGGCGCCTGAGTGCGTTTAGCGGGCTAAACGTCGTCAGCGGGCCATCCCGTAGACGCGGGTGACCGGGAGCCGGAGGACCAGGCGCCGGTCCTCGACCATGGCGCGCCGGTAGTCGTCCCAGTCCGGGTGCTCGCCCTGCACCTTGCGGTAGAGGTCGATCAGCTCCTCGACGGCGGCGTCGTGCGGATCGGCCGCGACGGCGGACAGCTCGGCGTCGCCCTCCGCGACCACGTACGACCAGCCGTCCTCGCTGGTCACGTGGTAGCTCGCGCGCGGATCGCGGCGCAGGTTCTTCGTCTTCGCCCTGCCGTCGGTCAGCGATACCAGGATCCGGCGGTTCTCCGCGTCGTAGAAGTGGGTGACATTGGAAAGCTGCGGCCTGCCGTCACGCTTCAAGGTGGCCAGCACGCCGAGGTTCCGGCTGCCGAGCAGCGCGGACAGGGCTTCGTCGTTCGCCATGCCGGGTGCAACCACGGAGACGGCGGTCACATTCCGTCGCCGGGCGCACTCACCCCTTCGCCCGGCAAACCGGACGTACCGGCCCGAAAAATAAGGTTGCGTGTATCAACTAACGTGGTTTGTGACACAGAGGAGTTATTTGACTTGTGCAACCATCGCATCGGGGCGCATCCTTGCTGAAGGCAACTAGTTGCAGCCGCCAAATATGACAAACCACAGGAAAGACCCAAAGCGATGGCTTCCACCCGTAACGGGGCGACCCCGCAGGCCGAACTGGACCTGGCCGACGAGCTCGGCTACCAGCTCGTCCGGTTCGTGCGCCTACTCCACAAGGCGAAATCGCAGGTCGCCAAGCAGGGTCCGGACGGCATCGAGCGCGCGGCCTACGCGATCCTGTTCAGCCTGATCCACGACGGCCCGCAGCGGACGAGCAAGCTCGCCGAGGGCCTGCATTCCGAGATCTCCACGATCTCCCGGCAGAGCAGCTCCCTCGTGCAGCACGGACTGGTCGAGCGCCAGGCCGATCCCGAGGACGGCCGTGCCTGCCTGCTCGCCGCCACCGCGGAGGGCGAGCGCGTGTTCGAAGAGAACCGCAAGCAGCGCAACCTGTGGCTGGCCGGCGTGCTGGCCGAGTGGCCAGAAGAAGACCGCCACACCTTGAACACGCTTCTCGACCGCCTGAACACCGGTATCGAGGAGCACTCTCCACAGATCGCCGACGACCACTCGCCGGTGCAAGCCAAGGGGGCTTAACCGCATGACCCGCACCACCGAAAAACCCGCTCAGCGGCCACCTGCCGCCGAGTTGTCGGCCGAGGGGGAAGGACCACGGCTGTCGCACCGGCAGATCGTGACGATCCTGATCGGCCTGATGTCGGGGATGTTCCTCGCCGCGCTCGACCAGACGATCGTGGGCACCTCGATCGTCAAGATCGCCAACGATCTCAACGGGTTCGACCTGCAGGCGTGGATCACCACCGCCTACCTGATCACCTCGACGATCGTCACGCCGATCTACGGCAAGCTGTCGGACATCTACGGGCGCAAGCCGTTCTACCTGGCCGCGATCACGATCTTCCTCGCCGGTTCGATCGCGTCGACGTTCGCCACCTCGATGTACGAGCTCGCCGCGTTCCGCGCGGTGCAGGGCCTCGGCGCCGGTGGCCTGATGTCGCTGGCGATGACGATCCTCGGCGACATCGTGCCGCCGCGTGAGCGCGCCCGCTACCAGGGCTTCTTCCTCGCCGTGTTCGGTATTTCCACCGTGCTCGGGCCGGTGCTCGGCGGCTTCTTCGCCGGGTTCGACAAGCTGGGCAGCTTCTTCGGCTACGACATCGCCGGCTGGCGCTGGGTGTTCCTGATCAACGTGCCGATCGGCATCGTCGCGCTGTTCGTGGTGGCGAAGGTGCTGAACGTGCCGCACGAACGGCACGACCACAAGATCGACTGGTGGGGCGGGCTCGCGCTCGCCGTCGGCGTGGTGCCGTTCCTGGTCGTCGCCGAGCAGGGCCAGAAGTGGGGCTGGGGCTCGACTTCGGCGATCGTCTGCTACGTGATCGGCGCGGTCGGCATCGTGCTGTTCATCGTGATCGAAAAGCTGATGAAGGACGCCGCGCTCATCCCGATGCGGCTGTTCAAGAACTCGACGTTCACCGTCGCCATCATCGGTGGCTTCATCGTCGGTGTCGCGATGTTCGGCGCGATCATGATGATCCCGCAGTACATGCAGGTGGTGCAGGGCTACACGCCGACGGAATCGGGCCTGCTGATGCTGCCGCTGATGCTCGGCATCATGGGCGCGTCGGTGCTGTCCGGCCAGCTCACCAGCCGCACCGGGCGGTACAAGATCTTCCCGGTGATCGGCACGCTGCTGATCGCGATCGGCGCGTTCTTCTTCGCGCAGGTCGAGTACGACAGCGGCCTGTGGCACCCGTTGCTGGCCGCGTTCATCATCGGCTTCGGCCTCGGCAACTGCATGCAGACGCTGATCATCGCGGTGCAGAACGCGGGCCCGCGCCGGGACATGGGCGTGTCGACCGCGTCGGCCACGTTCTTCCGGCAGATCGGTGGTACCGCGGGTGTCGCGGTGTTCCTGACGATCCTGTTCAACGTGCTGCCCGGCAACATCACGAAGGCCTTCGGTGGCAACACCCCGCCGGGGATGGGCGGCGCGGTCGGCGACCTGCAGTCCAACACCAGCGGGATCGCGAGCCTGCCCGAGGCCATCAAGACCCCGGTGCTGATCGGGTTCACCGACTCGATCTCGACGGTGTTCTACGTCGCGGGCGGCGTCGCGGTGCTGGCGTTCATCGTGCTGCTGTTCATGAAGGAGATCCCGCTCGCGGGTGGCCCCTCGGCCGCCGCCGCGACGCTGGAAGGCGGCGAGGCGCTGCTCGAAGAGGACGAACCGGCGGTGACCGCGGCGGCCACCGGCGCCGAGACCACCACCGAGTTCGACGCGTGGGCGGATGCCGACGCGGCACTCGACGGGCGGGACCGCGAGCCGGAACTGGTCGGTGCGGGCAAGCACTCCCGCATCAGCGAGAACGGCCACGGCGCCTACCCGGCGGCGGCACCCATCACCAATTCGGCGGCAGGAGTGAGCGTGAACGGCTCGGTGGCCTCGAACGGCGCACAGACGATCGCGGGGCACGTCCGGCGGCAGGACGGCTCGTCCGTCGCCGGCGCGGCGCTGACCCTGATCGACCAGCGCGGCCGCCAGGTCGGCAGGGCGACCGGCGGCGGTGGCGGCAGCTACTCGGTCGGCACGCCCGGCCCCGGCACCTACGTGCTGATCGTGTCCGCCCCCGGGCACCAGCCGCAGGCGTCGAGCGTCGTGGTGAACGCGGGCGCGCCCGCGAAGCTGGACCTGACGCTGACCGGGTCCGGCGAAGTCACCGGGCTGGTGCGGGTCGCGGGCCAGGCGACCCCGCTCGGCGCCGCGACCGTGACGCTGACCGACGAGCGTGGCGAGGTCACCGGCGCGTTCATCACGCAGGCCGATGGCGTCTACACCTTCCACGGCGTCGGCGCGGGCAACTACACGCTGGTGGCCAGCGCGGAGAACTTCCGCCCGGTCGCGGTGACGCTCGCGGTGCCGGACAGCGGGCAGCTCCGCCACGACGTCGAGCTGACCGGCGCGGTGCTGCTGGCCGGGACGGCGCGGACCGACGGCGACCGGATCGTGCCGGACGCGCGGATCACGGTGCTCGACGCCGAGGGCAACGTCGCCGCCGTGGCGCGGACCGACGGCGAGGGCCGCTACCTGGTCAGCGACCTGCCCGCGGGCGAGTACACGGTCGTCGCGAGCGGCTACCCGCCCGCGACGAGCCAGGTGAACCTCGCCGGCGGCGGCGAGTCCACGCACGACGTCCGGCTCGGCTACGACCAGACGATCGACGAGTTCGCGGCGGACCACCGGTGACGGGGCTCCGCGCGGATCTCCGCACCACCGAGGGCTGGGCCGTCGAGCACGCGGTGCTCACCGTGACGGACCTGTCCGGCCGCCAGGTGGCCAGGGTGGCCGCGGACGCGAGGGGCACGGCAATGACCGAGCCGCTCGCGCCCGGGGTCTACACCGCGGTGCTCACCGCGGCCGGGTTCACCCCGGTCGCGCGGACCGCGCAGGTCGCCTCGGACGGTTCGGCCTCGCTCGGGGAGATCATCCTGGCGCCGGTGGCGGGGGCCGTCGAGCTCCCGCCGGCCGGGCCGTGGGTGATCGACCCGATGCACTCGTCGGTGGTCGCGACCGCGCGGCACCTCGGGATCGCGAGCATCAAGGCGCGGTTCAGCGAGGTGTCCGGGCGGATCACCATCGGCAGGCCCGCCGAGCAGTCGAGCGTGCACGCCGAGATCAAGACGGCGGGCATCGACACCGGCATCAAGATGCGGGACGACCACCTGCGCTCGCCGGAGTTCCTCGACGTGGAGGCGTACCCGCTGATCTCGTTCACCAGCACCGGGATGCGCCAGCGCGGCGCCGACTCGTGGACGCTGTCGGGCGAGCTGGCGCTGCACGGGCAGATCCGCGAGGTCGATCTCGACCTGACCTACGGCGGGTACGGCCCCGACCCGTGGGGCGGGGTGCGCGCCGCGTTCCACGCGGAGACCCAGCTGCACCGGAACGACTTCGCGATCAACTACAACGCGATGGTGCGGGCTGGGGTCGCCGCGATCGGCACCAACGTGAAGATCGAACTGGACATCCAGGCGCTCCAGGGTGAGTCCCTGCCGGAGTTCTGATGATCTTGGCAAGGGGGCGTTGCCGCGGGTCAGCCGCGGTAACGCCCCCTTCTTCACATAACGGACACGCCGGAAATTCGATTCGGGCACATGCCGGCAACGACGGACACGTAGGCTCATGGCTGTGAACGGGGTGTATGCCGAATCCGCCGGCTTCGGCGTGAGCTGGCTCGATACCGCCGGGCCGACACTGGTCTGGGTCATCGTGCTGAGCTTCGTGTTCGTCGAATGCGCGCTGATCGTCGGCCTGTTCCTGCCCGGCGACTCGCTGCTGTTCGCCGCCGGGGTGGTGCTCGCGCAGCAGGACGCGCCGTGGCACGCGTGGCTGCTTTCGGTCGCCGCGCTGCTCGTCGCCGTGATCGGCAACCACATCGGCTACGTGATCGGGAAGCGCACCGGCACCAAGTTCATCGCCCGCCGCGGCGGCAAGGTGCTGAACCGCCACAACCTCGACCGCGCGCGCTCCTTCCTCGACCGCAAGGGCTTCTTCGCGATCGTCGCCGCGAGGTGGATCCCGTGGATCCGCACGCTGGCGCCGCTGATCGCGGGCACCGCGCGGATGGACCAGCGGCGGTTCCTGCTGGCGACCACGGTCGGCGGCGTGCTGTGGGTGCCGACGCTGGTGCTGCTCGGCTACTACGGCGCGGGCCTGCTGGACCAGATCCCGTGGGTGAAGACGGTCGTGCTGTGGCTGAGCATCGCGTTCTTCGTACTGGGCACGGCCTACGGCGTGTGGCGGTACCGCCAGGAAATGCGGAAGCCCGTCGACGACATCGAATCCGCCCACACCTGACCTTCTCTTCGGCCCCTTGCGCGCATGCCCCGGAGGACGCCTTCGAAGCATGAGACGCACAAATCTCCCCCTCGTGCAGTTCCTGCTCCGCCCTCCTATGCCGCGAAGGTGACCTTCGGGGCATAGAGCGCCCTGAAGGTGCCCTTCGCGGCATCACATTCCCTCAAGGACGCCTTCAGGGCACCCAACGCCGCATTCTCGGCCGTCACAGCGCGGAGCATGGCGCCGCTGATGCCCCGAAGGTGACCTTCGGGGAACCAGACGCCGCAAATCTTCCCCTCGCGCACTTCACCCGAGTGCCGCCGTCCCTGAAGGGCGCCTTCGGGGAACAGAGCGCCCCAAATCGCCCCCTCGCGCCTAAGCTCGTCCGTTAGCGCCCCGTCGCCTTCGCTCGCGCATGCTCTGAAGGACGCCTTGGGGGAATCTGACGCCGCGAAGGTGCCCTTCGCGGCATGCGGCATGCGGCATGCGGCAGCGAAGCGACCCAAGCGGCGAGCCCCGCGAGGGGAGGATTTGTGGCGTCAGATTCCCTCAAGGACGCCTTCGGGGACCCGGCAGCGGCGACCCCAGCCCGCGTACTCACCTGGCCCCAGACCACGAGGCGCGTTTCGGTTTCGAACCGCGTGCGTAGTTTGCGGCGCAGGCGGGGAAAGTGCCTTCCGCGACGATTTCGACGCCCCTACCGGGCGGAAACGTAAGCGCTGGCGCACGACGAAAGCAGTGCCGCAATTCCTGCCGCACTCGCGTTCGGGGCGGCTCAGGGTTCGGGATCGGCCCAGATCTCGAGCTGGATGCCGTCGGGGTCGCGCAGCACCACCACGAGCGAGCCCGGCAGCGTCCGCGACGGTTTCGCCGGCGTGTAGGTCACGCCGTACTCGGCCAGGCGCTCTTCCCACTGTCGCAGGTCGGCCTGCGACGAAACCTTGAAGGCGACGTGGTCGAGGCCGGTGACCCGCTCGTCGAACGGCCGCCGGTCGGCGTACGGGTGCTGCACCAGCGCGACCGAGAACTCTTCACCCGGCGATCTCAGCACCACCTTGCGCAACCCGGTCTCCGCATCTTCGCGCCGCGCGAACTCCACCAGGCCGAGCACCCGCTCGTACCAGGGCACGCTGCGGTCGACGTCGGTGACGGTGAGCGCCAGGTGATGCACACTCGTGAGCTTGGACATGCCGTCCTTCCCACCCTTGTGGGGCTGTCTGAGGAGCGTCGGCCCGGTTCGCCGGTCCCCACGCTTGAACGACTCTTGAGACGCGCAAGATCCGGGTTGGACCGCCTTCACAGCGAAGAGTTACCCACTCGTTTCCCCGCCAATCGGAGAACAAAAACGTCCACAAATAGCCGCCCGCCGCATCCACCCGGGTTATCCACAGGCATTGTGCACAACCCGCAGATCTGTGGACAACTCCTCAGCGGCCACCGCCGACCGGCAGGACAGCGCCGGTCGCGTACGAAGAGGCTGGGGACAACAGCCACAGCACGGCCTCGGCGATCTCCTCGGGACGCCCCGCGCGGCCCATCGGGATGGTCGGCGCGAGCCGGCCGAGCCGGTCCGGCAGGCCCGCCGCCGCGTGCAGGCCGGTTTCGACCATGCCCGGCGCCACCGCGTTGACCCGGACGTCCTCCGCCGCGACCTCCTGCGCGAGCCCGAAGGTCATCGTCTCGACGGCGGCCTTGCTCGCCGCGTAGTGCACCCATTCGCCGGCGGAACCCGTCCGCGCGGCCGTCGAGGACACGTTGACGATCACGCCGCCCTCGCCGCCGTAGCGCGTCGACATGCGGCGCACCGCTTCCCGCGCGCACAGGAACACGCCGGTCACGTTGACGTCCAGCACGCGCCGCACCGTTTCGACGCGCTGGGCGTCGAGCCTGCCCGGCGTGTTGCCGGTGATCCCGGCGTTGTTCACCAGCGCGGTGAGCGTGCCCAGCCCGGCGGCCGCGTCGAACAGCGCGCAGACGTCCGCTTCGACCGCCACGTCGCCGCGCACCGCGACCGCCTTGCGGCCCGCTTCTTCGACGCGTTTCACCACGGTCGCGGCGGCCTGCTCGTCGCCGGCGTAGTTCACCACCACGTCGTAGCCGTGCTGTGCGGCGAGCGCGCACACCTCGGCGCCGATGCCCCGGCTTCCGCCGGTCACGATCAGCACCCCCGTCATACCGGCGATCCTAGATCTCGAAGTTCACCAGCGGCATGTTTTCCAGCACCAGATCCGCGCGGGCCGCGGTGGTCGCGATGATGTCGGCGTTGCGCTGGTCCGAGCCGAGCGCGCGCTGCTGCGCCTCGACGAGCGAGCGGCCGTAACGGCGGTGCCGGGTGACCAGGCGCTGGATGCGCTCCGGCTCGTCGGGCGCGAGGAACCACACCTCGTCGAGCAGCGCCCGCGCACCGCTCCACGGATCTTCGTCGACGAGCAGGTAGTTGCCCTCGGTGATCACCAGCGGCACGTCCGGTGACACCGGGACGGCGCCCGCGATCGGCTCCTCGATCTCGCGGCGGAACTCCGGCGCGTACACGGTTTCCTCGGCGGCTTTCAGGCGCCGCAACAGGTGCACGTACCCGGCGCCGTCGAAGGTGTCCGGCGCGCCCTTGCGCTCGGCGCGGCCGAGCCGGTTCAGCTCCACCTGCGCGAGGTGGAACCCGTCCATCCCGACCACGGCGGCGCGCGTGCCCAGCTTCTCGGCGATGCCCCAGGCGAGCGTGGTCTTGCCGGACGCGGGCGCGCCCACGATGCCGAGCAGCTTCCGCGTTCCCGCCGACGCCAGGGCTTCCGCCCTGCCGAGCAGCTCGTCGAACGACGTCATCCGATTCCCCTTCCCTTGTCGCTGACCGCGGCCAGCCAGCTCCTCGGCCCGGCGTGGCGCACGCGTTCGGCGGCCACCTCGTTGGCGAACCCGATCAGCTCGGGCAGCCCGAGCAGTCTCACGCCGAACGCAAGCGCACCATGCCACACATCGCCCGCGCCGAGCGTATCCCTTGCGGCCACCCGAGGAACCGCGACCTCGCCCGATCCGTCCTTTGTGGACCATCGAACGGGCTCGGGACCCGCGGTGACGACCACCGCCGGCACCCCACGCGCGTGCAGATCCGGTTCCGGCACGCGGAAGTGCGCCGAGCAGGCGGCGATGTCGACCAGCGGCAGCAGCTCGTCGAGCACCGGCTTCCAGCTCCCCGCGTCGAGCACCACCGGGACACCGCGCGCCCGTGCCCAGCGCGCCGCGTTCATCGCCAGCTCGGGGTGGTGCCCGTCGACGAGCACCACCCGCGTGTCCTCCGGCGGCACCGGGAGCGACCCGATCGGGCCGGTCTCGGCGGCGTTGCGCGACACCACGGTCCGCTCGCCATCGCCTTCCCTGACCACGACGTTGCTCAACGCGGGCGGGTCCGGGTGGCCGGGCGCGGCGTCGACAACGGTCACACCACAGGACTCCAGGTCCGCGCGGGCGAGCCCGGCCAGCGGGTGGGCGCCGAGCACGGTGTGCAGGACCGCGCGCCCGCCGAGCGCCGCCACGGTCACCGCCGCGTTCGCCGCGGGGCCACCGGCGGCGACGTCGACCGAGCCCGACTGCACCTTCTCACCCGGCGCCGGGAACCCGTCGACGCGCTGCACGACGTCCACAGTGGACAGACCGGCGAGGAGTACGGTCATTTCAGCCCCGCGCGCACCGCGGCCGCCACCTCTTCCACCGCACCGTCCTCACCGATGCGCAGCGCGCCGGTGATCAGCCCGACGACCTGGTTCATGCTGTGCGTCTTCGGCGACACGACGCCCACCCGCTTGCCGAGCCGGTGCACGTGGATGCGGTCGGCGATGTCGAACACGTGCGGCATGTTGTGGCTGATCAGCACGACCGGCAGGCCGCGCTCGCGGATGCGGTCGATCAGCGCGAGCACCTTGCCGGACTCGGCGACCCCGAGCGCGGCGGTCGGCTCGTCCATGATCACGGCCTTGGTGCCGAACGCCGCCGCGCGCGCCACCGCGACGCCCTGCCGCTGCCCGCCGGAGAGCGTTTCCACCGGCTGCGTGATGGACTTGACCTGAATGCCCAGCTCGTCGAGCACGCGCTGCGCCTCGGTGCGCATGGTCGCCGTGTCGAGCGCGCGGAACAGTCCGAACAGGCCACCGCGGCGCTTTTCCCTGCCGAGGAACATGTTCGACGCGATGTCCTGCGCCGGCGCCAGCGCGAGGTCCTGGTACACCGTCTCGATGCCGTAGCGGCGCGCGTCGATCGGGGTTCTGAAGTGGACGGTCCGGCCGTCCACTTTGATCTCACCGGCATCCGGCACCACGGCACCGGAAAGCGCCTTGATGAGGCTCGACTTGCCCGCCCCGTTGTCACCGACCACGGCGAGCACTTCGCCGGGGTAGAGGTCGAAGTCGGCGCCGTCGATCGCGGTCACCCGGCCGTACCGCTTCACCAACCCGCGCGCGGAAAGGGTTTCCTGCTGCTCGGTCATCAGCGCTGCCTCCTCGCGAGCCGGTCCACGACCACCGCGGCGATCACCAGCGCGCCGGTCGCCACGTCCTGGTACAGCGCGTCCACGCCGAGCTGGGTCAGCCCCGACCGCAGCACGGCGACGACGAGCGCGCCGAGCATCGTGCCGAGCACCGATCCGCGGCCGCCGAACAGGCTGGTGCCCCCGAGCACCACCGCGGTGATCGAGTCGAGGTTGCCGAGCTGGTAGGCGTTCGGGTCGGCGTTGGGCACGCGGCCGAGCGCCTGCCACGCGGCGATCCCGAAGATCACGCCCGCCACCACGTACACCGAAAGCACCGTGCGGTTCACCTTGATCCCGGACAGCCGCGCCGATTCCGGCGCGTTGCCCACCGCGTAGACGTGCTTGCCCCACGCGGTTTTCGTCAGCGCGTACCACATGCCGACGAACATCAGCAGCGCCAGCGTCATCCCGTAGGTCACCGGGATGCCGCCGAAGAGGTAACGGCGGGTGCCGAGCCAGGTGAGCAGGCCGTCGTCGATCCGCACCCCCTGCCCGCCCGCGACGAGCTTCGCGGTCGCGGTGAGCATGGTCAGCATCCCGAGCGTGACGATGAACGGCGGCAGCTTGATCCGCGTGACGAGCGCACCGGTCACAGTGGACAGCAGCGCGGTCGCGATGATTCCCAGCAGCAGCGCGAAGATCCCGGTGACGCCGCCGGCGAGCAGCTTCGCCATCAGCAGCGTGCCGAGCACCATCGCGGCCGCGTTCGACAGGTCGATGCCCGCGGTCAGGATGATCAGCGTCTGCCCGAGCGCGAGCGTGCCGACCACGAGGGACTGCTGCACCACGAGCGACAGGTTGTCGAGGTTGAGGAACGTGTCGGTGGCGATGGAGAACACCGCGACCGCCACGACGAGCGCGAGCGCGGGCCCGACGGCGGGCGCGCGCAGGAAGAACTCGCCGAGCGTCGCGCGTTCCCCGGACTGCGCCGACTGAGCCGACTGAGCCGCGGTCGCCGCCGTCATCACTGACCACCCCAGCAGTTCCGCAGGCCCCACGCGCTGTTCTGGCTCGGCAGGCCGGGCACCGGCTTGTCGGTGATCACGACCGATCCGGTGTCGACGAACCCCTGCGGCTTCTTCCCGGTCTTCGCGTACTCCACGGCCGCGGTCACCCCCTGCTCGGCCATCTTCTTCGGAAACTGCATGACGGTCGCGGCGAGCTCGCCGCTCTTGACGTTCCGCACGCCCTCGCAGCCGCCGTCGATCGAGCCGACGACGACCTGCCCGGTCAGCCCGCGCGCCCGCAGCGCGGCGGCCGCGCCCCGGCCCATCGGCTCGTTCATGGTGTACAGCGAATTGATGTCCGCGGTGCGCTGCAACAGGTTCTCGGTGCCCTGCTGGGCGAGGCTCTGGTCGCCGTTCGCGGGCGTCTTGCCCTTGATCTCCGGCGCGGCGTCGGTCAGGCCCATGCCCTTGAGGAACCCGCCGTGCCGCTGGGTGTCGACCGTGCTGCCCGCGGTGCCGTCGACCATGAAGAACTTCGGGGCCGTGCCCGCGAGCGCGGCCTTGACGTAGGCGCCCTGCTGGCGGCCCGCCTCGAAGTTGTCCGTGGCGAAGGTGGCGTCGACGGCCTCGGCCGGTTCGGTCGCGGTGTCCAGCGCGATCACGAGCACACCCGATTCGCGGGCGCGCTTGATCGCGTCGAGCACGCCGGTCGACGAGCTCGGCGTGATGAGGATGGTGGTCGCGCCCTGCTGCATGAGGTTCTCGATGGCGCGAACCTGGCCGTCGTTGTCACCGTCGAACTGGCCGGCGAGCGCGCTGAAGTCCGCGCCCTGCGCCTTCGCCGCGGCACCGGCGGAGTTGCGGAGTTCGACGAAGTAGGGGTTGGTGTCGGTCTTGGTGACCAGGCCGACCTTGGCCTTGCCGCCGCTTCCGGCGTTCGACCCGCCGCCCCAGTGCCGCTGCACCGTGCAGGCTCCGGCGGTGACCAGCACGGTGACGGCCAGTGCCGTCGCGCGTGCGGTGAGACCACGCTGTCTCATGGGTGGGTACCTCCCGTTCGATGCCGCAGAACGTAGAGCCGCCTATGCTCACTCGCAAGCGTTTGCGCAAACGCTTGCGAGTTGAAAGAGGTGAGCATGCCGCCGTCGAGGTCGACCCGGCCGACCCAGCGCGACATCGCGGAACTCGCGGGGGTGTCGATCACCACCGTCTCACACGTGGTGAACGGGACCCGCGCGGTGGCGGAGGAAACGAAGATCGCCGTGCTGAAGGCGATCGAAACGACCGGCTACACCGGCGACGCGATCGCCCGTTCCCTGGTCACCGGCGGCACGAGATCGCTCGGGGTGGCGATCTCGCTGCTCGCCAACCCGTACTTCGCGGCGGTGATGCGCGCGATCGAGCGGGAGGCGGCGAGCGCCGGGTACACGGTGCTGCTCGCGGACACCCACGACACCGTCGGCACCGAACGCGACACCGTGCGGGCGCTGCGCTCGCGCCGCGTCGACGGGATCCTGCTGACCCCGTCCTCCGGCGACGGCGCGGTGATCAGCGAACTGGTCTCCCTCGGCGTGCCGACCGTGCTCGTCGACCGGCTCGCCACGCGCGGCGACGTCGACCAGGTCGGCAGCGAGAACATCCAGGCCACCTCGGCGCTGACCGAGCACCTCGCCTCGCTCGGGCACCGGCGGATCGGCCTGATCAGCGGCGCGGCGGGCCTGACCACGAGCGACGAGCGCATCCTCGGCTACCGGCTCGGGCTCGGCCGCGGCGGGCTCACCTGGAACCCCGATCTGGTCGAATGTGGACACTCGTCGGCCGAGGGCGGGACCGAGGCGTTCCGCAAGCTCCTCGCGCGGCTCGAACCGCCGACGGCCTTGGTGGTCGGCAACGACAGCATGATGGTCGGCGTGCTGAAGGAGGCCCGCCGCCGCGGTATCCGGATCGGCACGGACCTGCCGGTGGTCGTCTACGACGACGTGGAGTGGGCCGAACTGGTCGACCCGCCGCTCACCACGATGGCGCAGCCGGTCGAGGCGATCGGACGGCAGGCCGTGCGGATGCTGCTCGCCAGGATCGCCGATCCCGACCGCCGCCCGGAAACCGTCCGCCTTCCGCCTACGCTGCGTCACCGAGAATCCTGCGGTTGCGCACTCGTTCACCCACACGCCTGATTCTGCGGCGACTCTGGCCCTTCCCGACCGGATGACACCCGAAACGGGGTTACGGTCACTCGCAAGCGAGTAGGGGCCAGAAATCATGACCGCGGTCAGTCCGGAACTCCCTCTTTGGGACACACCTGTCACCCACCGGTTCGGGGTGGCGATGGCGTTGCACGATCCGTCGAACCCGCACGTCACGCGCGTGGTGCACGCGATCGAGGACGCGGCGGCCGACGCGGGCTGCGCGATCACGCTCGCGGACACCGGCGACAGCGTGGCCACCGAGGCCGAGGTCGTCCGGTCGCTGCGCGAGCAGAACGTCGACGGCGTGCTGTTGTCACCCGCGGCCGGTGACGACTCGGTGGTGACCGGCTTGGTGCGGCTGGGCATCCCGACCGTGCTGGTGGACCACGTGGCGAACCGCAACGACGTGGACCAGTCCGGCGCGGAGAACATCCAGGCGATCTCGGCGCTCGTCCGCCACCTCGGCACCCGCGGGCACCGGCGCATCGGTTTCGTCGCGGACCTCCCCGGCCGCGTGGCCGGCGACGAGCGCGCGCTCGGCTACCGGCTCGGCCTCGGCAGGACGGGCCTGCGCTGGAACCCGGACCTGGTGGCGAACGGCCGAGGCGACGCGAGCGGTGGCGCCGCCGCCGCGGGCAAGCTCCTTGACGACCACCCCGCGCTCTCCGCACTGGTGGTGGCGAACGAAGCGATGCTGGTCGGCGTGCACTACGAACTGCACCGCCGCGGCCTGCGGATCGGCGACCACGTGGCACTGGCCGCCTACGGCGACCCCGCGTGGGCCCGCACCGTCGACCCCGCCCTCACCGTGATGGCCCCACCGGTCGCCGAAATCGGCCGCGCCGCCGTGCACCTCCTGCTGCGCAGGCTCACCACCCCCGAACGACGCCCGGAAACCGTGCGGCTGGCCCCGGAATTCCGGCACCGCGCCTCCTGCGGCTGCTGACCTCCGGTCCACTGTGGACTGTCGCCGTCAGATGAGTGCGGCCACCTGGAAACTTCCTCTTCGATACACACCCCGCGATTCCACCGCCCCGCGAAGCACATTCCATCACACCATCGGGTGCCGAAAGATCGCCAGCCTGCCACAACGGCACCGGCGATTCCGGATCAACGATCACCGATCCACCGCGATAGCGTCGATCTCGATGAGCCAGTCAGACTGCGCCAGCCCCGCGACCTGAACCAGCGTGTCAGCCGGATAAGGCGGCGTGAAGTACTCCTCGCGCAGCCGGACGATCTGATCGAGATGGCTCATGTCGGTCACCATGATGGTCACCTTCACCACGGTGTCGAGGCTGCCCCCGAGCACCGTCCGCAGATTGCGGAACGCCTGGCGCGCCTGGGCTTCAAAACCGCCGACGGTCCGGCCCTGCTCGTCGATCCCGGCCTGGCCGGAGACGAAGACCAGGCCGTTCGCCTTGATGGCCAGGGAAATGCGGTAGGGCTCGTACCAGTCCGGGTCGTGCGTCACGCGCTCGATCGAAGTCATGACCAGAGCGTGTCCCGTACCAGCCAGCACGACAAGTACGGTCTTTTTCAGCCAGTACTATCAAGAAGGATAGTGAGGAGGCGCCATGCCCCGGATCGACGACCTGGCCGACGAGTGCACGGTCGAGGCCGCGCTGGAGGTCATCGGCGGCAAGTGGAAACTGGTCATCCTGCGGCACCTCCTGGACGGCACCATGCGGTTCGGCGAGCTGGACCGGGCGCTGGACGGCATCACGCCACGGATGCTGACCAGGCAGTTGCGCGAACTGGAGGCCGACGGCCTGGTGCTGCGCACCGTGTACCCGCAGGTGCCACCGAAGGTCGAGTACTCGGTGACCGAAATCGGCGAAAGCCTGCGCACGATCACCGGGATGCTCGAACAGTGGGGCCAGGACTACCGGGACCGCACGAGAGACGCGTAAAGCGCGCGGATCAGCCGGTCGTTCTCCGGCGCGGGCCCGCTGGGACAAGGGAACCGCCGCCTGCTGTAGCCGTAGGCGACACCGTTGCGCGGATCGGCGAACGCCTGCTGCCCACCCGCGCCGCTGTGGCCGAACGCACCCTGCCCCAGCACCGGGTACACCTCGGACGTGGCGTGGAAGCCGACTCCGAACGTCTTGTGCTCACGGGTTACCAGGTCGTAGCCGAGCGACTGGATCTGCGCGAACGCGGCGGCGGTGTCCGGTTTCAGCAGCGGAGGCATGCCGTCCACCGAACTGGTCGCGGCCGCGTACATCCTGGCCATGCCGCGCGCCGAGGCAACGCCGCCCAGCGAAGCGGGACCGCCCGCCCTGATCACCCGGAAGTTCGGGAGCCGCCACAGTTCCGGGTTCCGCGGGTGGTTCCGGTTGAACGCGATACCGGGGATACTGTTCGGACCGGTATCGGGCGCGACCGCCCGCTCCGGGGTCATCAGCATCGGTTGTGCGCTCAGGTAACGGGATTCCCGGTCCGCCGGGAGTCCCAAGTAGAAGTCCACTGTGTACGGATCGCGCACCCGCTCGGCGAAGTGCTGCTGGCTGGTCCGCCCGGTGGCGCGGCGCACCACCTCGCCGCTGAGCGCCGCGACGACCAGCGCGTGGTAGCCGAACGCGGTGCCGGGCCGCCAGTACGGGCGCTGCCCGCCGAGCCGGTCGGCGACGATCCGGTCGTCGGCGAGTTCGTCGAGCGCGAATCCCGTGTCCGCGCCGACCAGGCCCGCGCGGTGCGCCAGCACCTCGCGCAAAGTGATGTCCCGCTTGCCTTCCACCGCGAACTCCGGCCAGTAGTGGCTGACCCTCTGGTCCAGGTCGAGCACGCCGTCCTGCACCAGCAGCGCGACGACCAGGTGCGCGGCGCCCTTGCTCGCGGAGAACGCGCCGAGCAGCGAATCGCCGGTGATCTCCGGACCCGTCCACAGATCCACGATCCGCTCGCCGTGCCGGTAGGCCACTACCTGCGCGGCGAAGTCACCGCCCTCCCCAAGGGCGATCGCGGCGAACTCGTCCCGTACCGGCTCGAAACCGGCGGCAACCGTGCCCTCCACCGTTCCTCCTCACCTCGAAAGATCGGCCACAGCCGAAGTGTACGCCTATTAGTGACCACTGGTCACAAACTAGAGTCCCGGTCATGGCCGACGTCACGACAGCCCGCCCCGGACGCCCCGCGCAGATCAACCGCGAGCGGATCGTCGACGCCGCGCTGTCGGCGGGGAACCTCGACACGGTGACCATGCGCGAACTCGCCGCCCGCCTCGAGGTCAGCCACGGCGCCCTCTACCGCTGGGTCAAGAACCGCGACGAGCTGTTCGACCTGGTCAGCGAGGTCATGGTGGAGCGCATCCTGCCCGCCGACGGCCCGCCCCAACGCCACTGGCGGCCCTGGCTCGCGCGCCTCGCCTGGGCCATGCACGACCAGTTCCTCGCGGTGCCCGGCTACGCCACCCGCACCGCCAGGCCGCACCGCCACTCCGGGTCGTTCGGGCGGCTCCGCACCGAGGTCGTCACCGCCTTCACCAACGCGGGCGTCCACCCCGGCCTGGCCGAGCAGAGCTGGTACATCTTCATCACCTCGGTCGTGAGCTGGCTCGCGTCCCAGGAGAACCCGCTCGACCTCGGCGAGCACGCCCCGCGCTACGAGCTGTTCCTCGGCACGCTTCTCCGGGGCTTACCCGCACGAGAACCCGGAACCCGGCGGGGCTAACCGAGCGTGGCGGCGGCCTCCAGCAGAATCCACGCGCCGACCTGAACCGAGAGATCCCGCGCCACAGCACCTTTCGCGGGCACGGCGGAAACCCGTTCTGTCCATTCCGGACCAAACAACGGCCCGCCCCGCGCATCGGCCGCGGAATCCCAGCACGCGTCCGCCGAAGACAGCACGATTCCCGCCGCGGTATCGGATTCCTCGCACGGTGGCAGCTTCCGCGCCGCGAACGCCAGGTAGCGCGCCAGAATTCCGGCGAAGAGCCCGCCGTCCCCGCCGCCCTGCCCCCGGATCACCCCGTCCGGCGCGCAGTGCCCGGACACCGCCCTGATCACCCGCTTCGCCGAGTCCACTTCGGACAATTCGACACAGGCACCGAGGTAAACCCCTTGGCAGTAGGTGTAAATGTGCGGCACGATCTCACCGGTGTCCACCCGGTATCCGTCCCGGACGAGCCCGGTGTCCGGGTCGACGAGCCGTTCGGTCATCCAGTCCAGCAGGCCGCGCGCGTGCTCGGTGTCCCCGGCGCGGGCGTGGAAGATCGCGGCGGGGCCGTTCGCGGGCGCGTTCTTGAACCGATCCCCGCGACGCCACCAGATCCCGCCACCGGCGTCCGGCGTCCACCCCGACCGGAGCCGGTTCGCGATCGCGTCGAGCGCGCCGGGGTCGCCGCCCACCCGCTGCAGCGCGATCCCGAGCCACGCGATGTCGTCGTAGTACTCGTTCACCCAGCTACCGAAGTTCCGCAGCCGGACCGAGCGCGCGAACCGCGCGATGAGCCCGGCGCGCGCCGCCGTCGGCGCGCGGTGCTGCGCGTCCGCGAGCGCCTCCAGCAGATGCGACTGCCACCAGTAGTTCCAGTGCCAGTGCAGCCGCTGGCCGGGATCGGGCGGCCAGCCGCTGCGCCCGAGCACCGTGCCGGGCAGCCCCCACACCGGCCGCAGGTGCCGCACCGTGATCGCCCGTTCGGCCGCCGCCGCGCGTTCCGCCCTCATCCCGCCATCTTCCCTTGCCCCGCGACATACCGCTCGGTATGTTCGGGCACTATGACCACCGCGAACGTCACCTGCCCGTTGTGCGAGGCGTGCTGCGGCCTCGAAGTCACCTTCGACGGACCGGCGGTGAAAGGCGTCCGCGGCGACGCCGACGACGTGTTCTCGAAGGGGTACGTGTGCCCGAAGGGCGCGTCGCTCGGCGCGCTGCACCACGACCGGGACAGGCTGCGCACGCCGCTGGTCAAGCGCGAAGGCGAGTTCGTCGAGGTCGGCTGGGACGAGGCGTTCGCCGAGATCGACGCGAGGCTGCGCCCGATCCTCGACGAGCACGGCCGCGACGCGGTCGCCGTCTACGCGGGCAACCCCGGCGTGCACAACACCGCGCTCGCGCTGTACGGCCGCGTGTTCTACAAGGCGCTCGGCACCAAGAACTTCTACACGGCGGGCTCGGTCGACCAGCTCCCGAAGCACCTTTCCTGCGGCTACCTCTTCGGCGACCCGCTCTCCATCCCGGTGCCCGATCTCGACCGCACCGGCCACCTGCTGCTGCTCGGCGCCAACCCGCTGGTGTCCAACGGCAGCCTGATGACCGCGCCGGACACCCGCGGCAGGCTCAGGGCGATCCAGGCGCGGGGCGGCCGGATCGTGGTCGTCGACCCGAAGCGCACGCGCACCGCCGAACTCGCCGACGAGCACCACTGGATCCGGCCCGGCACCGACGCGCTGCTGCTGTTCGCACTGGTCAACGTCCTGTTCGCGGAGAACCGCGTCGCGCCGGGGCACCTCGCGGAGCACGTGAACGGGCTCGGCGAGGTCCGCGAACTCGCCCGCCCGTTCACCCCGGACGCCGTCGCGGGGCACACCGGGATCGAGGCCGCCGAGATCCGCCGGATGGCACTGGACCTCGCCGACGCCGAGCGCGCCGCCGTGTACGGGCGCATCGGCACCACGACGCAGTCGTTCGGCACGGTCGCGAGCTGGCTGGTGGACGTGCTGAACGTGCTCACCGGCAACCTCGACCGGCCGGGCGGGGTGCTGTTCCCGCTGGCCGCGGCCGGGCAGGCGAACAGCGCGCACGGCAAGCGCCGCCCGTTCACCGCGGGCCGGTGGCGGACCAGGGTGCGCGGCCTGCCGGAGGTGTTCGGCGAAGTACCGGTGGCCACGCTCGCCGACGAGATCCTGACCCCCGGCGACGGCAGGGTCCGCGCGCTCGTCACGGTGAGCGGCAACCCCGCGCTGAGCGCCCCGAACGGCGAGCGGCTCGCGGAAGCGCTGGGGCGGCTCGACTTCCAGCTCTCCCTCGACGTGTACCTGAACGAGACCACGCGGCACGCCGACGTCATCCTGCCCGGCCCGAGCCCGCTGGAACGCCCGCACTACGACGTCACGTTCTACCAGCTCGCGGTGCGGAACGTGGCGAACTGGACCCCGGCCGCGCTCGGCACCGCACTGCCGCAGGAGTGGGAAACCATGCTGCGGCTGACCGCGATCGTCACCGGGCAGCCCGCCGCCGAACTATCCGCGATGGACGATTTCGTGGCCGCCGAAGTGGCGCGGCGGTCCGGAGTGGACAGTGCGCTCGCCGGTGACCGCACCGGGCCCGCGCGGCTGATCGACCTGATGCTGCGCGGCGGCCCGTACGACCTGGCACTGGCCGATCTCGAAGCGGCGCCGCACGGCGTCGACCTCGGACCGTTGCGCCCGCGCGTGCCCGGCGTGCTCAACACGGCCAGCGGCCGCATCGAACTCGCCCCGGAGCCGATCACCTCGGACGTGCCGAGGCTGGCGGCCGAGCTCGGTGCCACGCCGAGCCCGCTCGTGCTGATCGGCAGGCGGCACCTCAGCTCCAACAACTCCTGGATGCACAACCTCGAACCGCTCGTGCGCGGCTCCAACACCTGCACCGTCCAGGTGCACCCCGACGACGCTCGGCGCCTGGGCCTCACCGACGGCGGGCTCGCGAACGTGGGATCGGCCGCGGGGAAGATCGCCGTGCCGGTCGAGGTGACCGAGAAGATCCGGCCCGGCGTGGTCAGCATCCCGCACGGCTGGGGCCACGGCGGCGACGGCACGCGGACCAGGGTCGCCGCCGCGCACGCCGGGGTCAACACGAACCTGCTGACCGACGAAACCCGGCTCGACGCGTTGTCCGGCACCGCGGTCCTCAATGGGATTCCGGTGGAGGTCACCCCCGCCTAGGCGCTTACCCGCCCGGGAAAGTCACCACGCATCGCCGAGATCGGCGTGCTGGCGGACCCAGGTGTGCATCACGATGCCCGCCGCGACACCCGCGTTGATCGAGCGGGTCGTGCCGAACTGCGCGATCGACACCACCACCGAGGCGACTTCCTGTGCGGCACCGGAAAGCCCCGGTCCCTCCTGTCCGAACAGGAGCACGCAGTCGCGGGGCAGTTCGACCGTTTCGAGTGGACTCGCGCCCGGTGTGTTGTCGACGCCGACCACCGCGAGGTTCCGTGCCGCGGCGTGGGCGAGCAGGCCGGTCACGTCCTCGTGGTGTTCGAGGTGCTGGTACCGGTCGGTGACCATGGCGCCGCGGCGGTTCCACCGGCGGCGGCCGACGATGTGCACGGCCGCCGCCGCGAACGCGTTCGCGGTGCGCACCACGGTGCCGATGTTGTGATCGTGCTGGAAGTTCTCGATCGCCACGTGGAACGGGTGCCGACGGGTGTCCACATCGGACACGATGGCCTCGCGGCGCCAGTAGCGGTACGGGTCGACCACGTTGCGGCGGTCGCCGTTTTCCAGCAGCTCGGGGTCGTACCGCGGGTCGTCCGGCCACGGGCCGTCCCACGGGCCGACGCCGACCTCCTCGCGCGCGCCCCACTCGCTCGGCCCGGTCACCGCCGAGCCATCCGGTTCTCCCACGCGTACGAACAGACCACCCACACCGGGGTGATTGTTCCCTAGCCGAGGCCGATGGGGTGGCCCGGCACCTGGTCACCGTGCTGGACGCGGCGCCAGCGCTG
This sequence comes from Amycolatopsis minnesotensis, assembly GCF_039529815.1. NCBI lineage: Bacteria > Bacillati > Actinomycetota > Actinomycetes > Pseudonocardiales > Pseudonocardiaceae > Amycolatopsis > Amycolatopsis minnesotensis. The sequence continues at coordinate 57,744 of NZ_BAAANN010000032.1, read as the reverse complement.
GTACGCGCCGATGTAGGAGATCACGACCACGCCGAACGCGATGACCGCGATCAGCGGCAGCCACGCCCTCGGGAACACGGTGTCGTAGAGGTAGTAGGCGTTGAACCCGCCGGGAAGATCGGTGAGGCCCTGCTGGTGGCGGAAGAAGTTCTCCAGCGCGGTCAGCGGGCAGGGAATGGGAAAAGTATTCACGGCGACGCCCCACACCGCGAAAGAAACGTGCACGAAGATGGCCTTCGGCCAGCGCCACGCGAGGAAGCCCCCGAAGCCGATGTAGACCAGCGCGAGGATGTGCACGAGGACGGTCAGGTCGGCGAGAAACCGGTACATGCGCACATCCCCCTTTTCACAGTCACTTCACGTCCGACCGTACTCCTCGACGGCTGAGAACCGGTCGACAAAGTGATCTAGAGACCACCATCGGGCGGTGGGTCCTCCGGGGAAAGCTCCTGCGGCCCGTGCCCCGGATAGGGCGTGGGCGATTCGCGGGGATAGTCCTCCGGCTCGCCGTCTCCCCGCGACCGGCGGGGGGACGGCGGCTGGTGCCCTGGTCGCTCGGGTGGTGTACCCGGCTTCTCCGGTTTCTCCACGTCAACGACGCTACAACCGGGTCAGGGCGTGCGCATCAGGGTTTTCCCCCGAGCGAACACGGGTATCAGCCCTACAGCGCGCGGGCGCCCGTCTTGGTAGTGAGGCGGAATTCGAGCACGACGGGGAGCGCGTCGAGGTCGAGCGCGCGCCGCAGCCTCGGCACCGCGTCCTCGTCGATGCGCTCGCGCAGTTCGCCGAGGTCGGCGCCCTGTTCGGTGCCGACGGTGAGGTAGAGCGTCGGGTCCTCCCGGCGGCCGGCGAGGGTGGCGTTGACCGAGCGGACGCCTTGGTAGGCGGTGATCTCCCCGGCCAGGGGCTCGGTGGCGACGGACCCGTTCAGCCGGGTCCCGCCGCGTTCGGGTTCGCTCTCGAAGCGCCAGGTGCCCGGCCTCGGGCGGCGGAACGCCTGCGCGGCGAGCAGCCGGAGGCACAGCAGCCCGAGCACGACCGCCACCGCGATCGCCGCGTAGTACGCCCAGGTCGGCGGCGCGGACAGGGACGGGACCACCGGCGAGGACGGGTCCAGCACCCGCAGCGCCCCGAAATGGGTCACCAGTGCGAACGCGCCCGCGGCCAGCAGCACGAGGCCGAGCACGGCCAGCAGCGCGCGGTTCACCCGCGCGGGCCGGTTCAGATTCGCCATCAGCTGCTCCTCGTCTTCTTCACGCGAACCCGGACGCGGGGGCGCTTCGCGGGCGCGATCTGGTCGAGCCGTGTTTCGAGCGCGGAGGAAACCGCGCCGGTGAGCCCCTCGGTCACCGTCCGGCCCGTCCGCACGCGCGCGGTCAGCTTCCTGGCCCGCAGCTTCACCTTCGCCGACGAAACGCCGTCGACCGAAGCCGCGGTCTGGCGCAGTTCGCCGTGCACGCTGCGCCGCGTCGCCCCGGAGGTCTCGTCGCGACCGGACGGCGCGAGCGGCAGCACGATCGGCTTGCCCGGCAGTACCGCCGCGAGCAGCAGCACGAGCCCGACGACCGCGGCCACGCCCCCGGCGACGAGCACCGGCACGCCGTCCCAGGTCATCCCGTGCACGGTGTCCAGCGCGGTGTCGAAGGTCAGCCACGGCCGGCCGCCGAGCAGGTACTGGACACCCGAAACGGCGACGAAGACGCAGGCGGCCAGCACGACGAGCGCGACCAGCGCGGCGGGCAGGCTGCGGCGCGGGCGCCGGATCACTGCACCCTCCGCTTCCCGGTCTCCTCGGACCGCAGCGCGGTCACCACGATGTCCACCTTCGGCACGGTGAGCCCGGTGAGCGCGGCGGTCCGCGCCATCAGGTGCGCCCGCGCGGCCTCGGTGGTGCGCGCGACCGACTCCGGGTAGCGCACCTCGAGCGAGACGGTCAGCGTGGCCGATTCGCGGTCGATCGCGGCGTCGACCTTCGCACCGTCTCCGACACCGGGAACCTCGGCGACCGCGTGCGCGGCGATCTTTTTGACGGTGCGCGGTTCGAGGGTGGTGCGCCCCCGTTCGGCGCCGTCGTCCTTTTCGACGTCGACCGTCTGCTCTTCGACGTCCTCGGCGCGATGCCTCGCGGCGGGCGCTTCGACTGCGAGCGACATCGGGCTACCCCCGGTCCCGTCCCGCGCCGACGAGCGCGGAGAGGTCCAGCTTGCCGTCGAGCCACCGGCCGGCGAGCAGGCCGAGCGCGCCGAGCACGAGGACGATGACGAAGGCCGGGAACCCGCCGAACGCGGCCGCGAAACCGAGCGCGAGCCCGACGATGAGCCCGTAGAGCGTGCCGTTCATGACGATCTCCTTCTCCGAAGGAACCGGGCCGCCGCGCGGGTGCGCGGCGGCCGCCTGGCTCACTGGACCCGGTCGTTCTGGGGCTCGTCCTCGTCACCGGGGATGTGCACGTCGTTGACGTTGATGTTGACCTCGACGACCTCGAGCCCGGTCATCTGCTCGATCGCGGTGATCACGTTCTTGCGCACCGAGCGCGCGAGGTCGGCGATGGAAACGCCGTACTCCACCAGGAGCTGAAGGTCGATCGCGGCCTGCTTCTCGCCGACCTCGACCGACACGCCCTGCCCCGCGCTCGCGCTGGCGCCGGGGATGCGCTCGCGCAGCGCGCTGAACGCACGCGCCGCGCCGCCGCCGAGGTCGTAGACGCCGCTCACCTCACGGGCGGCGAGGCCGGCGATCTTCTGCACCACCGTGTCCGCGATGGTGGTCGCGCCCTGCTTCGTCACCAGCGCGCTCACCTCGGTGGTGTTGCCGGGCTTGGAAACGGTGGTGCTCTTCTCCGCGGTCGAGGTGCTCATGAACGGTTCTCCCTCTGGTTGCTGTGTCTTGGACCGGAGCTGTCTTGGGCCGGGGCTCGTTTACTACCCCGATACCCTGTAGACACAGCACTTCGGAGAACGTCACGACCCGATCGTGTGGTCCCGATCACGCATCGGTGTGAACGCTTCACCGTCGATGTCGGCGACGACGAGCGTGAGCGCGGCCGTCTCCCACGCGGTGCCGCGCAGGATCGGGCGCACCGCGCCCTCGGCGGCGCGCAGCAACGGGGGAAGTGGCAGTTTCGTTGCCACGAAACGGATCCGCACCACTTCGTCGTCGAGATCGACGGCGAGGGACTGCCAGTCCCACCACATCCAGGTCTGGTTCGGCGGCGCCAGCGGGGTCGCCGGGCGCAGGCCGTCGACCTTGGCGAGCGCGTCGAGCAGTTCCGCGACCAGATCGGTCTTCGCCATCACCGCGTCCCCGGCTCGATGTCCAAAATAGACACCGTCACCGCCGAGACGGCGAGCCCGGTCTGCGCGGCCACCTCGCGGGAGACGGCGCGCTGCACCGCCTGGCCGACCGCCGCGGCCTGATCGATCGACGAAGTCACCAGGTCCACCTTCACCTCGGCCTGCCCGTCGACGATCTTCGCGGTGACGCCGTCCGCGGGCGCCGGGGTCAGGCCTTCCCAGCGCTGGCGCGCCGCGCGCCCCCACGCGGTGACGAGCCCGACCAGTCCCGGTTCGAGCCGCACCACGCCCGGCGTCGCGATCGCCGCGCGCGCGGCCACGCTGGACACCACGGTGTCGCTGATGACGTACTCCGCCACCGGCTCCGTTGCTGTCATCACCCATCCGCCTCGTACACGTCGTCCACGATCAGGTTCAAGCGCTCGAGACGCAGGCCGACCCGTGCCGCCGCGGCGGCGCTGACCCGCTCCCTCACCTCAGTCAACGCCTCACTGCCGGTAACGTTCCGCAGACTCACCGCAAGGGTGAGGTCCACTTCCACGATCGCTTCGCCGCCGTCGCCGATGCCGACCGTGCGGACCCGGCAGCGGCGGGCCCTGATCCCGGTGACCGCGTCCGCGGCGAACCGCAGCACCACCGCGACCGCCTGCTCGCTCACCTCGACCACGCCCGGCTCGGGGCTCGGCAGCCGCATCATGTGCCCGCGCCGCACCTCCGCCCGCACCGCCGACATGATCTTGCCGACCAGGTCGGGGGAGGGCTGGTCGGCCTCGGCCACCAGCTCGTCGGTCGCCGCGCGCAGCGCCTGCAGGCTCTCCCGCGCCGTGCGGCAGTGCGGGCAGCTCAGCTCGTGCTCGTCGGCGCGCCCGGCGCCGACCTCGTCGAGCCGTTCCCACACCTGTTCCAGATCGCGCTCGCAGGGGAGCTCGTAGTTCACCGCCATGGCCGCATCACCTCTGCCAGCTGGGCACGCGCCCGCGCGATGCGTCCGCGCACCGCCGTGCTGTTCGTCCCCACTATCCGGCCGATCTCGTCGTAGGACCGGCCGTGTGCCTCGCGGAGCAGCCAGCACGCCCGTTGCTCGGCGGTGAGCTGCTGCAACGCCTTTTCGAGTGCCTCCAGCTGCGCGCTGACCTGGACCGCGTGCTCCGGTCTCGTCTCCGCCCTCGGTGACTCGGTGGTCTCGTAGTCCGCCTCGGCGACCGGGCGCCGCGCACGGATGTGGTTGAGGCACCGGTTCGTGGTGGCCCGGTAGAGCCAGCCGACGAACGCCGCGTCCTCCTGCAGCTGGCCGAGCCTGCGCCACGCGGTGAGGAAGACCTCCTGCACCACGTCCTCCGCGTCCGATCTGCTGGCCAGCATGCGGGAGGCGAGCCGGAACATCGGGCCCTGGTAGCGCAGCACGAGCTGCTCGTACGCGCGGACGTCGCCCTGGCGCGCTCTGGCGACGAGCGTCTCGTCGTCGAGCGGGGCAGGCGGGTGTTCCCCCGCGCTGGTCGTCGTGCTCACGGCACCTCCCATGACCCCTTGGACACTCCGGAGCCCGAAACGTCACGGTCGAATTATGGGTGAGCGTCGTCACCCGCGCCCTGGCGTGAGGATCCGGCGCGCCGCGGTGTCGAGCGGGGCGAGGACGGCCCGGGCCCGGTGCCGTCACCAGCGAAGGGAGCCAGCATGTCTTTCGGCAACAAGGCCGACGATCTCGGCGGCAAGGCGAAGGAGGCCGCGGGCAAGGTCACCGGCGACGACCAGCTCCAGGGCGAGGGCAAGGCGGACCAGGCGAAGGCCGGGGTCGCGGACGCCGTGGAGAACGTGAAGGACGCCGTCTCCGGTGCCGCGGACAAGGTCAAGGGCGCCTTCAAGAAGTGACCGGCGGGGCGGGTGGCCGCTCGGGCCGCCCGCCCGGCTCGGGGTCAGTTCAGGCCGAGGTCTTCGAGGTTGAGCAGGTACCGGTATTCGAGCCCGGCGCTTTCGATCGCTTCGCGGGCACCGGTGTCCCTGTCGACGACGGTCGCGACGCCCACCACGGTGGCGCCTGCCTCGTGCAGGGCTTCGACCGCGGCGAGCACGCTGCCGCCGGTGGTCGAGGTGTCCTCCACCGCGAGCACGCGCTGACCGCGCACCTCGACGCCTTCGATCCGGCGCTGCATGCCGTGCTCCTTGGCGTTCTTGCGCACCACGAACGCGTCGAGCACCATCCCGTCGGCCGCCGCGGAGTGCAGCATCGCGGTGGCCACCGGGTCGGCGCCGAGGGTCAGCCCGCCCGCCGCGACGTAGTCCCAGTCCGCGGTGAGCTCGCGCAGCAGCTGCCCGATCAGCGGGGCCGCCGCGTGGTGCAGGGTCGCCCGCCGGAGGTCGACGTAGTAACCGGCCTCCTTACCGGAGGAAAGCACGACCTTCCCGTGCACCACGGCCAGTTCGGTGACGAGCCTGGCCAGTTCGATCTTCGCCGCGTGATCCGGTTTCCGCACGGCGTGAGTTTGTCACACGCGTCCGTTGATCCGGTCGCGTGCCGCGACCCTGTTCCCGACCGCGCGCATCAGCGACCGGGGGACGAGGCCGAGGAAGGCGACGATCGCCTTGTACTGGGGGCTGGGCACGGACACCACCTTGCCGCGGCGGAGGTCCGCGAGCCCCTCGCGGACCACCGAGCCCGCGTCGAGCCAGAGGAACTTCGGGCCGATCTTCTTCATCCCGAGCCGCTCGTGGAACTCGGTGTGGGTGAAGCCGGGGCAGAGCGCGAGCACGCGGACGCCGGTGCCGCGCGTCGAACCGGCGATGCCCTCGGAGAACGACACCACCCAGTTCTTGCTCGCGGTGTAGGTCGCCTCGTGGCCGGACATGAACCCGGCGACGCTCGACACGTTGATCACGTCGCCGCGGCCGCGCTCGATCATGCCGGGCAGGGCGGCCCTGGTCAGCCTCAGCACGGCGGTCACGTTGACGTCGAGCTGGCCCTGCAGTTCGTCGGGCGGAACGGTCCAGAAGTCGCCGTTGAGCCCGAAGCCCGCGTTGTTGACGAGCAGGTCGACCTGCTCGGCGGCGAGCTTGTCCTCGACGGCGAGACGGCCGTCCGCGGTGCTCAGGTCGGCCGGAAGCGGGGTAGCGGCGATGCCGTGACGTTCGGCGAGTTCGGCGGCCAGTGCTTCGAGACGGGTCTTGTCCCGTGCGACGAGCACGAGGTCGTGTCCCTCGGCGGCGAGGCGGCGGGCGAACTCGGCACCGATTCCGGCGGTGGCGCCGGTGATGAGGGCGGTGGGCATGGCGACCACGTTACCGACGCGTCAATGATTGCTGTGAGTACAGAAGAGGTCAGCCGAACTGGGAATACTGACTCATTGGCGTTAACCCAAAGTGGTCGGTTAAGTCCCACCCATGCGGGGTACTAGGACGGGCAGTATCGTTCGGGCCGCCATTCGGAGTAACCGAGATCACCACTCCGATGAACGGGCTGTCCGAGACAAGCTTTGTCCGATGCAAGCTCTGACTGTGAGGACCTTCTTATGGGGAAGCACAACAAGCGGAGAATGAGCTACCTGCCGAAGGTAGCCGCGGGTACGGCGCCGTTCGCGCTCCTGCTGGCCGGACCGGCGACCGGGTGGGCGGCTACCAGCCCCGACCTGCCGATCGACCACCACAACGAGCACTCGTTCCAGCACGGCCTCGACAAGGGCGTCCAGCCCATCCAGACCCCTGACGGCGCGGGCTACACCGCGTTCGTCAAGGGTTTCGTGGACGCGATGAACAAGGACACCTACGCCGGTGACCTCGGTGGCGCCAAGATCGCGGCCGAGCAGGCGCAGGCGGCGAAGGGCGCGGTGGACGCCGCCGACACCACCACGGCCGGGCTGTCCGGCGTTGATTCGACCGCGTACGCGAAGGGGCTGCTCGCGGGCAGCGAATCGCAGAAGTACGCCGTGGGCTACGGCGACTACGGGATCGCGCACACCTCCGAGGAAGCGGGCCGCGTCGCCGCGGAGGGCAACCGGGACCTGCACGTCTCGCGGAACGGCGCGGTCTCCGCCTCCGAGGTCGGCTCGACCGGCGTCGCGGGCTCGCGCGGTAACACCGAAGGCGTCCGTTTCGGCGACGGCGCCGCGCTCACCAGCAACAAGCAGAACGCCGAAGTCACGAACGACCGCGGCGAGGCGTTCGAGTTCGATCCCGTGGCGGGCACGCTCGACACCGCCACCCAGGAGGGACACCACGTGGTCGCGGACAACTCGATGTCCCACGCCGTGAGCAAGGGCGGCAACTCGGCGTTCAGCAACAACGCCGAAAGCGTCGGCGCCAGCGCCGACCGCTACGCCGGGCTCTCCGGTTCCAAGGACGGGCACGTGCACGGCGTCGTCAAGGGAGGCGCCGAGGCGAAGGCCGCGCGCAGTTCCTCGCAGGGCGTCACGTTCGGCGACCTCGCCGGCGGCACGGTGGCCTCCGACCAGGGCGCGCGAGGCTCGTTCAGCGGCGTGCTCGACGCCGAGCGGAACCGCGACGGCTCGGCGACCGTGGTCACCGGCGGCAACGCCTCCGGCGAGCTGAAGCAGGCGCACGCGGTGGGCGGCAAGCTCGGCCCGCTCTCGGCCGCGGCCGCCACGGCGCAGGAGGGCTCGTTCGACTCGGCCAACCACAGCGCCACGACGGTCAGCCCGGCGGGCAAGGTCGACTCGACGGCGAAGTCGCTCACCAAGGGCCACTTCTCGGACGAAACCAGCGGCTCGCTCGGCATCGACAAGGTGCTGACCGTCTCCGGCGGCGCGAAGACCACGGTCGACACCGCGGCAGGCGTTTCCCAGTCCACAAAGGACAGCAAGCCGGGAGTGCCGGAGGTGACGCGCGACGCGTCGGTCAAGCACGACAACGACCTCCGGATCGGGGTGCTCGGCCAGAAACTCGTCGGCGGCGGTGTTTCCGTCGACGGCCTGAAGATCACGCCGCACCTGGACTAGGCGTTCGGCAGGAATGGCCCCGCTGTGGCGGGGCCATTCTTTTTGCCCGGCTCGTGCCCTGGACGACGCGGTGAGGCGGGTCCCCGAAGGGCACCTTCGGGGACGATGCGCGCGTCGATTCCAGGTGCGATGGGCGGGGAGGGGCTTGGTCCCCGAAGGGCACCTTCAGGGAATACGCAGCGGACCTCGGCCTCGACCGCTACAGGAACATCCTTCCGGAACGGTGCTCTCGCGAGCAGAACCGGAATGACTGCGACCAGCACCGAGTTCGCCGCGCTGGACTTTCTCCGCTACCGATAGAGAATCCCCCACCCGTCCCGGGGGCGGCCCCAAGCCCAGTTTACCGGGGATGGGGTGGGATCGGCCCGGAAGTGCCGTGTTGTCCACAGGCGGCGGCCGATGTGGACAACTCCTCGCGGGATCCCGCGAACAAGCGCAAGAACGAAAACGGCCCCGCCGCGAAGGCGGGGCCGTTTCGGGTCAGTGGGCGGGGGGCGGGGGCGCCTGGTACTCGGTGGCACCGCCGCCGTGCTCCGGGGCCGCGGGGGCCTGCTGCCAGTGCTTGCCCGCGGCGGGGGCGGGGGTGCCGCTGAACTCGTCGTCGAACGGGTCGACGATGTCGGCGATCTCGCCGAGGTCCCGCAGCAGGCGTTCGAGGCGGGACGGGCCGACGTTCGGGGCCGCGCTCGCGAGCACCCATTCGTTCTCGAGCCAGGTGACGCCGACGTCGCCGCCGAGCGAGTCCGCGGCGTCCACCAGCTCCTGGGTGATCAGCGCGCGGGCGCCCTCGGCGTCGTCGGCGAAGGCGTAGCGCTGGCCGACCGGGCCGAGCAGCTCCGGCATCTCGGCCCGCTGGAACGGCACGCTCGCGAGCCACAGCTCCACGAGCACCGGGTGCACCCGGTTGCAGCGCACCGCGACCACCACGGCCGGGATCTGGCCGTCGGACTCGATGTCGAACACGAACACCGGGCGCCTGCCGTCGGAGGTGAACGTCGAGCCCGCGACCACGTTGACCGCGGCCTCCGCGCCGAAGTACCCGATGGCGCCGCCGGACCACTGGCGCGGCAGGCGTTCGTCCTCCTCGACGAACTGCCAGCCGCGCAGATCGGCCCACCGCGCGCGCTCTCGGTTGCGCGAGCCCTCTCTCGACCGGTCGGCCGCGAGCAGCCCGAGGCCTGCCACCAGTGCGATGGCGGCGATGACGAACCAGATCCACGCCGGAATACCCACGACCATCAGGGTATCCCCCACGGCCAGCCGACCAAGATCAGCTGGCCGTGTCGCCGCAACCCGTTCGGGGAAACCGCCCTTATGCGCGCTCGATGGTCAGCGAATCGCCCGCTTCGAACTCCGGAATGTCGACACGGACGGTGTCGCCGTCCCTGATCTCGCCGGAGAGGAGCTGCTTCGCGAGCTTGTCGCCGATCGCGGACTGCACGAGCCGCCGAAGCGGGCGCGCGCCGTAGATCGGGTCGAAGCCGTTGAGCGCGAGCCACTCGCGGGCCCCGTCCGTGACGTCCAGCGTCAGCCGCCGCGACGCGAGCCGCTTCGCGAGCCGGTCGATCTGGATGTCGACGATCGAGGTCAGCTGCTCGGTGCCGAGCGCGTGGAACACCACCAGGTCGTCGAGCCGGTTCAGGAACTCGGGCTTGAAGTGGCGCTGCACCACCGAAAGCACCGCGTCCTTCCGCTGCCGCTCGTCGAGCGAGGCGTCCGCGATCGCCTGCGAGCCGAGGTTCGACGTCAGCACCAGGATGGTGTTGCGGAAGTCCACCGTGCGGCCCTGGCCGTCGGTGAGCCTGCCGTCGTCGAGCACCTGCAGCAGCACGTCGAACACGTCGGGGTGCGCCTTCTCGACCTCGTCGAGCAGGACCACCGAGTACGGCCTGCGCCGCACGGATTCGGTGAGCTGCCCGCCCTGGTCGTAGCCGACGTACCCCGGGGGCGCGCCGACGAGCCTGGCCACCGAGTGCTTCTCCGAGTACTCGCTCATGTCGATCCGGAGCATCGCGCGCTCGTCGTCGAACAGGAACTCGGCGAGCGCCTTCGCCAGCTCGGTCTTGCCGACACCGGTGGGGCCGAGGAACAGGAACGACCCGGTCGGCCGGTCGGGGTCGGCGACACCGGCGCGCGTGCGGCGCACCGCGTCGGACACGACGGTGACGGCCTCCGGCTGGCCGATGACGCGCTTGCCCAGCTCGTCCTCCATCCGGAGCAGCTTGCCGGTCTCACCTTCGAGCAGCCTGCCCGCCGGGATCCCGGTCCACAGGCTCACCACGTCGGCGATGTCGTCGCTGCCGACCTCCTCCTTCAGCATGACCTGCGCGCTCGCGGCGGACTCGCTGGCCGCGGTGGCGGCTTCGAGGTCCTTCTCCAGCGCCGGGATCTTGCCGTAGCGGAGTTCGGCGGCACGGCCGAGATCGGCGTCGCGCTCGGCGCGGTCCGCCTCGCCGCGCAGCTGTTCGAGCTGCTCCTTGAGGTCGCGGACCTTTTCGATCGAACCCTTCTCGTTCTGCCAGCGCGTGGTCAGCGCGGAGAGCTGCTCGCGCTGCTCCGCCAGTTCGGCGCGCAGCGCGGCGAGACGCTCCCGCGACGCCGCGTCGTCCTCTTTGGACAGTGCCATCTCTTCGATCTCGAGGCGGCGGACGCGCCGCTCCACCTCGTCGATCTCCACCGGCCGCGAGTCGATCTCCATCCGCAGCCGCGAACCCGCCTCGTCGACGAGGTCGATCGCCTTGTCCGGCAGGAAGCGCGCGGTGATGTAGCGGTCGGACAGCGTCGCGGCGGCGACCAGCGCGGCGTCGGTGATCCGGACACCGTGGTGCACCTCGTAGCGCTCCTTGAGGCCGCGCAGGATGCCGATGGTGTCCTCGACCGACGGCTCGCCGACCACGACCTGCTGGAAGCGCCGCTCCAGCGCGGCGTCCTTCTCGATGTGCTGGCGGTACTCGTCGAGCGTGGTCGCGCCGACCATGCGCAGCTCACCGCGGGCGAGCATCGGCTTGATCATGTTGCCCGCGTCCATCGCGCCCTCACCGGTCGCGCCGGCGCCGACGATGGTGTGCAGCTCGTCGATGAAGGTGATGACCTCGCCCGCGGAGTCGGTGATCTCCTTGAGCACGGCCTTGAGCCGCTCCTCGAACTCGCCGCGGAACTTCGCGCCCGCGACCATCGACCCGAGGTCGAGCGACACGACCCGCTTGCCGCGCAACGACTCCGGCACGTCACCGGCGACGACCCGCTGCGCGAGGCCCTCCACGATGGCGGTCTTGCCGACACCGGGCTCGCCGATCAGCACCGGGTTGTTCTTGGTGCGCCGCGAAAGCACCTGGACGACGCGGCGGATCTCGGTGTCGCGGCCGATCACCGGGTCGAGCTCGCCGGCGCGGGCGCGCGCGGTCAGGTCGACGCCGTACTTCTCCAGCGCCTTGAACGTGCCTTCGGGATCGGGGCTGGTGATCCGCGCGGAACCGCGCACCTTCTGGAACGCGTCGCGCAGCGCGTCGGGGGTCGCGCCGTGCCGCTTGAGCAGGTCGGCGACCTGGCCGCCCTCGGACGCGAGCCCCACCAGCAGGTGCTCGGTCGAGACGTACTCGTCGCCGAGTTCGGTGGCGAGCTTCTGCGCGTGGGTCAGCGACTTGAGCGCGAACGTGTCGAACTGGGGCGTGGACACGGTGGCACCGGTCGCCGAAGGGAGCGCGCGGGCGATCGGCTCCAGCTCCTTGTGCACCTGGTCCACGTCGGCGCCGACGGCGGTCAGCAACGGCCCGGCGATCCCGTCGCCCTGGGCCAGCAGCGCACCGAGCAGGTGCGGCGGCGCGACGTCCGGGTTCCCCGCGACGGTCGCCGCCTGCGCCGCCGACGAGATCGCCTGCTGGGTCTTCGTCGTCGGGTTGAAAGCGTCCATCCCTCACCTCTGTGTTGTGCATGCCTGGTGACAGCCTCCACCATGGGCCATCGACAAGTACAACGTCAGAAAAGTTGAGTCTGTTCCGCTCAACTTCGTTTTTCTTCATCCCGGCTGCTGGCGGGCAGCGAGAAGCCCCCGGAGGCGCAGCCTCCGGGGGCTTTGAGCGAGCCGCTCAGTGCACGCTGACGAGTGAGTCGGCGCGCGCCATGGTGACGTCGTGGTGCAGTGGCCTGCCCGCGAGGTCGAGCGCCACCGCTTCCGGCGTGTGCTCGGGCGCGGCGGTGATGAGGATGTGGTGACCGCTCCCCGGTGCCGGGAGGCGGTAACCGCCGACGTCGTTCGTGCTGGTGCGGGCGACCTGGTGGCCCGCGGCGTCGGTCAGCGTCACCGCGGCGCCGACGACCGGGGCGCCATCCGGGGTGAGCACCACGCCGTGCACGGGGGAGACCGGCTGCTGCTCCGGTTCGAACCAGGCGCGCGGCCGGTCGTCCGTTCGGGCGTGCCTTGGCGCGTGCGCCTGCTGGATCGGCTGGAATTCCACGGTCTCGGCCTCCTCCGGCGCCGCCTCCTCGCGCAAGTCGAGGCTCGCGCGCAGCGGCGTCTCCCTCATGAGTACCACCGCGAGCAGCGTGACAACCGCGATGCACGCGGCGATCAGGAAAACCTTGCCGGTGGCGTCGCCGTAGGCGGTGCGCACAACGGCGCGGACCGGTTCCGGCAGCGCCTTGAGGTCGAGCGAGCCACCGCCCGCGCCGCCGCCCTTGCCGCCGAGCGCCGCGCTGACGTTCGTCGCGACCTGCGCGGACAGCACCGCGCCGAGCGCGGAAACACCGGCCGAGCCGCCGAGCGTCCGGAAGAACGTGACCACCGAGGACGCGGAGCCCATGTCGTGCATGGCCACCGTGTTCTGCACGACCAGCACCAGGTTCTGCATGAGGAACCCGATGCCGATGCCCATCACCGCGAGGTACGAGCCCATCAGGGTCAGGTTCGTGGCGTGGTCGACGGTGCTGAGCAGCCCGAGGCCGACCAGCAGCAACACCGCTCCCGCCACCATGAACGGCTTCGTGCGGCCGGTGCGCGAGATGACCTGCCCGGAAACCGTCGACGAGAGGAAGAGGCCGAGCACCAGCGGCATCGTCATCAGGCCCGCGTGCGTCGGGGAGAAGCCGCGCGCGATCTGGTAGTACTGCCCGAGGAACACCGAGCCGCCGAACATCGCCGTGCCGACCGCGAGCGTGCCGAGCACGGACAGCGTGATCGTGCGGTTGCGGAACAGGCGCAGCGGCAGCACCGGCTCGCTGGCCCGCGACTCGACGAACACCGCGAGCCCGAGCGAAACGAGCGCGCCACCGACGTAGGCGACCGTTGTCCACGAGCCCCACGCGAAGCTCTTGCCCGCCAGCGAAACCCAGATCAGCAGCAGGGCGACACCGCCGACGAGCAGGGTCGCGCCGAGCCAGTCGATCTTGACCTTGCGCGTGAGGACGGGCAGGTGCAGCGTCCTGCCGAGCACCACGAACGCGGCGACGGCGACCGGCACGCACACCCAGAAGCACCAGCGCCAGCCGAGCGGGGAGTCCACGATGAGCCCGCCGACGAGCGGGCCGGAAACGGTCGCCACGGCGAAGGTGGCACCGATGTAGCCGGAGTAGCGGCCGCGGTCGCGCGGCGAGATCATCGCCGCGATCACGACCTGGATCAGTGCCTGCAGCCCGCCGAGGCCGATGCCCTGCAGCGCGCGGTAGGCGATCAGCTCCGGCATCGACTGCGCGATGCCGCCGAGCGCGGAGCCGAGCGTGAAGATCACGATGGCGAGCTGGTACAGCAGCTTCTTGCTGAACAGGTCGGACAGCTTGCCCCACAGCGGCGTGGTCGCGGTGGAGGTCAGCAGGGTGGCGGTGACCACCCAGGTGTACTGGCTCTGCGAGCCGTGGAGATCGGCGAGGATCGTCGGCAGCGCGTTGGACACGATGGTCGACGACAGCATGGCGACGAGCAGGGCCAGCAAGAGGCCCGAGAACGCCTTCATGATCTGCCGGTGGGTCATCGGTTCCGCCGGGCCGGCGCTCGTCACGGTTGGTGTGCTCACGGTCCCCCTCACTTCTTTCCGTCCTGCGCGGGACAGCCACCCAGTGCGTCGCGCAGGTCTTCGTTCATCAGTTCCAGTCGCCGGGTCAGCGCGTCGACGTCGTCGTCGGACCAGTTCCCGAGCGCGCGTTTGACGAAGGCGATGTACAGCCCGCGCCAGCGTTCGAGCTGCGCCTCGCCCTGTTCGGAGACCCGGATCAGCGCCGCGCGCCCGTCTTCGGGGGCGGGCCGCCGTTCGATCAGGCCCGCGGCGGCGAGCTGGGAGATCTGCCTGCTGATCACGGACAGGTCCACCATGCGGCGCTTGGCCAGCTCGGACGGGCGGCTCTCACCGCGATGGGCCAGCTCCGCGAGCAGCATGCCCGCGGCGGGGTGGATGCCCGGCTCGGCGTTCCACGCCTGCGCGATCCAGCCGTGCTGGAGCTGCGCGGAGGCGCGGAGCTGGCGCATCAGCTCCATGCTGGCGTTGTCACTGGGGCCGCCACGCGGCTCGACACCCAGGTCCGCTTCGGTGCCCACGGCGGGGCGTTCGAGCGTTTCCGGCTGCTCACCCATGTGGACCGGCCTCCCTCTTCTTCGCGGTGCTCGCGCCAATTGCTTGCGCCATACAAGTTTACTATCAGCTAGTTGCTTAGCACAACTATCCTTGGCGTGAGCTAGCGCACCCCAGTGCCGGGCAACACCACCCGTCTGGCGCAACCTTGCTGGGATTCGGCCGCCTGCCGGTTACTCTGCGGACTGCCCGCCCGGCATCCCCGCGACGCGCATTTGATCAAGAGGATGGAATATTCATGACCGAAGTGGCCACTGATCGCGGGGTGTGGCCGGTGTCCGCCGACGAACTCGTAACGACGGGCCGTTCATGAATAATCCCCCACGGAGGATCCCCGCCCACCGAAATCCCTGCGAGCAGACACCGAGATGACCGCCGACGCCGTCAGCCCCGTCCCCCGGACCAGTCACCGGGAGGCCCCGCCAGCCGTCACCCACATGGTGCGGCTGATCAGGGATGCCTGGGCGAAGGCGGAGCCGTACCTGCCGGAGATCTCGCAGTTCTTCTACGGCATGTTGTTCACCCTCGCGCCCGCGACGCGCGACTTCTTCCCGATCAACATGGAAGTGCAGCGCGGCAGGCTCGTGCGCGCGCTCGTGCACGTGGTCCAGATGGTCGACCGCCCGGACGACCTGGTGCCGTTCCTGCGCCAGCTCGGCAGGGACCACCGCAAGTTCGGCGTCATCCCCAAGCACTACGAGGCGGTCGGCACCGCGCTGCTCGCTTCGCTGAAGAAGCACCTCGGTCCGGAATGGACGCCCGAAGTGGAGCGCGCCTGGGCCGAGGCGTTCACGATCATCGCCAGGTCCATGCAGGAGGCGGCCGCCGCCGACACGAACCCGGCGTCCTGGACGGCCACCGTCGCCGAGCACCGCAGGCTCAGCTGGGACCTCGCGCTCGTCCGGCTCCAGCCGGAGCGGCAGCTTCCCTTCCTCCCCGGCCAGTACATGAGCGTCGAAGTGCCGCAGCGGCCCCGGTTGTGGCGGTACCTCTCACCCGCGAACGCCCCGCGCGAAGACGGCTCGATGGAGTTCCACGTGCGCGCGGTCGAGGGCGGCTGGGTCTCGCGCGCGATCGTCAGCCACACCCAGGAAGGCGACGTGTGGCGGTTCGGGCCGCCGCTCGGCCGGATGAGCGTCGACCGGGAAAGCGACCGCGACGTCCTGATGGTCGCGGGCGGCACCGGGGTCGCGACCGTCCAGTCCCTGCTCGACGAACTGGCCCAGTGGGGCGAGAACCCGAGGGTCCGGGTGTTCTACGGCGACCGCACCCGCGAAGACCTCTACAACCTGGAAAACCTGCGCATGCTCGCGTCGACGAACCCGTGGCTCACCGTGACCCCGGTGGTGGAGCACGGCCCCGGCCTCACCGGCTGCGAACACGGCACGCTGGCCGAAGCGATCACGCGGCACGGCGCGTGGCCCGACCACAACGTGCTGGTGTCCGGGTCGCCCGCGATGATCAGGGCGACCGTGTCCAGGATGCTCGTCGCGGGAACGGCGCTGGATCAAATCCGCTACGACCCGTTCACCATCGACTGACCGCTCGCCACTGGAGACTCTCATTACTCGCGGGTAGCCTCGCGGGATGGAGACTGCGATCACGGTTGCCGACGGATCCATCAAGGGGTACCTCGCCGAGCCACTGCCGGAGGTGTCCGGCCCCGGCCCGTATCCGGCGGTGGTGCTCATCCACGACGCGGCCGGGCTCACCCAGGACGCGAAGACCATCGCCGAACGGTTCGCCACCGCGGGCTATCTCGTGCTCGCGCCCGACATGTACTCGCGGGGCGGCGCGTTGCGCTGCCTGAAGGGCGTCTTCCGCGACCTGTTCGCCGCCAAGGGCCGCGCCTTCGACGACATCGACGCGGCGCGCCGCGCACTCGCCGAGCGGGACGACTGCACCGGGAAGGTCGGCGTGGTCGGGTTCTGCCTTGGCGGCGGTTTCGCGCTCGTCGCCGCCAGCGGCGAGTTCGACGCGTCCGCGCCGTACTACGGCCAGCTCCCGAAGAACCTGTCCGTTTTGGACGAAGCCTGCCCGGTGGTGGCGAGCTTCGGCCGCAAGGACGTGACCCTGAAGGGTGCCGCGGCGAAACTGGAGTCGGCACTCGCCGAGCGCGGGATTCCGCACGACGTCAAGGAATACCCGGACGCGGGCCACAGCTTCGCGAACCAGCTCCCGCTGAACCGCCTGTTGCGCGTCACCACCGGTTTCGGGTACCACCACGAGTCCAATGAGGACGCTTGGCGGCGGGTGCTCGCGTTCTTCGCCGAACACCTGCGCTGAGCTTCAGGTCCGGACCACAAGCCACTCGTTCGACGGCATTCCGGTGAAGCACACGACGCCGTCTACCTCGGTGGCGCGGAGCGCGTCCGGCCGCGCCAGGATGCCGACCGGCTCCACGCGTCCCACGGAATCCGCACAATCGCCGGGCTCTGTTCCGGGGAATCCGGTCCAGGAAAACCGCGCGCTGTCAACTAAGTTGTCCACAGCCGGGGCACCTGTGGACAACTCGGTCAGTCGCCCCTTTCCGGGACGGGGTGGCGGTATGCTGGGCTTGGGGCCGCCCCCGGGACGGGTGGGGGATTCTTCTTAACCAGTTGTGGTTGGCGCGAGCAGGTTTTGCCCGGTGCGACCAGGTGCGTTCGATCAGCCAGGCAGGTTCGGCGGGACCGAGCGGGTTCGGCGCGCGCACGAAAAGGGCCCGCCGGGTCCGGGTGCGGACGTCGGCGGGCCTGGCCGGAAGGGTCAGCGGGTGCGGCGCGGTTTCCAGACCACGAGTGAGGTCTGCTGCCGCATCGGCACCAGGTCCTTGCGGTACGACGCGTGGATCGACGCCGCCGCCTGTTCGGCCGCGGCGTAGGCCGAGGCCAGCTCTTCGGTCAGTTCCTGCACCCGCATCCGCAGCGCGTCGACCTGGTTCTCCAGTTCGATGATGCGCTTGATACCGGAGAGGTTGACGCCCTCCTCCTGGGAGAGCCGCTGCACCTCGCGCAGGACGGCGATGTCCCGCATGGAGTAGCGCCGCCCGCCGCCCGAGGTCCGGCCGGGCGAGACGAGCCCTTGCCGGTCGTAGGAGCGGAGCGTCTGCGCGTGCATCCCGGAGAGCTGCGCGGCCACCGAGATGACGAAGACCGGGGTGTCCTCGTCGGCACCGCCTGGAAGCCCCCCGCCCGGGAGCATGCCGAACACCGCCATCGTGCTCACCGCCCTTGCAGCAGCTCAGTGATCTCCGGACGTGGGTCCTGATCCTTGACGGCCTCCGCGTAGCTCTCCAGCGCCGCCTTCGCCTTCTCGTCCACAGTGGACGGAACGGCGACCTGCAGGGTGACGAGCAGGTCGCCCTGCTTGCCGTCCCGCTTCGTGATGCCCTTGCCCCGCACCCGCAGCACGCGGCCGCTGGCGGTACCGGGCGGAACCTTCACCGAAACCTTCGAGTCGAGCGTGGGCACCGTGATCGTGCCGCCGAGGGTGAGCTCGGCGAAGCTCACGCCGACCGTGATGGTCAGGTCGAGCTCCTTGCGCCCGAACAGCGGGTGCGGCGCCACGTGCACGCGGACGAACAGGTCGCCCGCCTGCGCGCCGCCGCGGCCCGGTTCGCCCTGGCCGGCCAGCCGGATGCGCTGGTTGTCGTCGACACCGGGCGGGATCCGCACGGTGAGCGTCCTGGTGCGGGTGCTGACGCCCTCGCCCGCGCATTCGGGGCACGGGTCGTCGATGATCTTGCCGCGGCCTCGGCAGTCCTGGCACGGCTCGGAGAACGCGAACGCGCCCTGGCTCCGGCTGACCAGCCCGCTGCCGCTGCACGTCGGGCACAGCCGAGGGCTCGTGCCCGGTTTGGCACCGTTGCCGCCACAGGTAGCGCACGTGGCGGGGCTCGACAGCCGCAACGGCAGCGTCGCGCCCTTCACTGCCTCGACGAAGTCGATCCGGACATCGGTTTCCACGTCCGCGCCCCGCTGCGGGCGGTTCGCCGTGGCACCCGCGGCGCCTCGACGGCCGCCGAACAGGTTGCCCAGCATGTCGCCGAGCCCGCCGAAACCGCCGCCCTGCGCGCCTGCCTGGCCGAAGATGTCGCCGACGTCGAAACCGCCGCCACCCTGGCCGCCGGGGAAGTTGAACCCGCCGGGCCCGCCGCCGCCGAACATCTGGCGCGCCTCGTCGTACTCCTTGCGCTTGCCCGGATCGGACAGCACGCCGTACGCCTCGGACACGGCCTTGAACTTCTGCTCGGCCTGCGGGTTCCCGGCGTTCGCGTCCGGGTGGTTCTCCTTGGCCAGCTTGCGGTACGACTTCTTGATCTCGTCCGCCGTGGCGTCGGAGGAGACGCCCAGCTCACGGTAGAAGTCCTTGCCGATCCACTCCCGAGCGCTCATCGGGCGCCTCCTCCCTGGTCGTATCTAGTGTTCGGAGTTCTCTTCGGTCTTCGCCGCCTCGGCGACCCCGTCCAGTGGCAGTTCGCCCTCGGACGGCGGGTCGACCGGCGCCGCGCCGGGCTCGTGGTCGGTGACCCCGACCAGCGCGGCCCGCAGCACCCGGTCACCGAGCTGGTAGCCGCGCCGCATCACCACGGTGACGGTCGGCCCTGCCACCTCCGGCGACGTGTTGTGCTGGACGGCCTCGTGCACGCTCGGGTCGAAGGGCTCGCCCTCGGCACCGAACGACGCGAGCCCCGCGCGCTGCAGACCGGCGACGAGCTTGTCGCCGACGGCCTTCAGCGCGCCGGTGTAGTCGCCGTGCTGCTCGGCCCGCTCGAGATCGTCGAGCAGCGGGAGCAGGTCGCCGACCACGGACGCCTTGCCGGCGACCGCGACGGCTTCCTTGTCCCGCTCGACGCGGCGCCGGTAGTTCGCGTACTCCGCCTGCACTCGCTGCAGATCGGCGGTGCGCTCCGCCAGCTCCTTTTCGAGATCGGTCTGCGCGGGCACCGCTTCATCCACAATGGACTCTCCGAGCGACGGACCCGATTCGGCCGCGGCACCTTCCGGCTCGACCGGTTCCGGGGCGGACTGCTCGCGCAGCTGCCCCGTCTCCAGGTCGATCTTCCGGCGATCGCGGACCACCACGGGCTCCTCCGGAGCCTGCTGTGCGCTTTCGTCGTGCTTGCCAGTCACTTCTTCGCATCCCCGGACTTGTCGTCGGCCTTCTCGTCGTCGACGATCTCGGCGTCCACGACGTCGTCGGCCTTGGCGGAACCGGTGTCACCGGCGGCACCCGCACCGGCGGACGCGGTGTCACCGGCGCCTTCCTGCGCGGCGTTCGCGTTGGCGTAGAGCGCCGTGCCGAGCTCCTGGGAAGCCGTGTTCAGCTTCTCGATGGACTCGCGGATCTTCGCCGAGTCGGTGCCCTTGAGCGACTCGTTGGCCTCGTCGATCGCGGTCTTGACCTTGCCCTTGAGCTCGTCGGGGAGCTTGTCCTCGTTGTCCTTGACGAACTTCTCGGTCTGGTAGACCAGCGTCTCCGCCTGGTTGCGGGTCTCCGCCTCCTCGCGGCGGGTCTTGTCCTCCTCGGCGTGCGCCTCGGCGTCCTTGACCATCCGCTCGATGTCGTCCTTCGGCAGCGCGGAGCCGCCGGTGATCGTCATCGACTGCTCCTTGTTCGTGCCGAGGTCCTTCGCGAGGACGTGCACGATGCCGTTGGCGTCGATGTCGAAGGTGACCTCGATCTGCGGCACGCCGCGCGGCGCGGGCGGGAGACCGGTCAGCTCGAACATGCCGAGCTTCTTGTTGTGCGCGGCGATCTCGCGCTCACCCTGGAACACCTGGATCTGCACCGACGGCTGGTTGTCGTCCGCGGTGGAGAAGATCTCCGAGCGCTTCGTCGGGATCGTGGTGTTCCGCTCGATGAGCTTGGTGAACACGCCGCCCTTGGTCTCGATGCCCAGCGACAGCGGGGTCACGTCGAGCAGCAGGACGTCCTTGACCTCGCCCTTGAGCACACCGGCCTGCAGTGCCGCGCCGACCGCGACGACCTCGTCCGGGTTCACGCCCTTGTTCGGCTCGCGGCCGCCGGTCAGCTCCTTGACCAGCTCGGCGACGGCGGGCATGCGGGTCGAACCGCCGACGAGGACCACGTGGTCGATGTCGCCGACCGCGATACCCGCGTCGCGGATGACGTTGTTGAACGGCGACTTGGTGCGGTCCAGCAGGTCCGAGGTGATCTTCTGGAACTCGGCGCGCGAGAGCGTCTCGTCGAGGAACAGCGGGTTCTTGTCGCCGTCCACGGTGATGTACGGCAGGTTGATGCTGGCGCTGTTCGAGCTGGACAGCTCGATCTTCGCCTTCTCCGCGGCCTCGCGGATGCGCTGCAGCGCCATCTTGTCCTTGGTCAGGTCGATGCCGTTGGAGGCCTTGAACTTGTCGACCAGCCAGGTGACGATGCGCTCGTCCCAGTCGTCACCGCCGAGGTGGTTGTCACCGGAGGTCGCGCGGACCTCGACGACGCCCTCGCCGATCTCCAGCAGCGAGACGTCGAACGTGCCGCCACCGAGGTCGAAGACCAGGATGGTCTGTTCCTTCTCGCCTTTGTCCAGGCCGTAGGCCAGCGCGGCCGCGGTCGGCTCGTTGACGATGCGGAGCACGTTCAGGCCCGCGATCTGCCCGGCCTCCTTGGTGGCCTGGCGCTGCGCGTCCTCGAAGTAGGCGGGGACGGTGATCACCGCGTCGGTGATCTCCTCGCCGAGGTAGGACTCGGCGTCGCGCTTGAGCTTCATCAGCACCCGCGCGCTGATCTCCTGCGACGTGTAGGACTTGTCGTCGATCTCGGTCTTCCAGTCGGTGCCGATGTGGCGCTTGACGGACCGGATCGTGCGGTCGACGTTGGTGACCGCCTGGTTCTTCGCGGGCTGCCCGGTCAGCACCTCGCCGTTCTTGGCGAACGCGACGATGGACGGGGTGGTGCGGGATCCTTCGGAGTTGGCGATGACCGCCGGCTCGCCGCCCTCCAGGACGGCGACGACCGAGTTGGTCGTGCCGAGGTCGATGCCGACCGCTCGCGCCATGATGTTCCTCCTGATCAGTGCGGTTGAACCGCGGTGTACTACGTTTCCGACCTGCACAGGTGCGCCCGCGTTGAGCGGGGCCTGCTCAAGTTCTATCGAGAGAGAGCCGCCGCCGTCAAGCTGGACTTGAGCCGGGGTCGCTCAACCTTTCTGCCAGTCCAACGAGCCACCTGCGCGAGTTGTTCCCTCACGGCGGGCAGATCGCGCCCTTCGCCGGTGTGACGCCGCTCACCAGGTACTTCGCGATGGCGGCACGCGCGCAACTGGAGTTGTAGGTGCCCGAGTGCCCCGGCGAGGCGTAGGTGAGCAGGGTGCCGTTGTCGATGCGGGACGTCAGGCCCTTCGCCCAGACCAGCGGGGTCGCCGGGTCGTGCTGCCCGCCGACGACGAGGATCGGCGCGGTCCCGGAGATGTGCTCGGGATGCGGCGGGTTCTTCGGCGGGACCGGCCAGCCGGTGCACGCGGTGGTGATCGTCCAGAACTCCGAGTACCGCCACGAATGCGGCGCGACGCGTTTCACCTGGTCCGCGGCCGCCTTCAGGTCGCGCGGACCGGCGAACGGCGACGGGATGTCGTGGCACCCGACGCCGATGTACGCCGGGTAGTCCTCCCTGGTGAACTGCGAAGCCGTGGTCAGCCTGCTGGCGTCGGCCCGCGCGTCGGCGAGCGCCTTCGACAGCACCGGCCACGCGCTGGAGACGACGAGGCCGTTGTAAGCGCCCGAAGCCAGTTCGTCGGCGGTCGCGGGACGGCCGAGGTGCTTCGACGGCACCTTGCCCCGCTCGCCGTCCGCCATGAGCCCGTCGTAGTAGGCGAGGACGTTTTGCCCGCGAAGTGCGCACTCCGGCGAACTGTCGCACCAGGTCGCGAACTGGTGCCAGGCGTCCTCGACGGCCGCGGCCTCGTCGACGATCGCGCGCCGCGACGAACGGGCGTGGTCCATCGCGCCGTCGAGCACCATCGCCCGCACGCGCTGCGGATACTTCGCGGCGTACATGGCGCCGATTTCCGTGCCGTAGGACAGGCCGAACCAGGAAACCGTGTCCTCGCCGAGCGCCGCCCTGATCGCGTCGACGTCCTCGACGACGTTCGCGGTGTCCGCGTTCGCGAGCAGGGGGCCGGTCTTGGCGAGGCATTCTTCGCCAGCGGCCTTGGTGAACGCGGCGAGCCGGTCGAACCCGGCGCGGTCGACGGGGAACCGGTTCACCGCGGGGTCGTACGGCGTTCCGCACCGGATCCTCGGCGTGGACTTCCAGATCCCGCGCGGGTCGAACCCGATCACGTCGTAGCGCCGGCGGATTTCGGCGAACTCCGGCGTGCCGAAGCCGATGTCCTGATAGGCGATGCTCGCGGTGCCGGAGCCGCCCGGCCCGCCGGGATTGGTCAGCAGGGAGCCGGCGCGATGCGCCTTGTCCTTGGCTGGCAACCGGTTCAGCGCGATCTTCGCGGTGCCGAGCGCCGGGTTCGCGCGGTCGATCGGCACCTCGACCGACGCGCATTCGACCGTCGGGTCGGTGCCAGGGGCAGCGCACGGGGTCCAGGTCAGCGGCGCGGGTCCGGCCGCGACGGCGGTCCCGGCGGCCAGCGGCACGAGCAGGGCCGCCGCGGCGAGGGCTTCGAGCTTCAACACGGTCCTCAGTTCGCCGCGGGAGTCACGGTGACCGAGCCGGTCCCGGCGTGCGCTTCGACGGTGTCGGCCGCCGACGGCGTGTTCGGGATCCGGAGGTCGACGCGGCCGGTCCGCGCCTCGGCGGTCACGCGGTAGGTGGACGGCGGCACGGTCACGGTGACCGAGCCGGTCTGCGCGGCCGCGTACACCGCGCCCGGCTTCGTCTGCGCGGTGCGCACGTCCCCGGTCCGCGCCTCGGCGCGCACGGTGCCGCTGACTCCGTGCACGTCGATCCCGCCGGTGGTGGTGCGCACGTCGGCCGAGGCCGCGCGGTCGAGCACCACGGACCCGGTGCCGACGTGGCCGGACACCGGCAGCGCGGCGGGCACCACCACGTCGTAGTTGACCGCGCAGCCGTCGCCGCAGCCGTTCAGCACCAGCGCGCCGCCCTCCACGTGGTGGGAGTCGCCGACGGGCTTGGTGCCGGAGAACTTCAGCTCGCGCCGGATCGAAACCGGCGCGCCGTCCTCGACGCGCACGTGCACTCCGCCGGTCGGCACGTCGAACTTCACCACGGAAACCGGTGCGGTGATCGGCTTTCCGTCACTCGCGGCCTCGGCTGGCCCCAGCCCGGTGCAGGCGGTGATCGCCAGCGCCACCGCGGCACCGAGCACGACGGCGCCCAGCACCCGCAGTTCTGTCTTTCCCATGGCGGTTTCTTCCCCCGATTGTCTGGTGTGGACGGTTCAAGCGGCTCAGGCGGCTTGCACGGTGACGTCGCCACTGCCGGTGTCGATGTCGAGCAGGTGCGTCCCGGACGCGCTCTGGCCGACGGAGATGTCCCGTTCGCCGCTGCCGGAATCGCCTTCGACGCGGTAGGTGTCCTGCGGGACGGTGAGCCTGACGTGGCCGCTGCCGGTGTGCGCGCGGATGTCCTGCGGGCTGGTGACCTTCAGGTCCACGTCACCGGACTGCGCCTCGGCGTCGATCTTCGCGCGCAGCCCGTCGCCGCGGACGTGCCCGGACTGGGCGCGCGCTCGCACCTCGCCGCCGATGTCGTGCACTTCGATGTCGCCGGAGCTGGTGCTGACCGTCGCCGGGCCCTCGACGCCCAGCACGGTGACCTGGCCGGAGCCCGAGGTGACGTCCGCGCTCGCGGCCCCCTGGATCTTCACGTCCCCCGAGCCGTTCTTCCCGGTCACCACGGTCCCCTTCGGCACCACGACGTCGTAGTCGACGGAGCAGTCGCTGCCGCAGTCGGCGAGCACCAGCGTGTCGCCCTCGACGCGGAAGGAGTTGCCCGGCTTGTCGCCCCAGTGGTAGTTGAACTCCTGCCGCACGGACGACTTCGCGTCGGCACCGGTCCTGATCTTGACCGAGCCGGAGCCGTTGTCGATGCGCACCGTCTTCACCGCCTCCGCGACCTCGGCGTCGGCGTGCGCCGAGGACGGCCACCACCAGCCGGTGGCCATGACCACACCGAGCCCGATCAGCGCGAGCCCCCCGAGTGCCAGTGCCGGCCGTACCATTGAGTCCTCCAGTCGCAGCTTTTCGACGTCGATGACGCTAAGGGGTCGAGGGCACCGGGGACATCGGGGCGATCCCCCGGATCGCCCCTGAGGCTGCCCCTACCTCCACCCCGGCGAACGCGGCACGACCGCACTAGAGTCGGCGGCGCAGCTTTCCCGAGAACATGGAGGATCGATGCCGCAGCCCCCCAACCCGTACGACTTCCTTCCCCCCGCGCCGGGCTTCACCCTGCGCAGCAACGACGTCGCGAACGGCGAACCGCTCGCCACCCCGCACCTCAGCGGCATCTTCGGCGCCGGTGGCGAAGACCGCTCGCCGCACCTTTCGTGGGAAGGCGCCCCGGAGGGGACGAAGAGCTTCGTCGTCACCTGCTACGACCCGGACGCCCCCACCGCGAGCGGGTTCTGGCACTGGGCCGTGCTCGACCTGCCCGCGTCGACGACCGAACTGCCCTCCGGCGCCGGCGATTCGAGCGGCTCCGGCCTGCCCGCCGGCGCGCGCACGCTGAAGAACGACGGCGGCGTGAAGCAGTTCCTCGGCGCCGCGCCGCCGCCGGGACACGGGCCGCACCGCTACATCTTCGCCGTGCACGCCCTCGACGTGGAATCGCTCACGGACTCCGTCGACGGGAACGCCACGCCCGCGTTCCTCGGCTTCAACATGTTCGGCCACACGCTGGGCCGCGCGACGATCACACCGACCCACGAGAACAAGGGCTGAGCACCCGGCCCGGACGGGCGCGGCATGGCCCCGGAACGCGTCCTTCGCGAGATGGCGTCCAGCGCGGTCATGGTGGCCAGCAGGGACTCGCGGCGAGACGGGCCACCGGCTCCGCCGGGCTGACAGGATGAGCGCATGACGATGAAGGATCTCGCGCGCGAGGAACGGGCGGATCTCGCCGCGTTCCTGGCGACGCTCACGCCAGAGCAGTGGGACCACGAAACCCTGTGCGAGGGCTGGCGCGTCCGCGATGTCGTCGCGCACATGACCAGCTACGAGGAACTCGGCTTCGGGGGCGTGCTCGCGACGCTCGTGAAGGGCCGGTTCCAGCCGGGCCGGATCAACGAGGTCGCGCTGGCCCGCTACCGCACGCGCACGCCGGAGGAACTGCTCGCGTTCCTCAACGCGCACCTGGAGCCGAAGGGGTTCAGCACGCTGTTCGGCGGCATGATCGGGCTCGTCGACGGGTTCATCCACCACCAGGACATCCGCCGCCCGCTCGGCCTGCCGAGGGAAATGCCGGAGGAGCGCTTGAAGACCGTGCTGTCGGCCGCGTTGAAGGCGCCGCCCGTCGGCGCGGGTCCCCGTGCGCGGGGACTGCACCTCGTCGCCATCGATGTGGACTGGACGAACGGGACCGGCCCGGAGGTCCGCGGCACCGGCGAGGCGATCCTGATGGCCATCGCGGGCAGGCGCGGTGCGGTGGAAGGGCTTTCCGGCCCCGGTCAGCCGACGCTCGCGAGCCGCATCGGCTGACCGGCGCGCGGTCAGCTCTGGTTCAGGTAGGTGAGCACGGCCAGCACGCGGCGGTTGCTGCTGTCGTCGTCGGTGATGCCGAGCTTGCCGAACATGGACGTCGTGTACTTGCTGACGGCGCTTTCGCTGAGGAACAGCCGCTGGCCGATGGCCTGGTTCGACAGGCCCTCGGCCATCAGGCCGAGCACCGAGTGCTCGCGTTCGGTGAGACCTTCGAGCCGCCGGTTCGAGGACCCGCTGGACAGCAGCTTGGTGATCACGGCCGGGTCCATCGCGGTGCCGCCACCGGCGACGCGGTGCAGTGCGTCGTCGAACTGGTCGGCGTCGAACACGCTCTCCTTGAGGAAGTAGCCGACCCCGCTCGCGCCGTCGGCCAGCAGTTCGCGGGCATAGAGCTGTTCGACGTGCTGGGACAGGATCAGGACCGGCAGCCCCGGCAGTTCGCGGCGGGCCGCGAGCGCCGCCTTCAGCCCCTCGTCCGACTGGTTCGGCGGCATCCGGACGTCGACCACGGACACGTCCGGGCGCCACTTCAGCAGCGCCTCGAGCGTCTCCGGGCCGGTGGCCGCCGTCGCCACCACCTCGTGCCCGTAGGCCTCGATGAGCCGGACCATCCCTTCGCGCAGCAGGTAGAGGTCCTCGGCTACCACGATTCGCATGGCACCATCATCCTCACCGTCGTCGGCCCGCCCCGCGGGCTGGTGATCTCGCAGGTGCCGTCGAACACCGCGAGGCGTCGGCGCAGGCCCGCGAGCCCGCCGCCGGGCCGCTCCTCGGCACCACCCCTGCCGTCGTCCTCGACCTCGACGACGACGCCGGTGTCGCGGCCGTCCCTGGCGATCGAAACCCGTGCCCTGCTCGCCCCGGCGTGCTTGGCCGCGTTGGTCACCAGCTCGGCGATTCCGAAGTAGACGGCCGCTTCGACCGGCGGATCGAGGCGCAGCTCCACCTCCGCGACGACCACTGTCTCAAGTGGACTGTCGAGGGCGAAGGCGCGAACGGCGTCGACGAGCCCGCGTTCGGTCAGCACCGGCGGGCTGATTCCCTTGACGAGTTCGCGAAGCTCCGCCATCGACGAAGCGGCGCCCGACCGCGCTTCGGCGAGCAGCGCCTTGGCCCGGTCCGGGTCGGTGTCCATCAGCTTTTCCACGGTGGCCAGCGAAATGCCGAGCGAAACCAGGCGGGCTTGCGCGCCGTCGTGCAGGTCCCGTTCGATCCGGCGGATCTCGGCCGCCTGCGCGATCGTGGTGTCCGCGCGCTGGGCCGTCAACTCGTCGACGCGGTCTTCCAGTTCCATCGCGGGGGAAGCGCGCAGGAAGCGGACGGCCACCGGCTCCAGGAGCCGCCATGCGTACGGCGCGCTCCCGGCGGCAACGACCAGTCCGAGGACTCCGAGCAGGGGCACCGGCCCGCTGAACCCGAGCACCGCCACCGCGACCCCGACGGGCGGGACGGCCGCGACCACGCCGACGGTGAGCGGGAGGATCGCCATGAAGCGCAGGTCGCGCCAGGTGGCGGGATCGGTCCGCCAGAGCCGCAGCCGCTGGTCCTGGCGGGCTTCGCGGCTGCTGCGCGAGTACGAAGAGCCGTTCCACCAGTACCCGGTCGACATCCGCACCACCGGCTCGGCCCGCCGGTACCCGGCGGGGATCGCGGTGGCCGTCCACTTCGCGACGAGGAAGCGGACCATCCGGCAGATCGGGCGGGCCAGCAGGATCGTGCCGAGCCATGCCCACACGAACGGCCCGATCCCCGCCCACGGGCTGCCCCACCAGATCGTCAGCGCCACGGCGCCCGCCCACACGGCGGGGACCAGCATGCCGACGACCGCCAGCACGCACGCCCGCCCGAACCCCACACAGGCACTCGACACCAGCTGTCGCATGGCCCTCCCTCCTCCGGCTTGGTGTGTCCACTGTGCACCGCGCGGCGCCGGAGCCACAGGGGTTCGCGCCAGGAGTAGGTCCAGCCACACCCACCCGTGCGCCCAGACCGGTACCGGGCGGCCCGCGCGCTCCCTAACTTCGTTACCACACCAAAGTGGAAGAAGGAAAAATGGAAACCAGCACCCAGTCCGCGCCGGTCGACACGCACCGGGTCTTCGGCACCGTGAAGAAGTCCGTCGCGGCCTACGGCGCGTTCAGCGCCGCCGTCCTCGCCGTGGTCGTCGTTCTTTCGGTCACCGGCCACGAGGTGACCTCGTTCATGTGGGGCCGGGGAGCCGGGATGTTCGCGAGCGCGGTGGTGACCTACTGGTTCACCGACCTCGCCGCGCGGGGAAAGCGGTGGGCCCATGTGCGCGTCCGCATCATCTCGGTGGTCGCGCCGATCGCGCTCGTCGCCGTCGACAGCATCCCGGGCGCGCTCCCGCTGTGGTTCGCCGTGCTGCAGATCGCGGGCGCCGTCGCACTGGTGCCCGCCGCCTTCCTCGTCAACGGGCCCGTGCTGCGGGCGGCCTTCCCGAAGTCACGCTGACCGTTGCCCGGCGAGCCAGGTCCGGACCCCACCGTCCAGCGCATCGGCGAATTCATCCATAGTGGACAGTGCGCGCCGGTCGGTGCCGTCCGGGCCGGTGCGGGTGAGCGCTTCGGGGAACGCGGTGCCGTGAAGGCTCCCTTCGCGGCGGGAAAGCCGTGGTCAGGCAAGCCTCGCGCGGGCGGCCTCGGTCCGCGGTGTGAAGAAGTTGACCAGGTTGCCGTCGGGGTCGCGGAACAGCAGCGAGCGGTTCCCCCACGGCATCGTGGTCGGCTTCTGCACGATCTCGGGGGCCAGGCTCGCCAGCCGCTCGTACTCGCGGTCGACGTCGTCCACGAGGAACTCGAGGATCGCGGTCCGGTTCGACCCCGGCACGGCGGCCCCGGCGCTGAACAGCGCCATCGTCTCGGCGCTGCCGATCGCCAGCGTGCACGACGCGCCGGCGAACTCGGCGAACCGCTCGGCGGGCCATCGCGCCTGGAGGCCGGTCGCCCGCTCGTAGAACTCGACGAGGCGGGCGATGTCGTCGGTGATGACGCGGACGGAAACGAACTGCATGGCGGATCCTTTCGACGGGGAGAGCGGTCCTGACCCGTCCTCCTGGGGACACCGGCCACGCTAGAAGCAATAGTGGACAGGATCCGCCCGGTATTGCGAAACTTCGCCGGTGACCCGGCCGATCGCGCGCGTACTCGCCCTGCTGGAGATCCTCCAGCGCGGCGGCACCCGGACCGTAGCCGAGCTCGCCGAGCGCCTCGACGTCGACGAGCGCACCGTCCGCCGCTACGTCGAGCACCTGCTCGACCTGGACGTCCCGGTCCGCTCGGTGCGCGGGCGGTACGGCGGGTACCGCCTGTCGCCCGGCTACCGGATGCCGCCGCTCATGCTCAGCGACGAAGAGGCGCTCGCCGTCCAGCTCGGCCTGGTCGCGGGCAGGCGCGCCGGGCTGATCACCACCTCCGCCGCGGCCGCCGAGAGCGCGGCCGCGAAGGTACGGCGGGTGCTGCCCGAGGCCGTCGGGCGACGGCTCGACGCGCTGCTGGAGATCGCCGACTTCACCGCGCCCGCGCGATCGGCGCTCACCGCCGAGGCCGAAGTGCTGCTCACGGTCGCGGAAGCGGCGCGGGATCGCCGCCAGGTCGAACTCGCCTACACCGCGGGGCACGGCGGCGCGAGCGAACGCGTCGTCCACCCGTACGGGGTCGTGGCGCATTCCGGGCGGTGGTACCTGACCGGCTTCGACTCCGCCAGCGGGCAGGTCCGCACGTTCCGCGTGGACCGGATCAAGACCGCCGAGGCGGGCGCCGGAACCTTCGACGTGCCAGCGGGCTTCGACCCGGCCCAGCACGTGCTGACCGCGATCGCCGAGGCGCCGCACCGGCACGAGGTGTCCGTGCGGATCCGCTCGACGCCGGAGCACGTCCGCTCCGTCTTCCCGCCCTCCATCGCGACCTTGGACGAGGACGCGCCCTGGGTGCGGGCCCGGATCAGGGCGCAGCGGCTCGACTGGATACCGCCGCTGCTCGCCGCGCTCGACCGGCCGTTCGTCCTCGAACGGCCCGAAGCACTCCGCGACCTCGTGCGCGCGTTGGCGGGCAGGCTCGCGGGCCACGCCGACGCGTGTCAGGAAGACTGACCAGTTTTTCGGATTCGGATGTTTGTCCGCGAGGGCAGTTTCGGCGGTGAGCGCGGGTAACCCGCCCTCTTCATCACCGATCATGTCGCGATGGAGGGCGGCTTCCGCACGACGGACCCCAGCCAAGAACCAGGAAAGGAGACGCCGCGGTGGACGATCGTCATGGGGAAGGTGGCGTGCTGGGGAACGAACCCGGCACCGAGCGGGCCGTGGCAGCGGCCGAACACCGCCTCGCTGTGCGGTTTCCGCCGAGTTTCCGCCACTTCCTGCTGACCAGCGACGGGTGCCCCGGCATCGGCGCGTGGACCGACGAGCTGTACTCGTGCGACCGCCTCGCCTGGTTCCGCGACACCGCCGCGGGCGAGACCTCGATCGCCGTCGCCGAGGTCTTCTACGGCGAGTCGGACCAGCACCCGGACGAGGGGGACTGGCATCCGCCCGCGATCTTCGAGCGGTCGCTGCTGGTGGCGGGCGGCCACGACTACTGGCTGCTCGATCCGGCCGACCCCGGCGCCGAGGGGGAGTGGATCGCCTGGCGGTACGAAGTGGACGACGGGGAGCTGACCCGGTTCACGAACTTCGCGGAACTGGTCGACTTCTGCCGGACCGAAGGCACCGACGACGAGTGATCCCTGAGCCCGCTCACCGCGCGGAGGTGACCGGAAGCTAGTCCTGCACGGTGGGGCGGATCGTGATGTCGCCTATTTCGACGTCACGCGGCTGCTCGATG
This sequence comes from Amycolatopsis minnesotensis, assembly GCF_039529815.1. NCBI lineage: Bacteria > Bacillati > Actinomycetota > Actinomycetes > Pseudonocardiales > Pseudonocardiaceae > Amycolatopsis > Amycolatopsis minnesotensis. Next base: position 26,492 of record NZ_BAAANN010000032.1, on the reverse strand, counting down.
GCGAACGCGATGGCGCTGGCGACGGCCGCGGGCGGGATGGCGAACGCCTCCATCGTGCGCTGGATCCCTTCGCGCACCACCGGATCGTCGATGGAGGACGCGAGCTCGGTGCCGACGAAACCGGGCGAGATCGACGTGGTGCGCAGTGTCCCGTCGGTGGATTCCTGGCGCAGCGCTTCGAGCAGCGTGCGCACCGCGTTCTTGGTTCCGGCGTAGACGGCCATCGTCGGCTTGATCTTGATGCCCGCCGTCGACAGCGTGGTCACGAAATGCCCTTCACCCTGCTCCCGGAACACCGGCAGCGCCGCGGCGATCCCGTGGAGCACGCCGCGGAGGTTCACGTCGATCATGGCGGACCAGCCGTCGACGTCGAGGTCGGCGACGGGGCTGATCCTGCTGATGCCCGCGTTGCCGACCAGCACGTCGAGCCTGCCGAAATCGGCGACGGCGCGTTCGACGAGCCGGTCCAGGTCCGCCCGCCGGGTGACGTCCATCCGGCAGGCGACCGCGCGGCCACCCTGCTCGCGGATGTCGGCGGCGAGCCGTTCGAGGCGTTCGGTGCGGCGCGCGCCGAGGACGACGGCGGCGCCGCGTTCGGCGAGCAGGCGCGCGGTGGCCTCGCCGATGCCGCTGCTCGCCCCGGTGATGGCGACGACCTTGCCGTCGACTGCTGACATGGGAACCCTCCGCGATAGAGTGGACACGTGTCCGGTTAACCCGTGAAACCGTACCGGACACGTGTCCGCTTAGGCAAAGGGAGGGTTGATGAACGCGACCCGTCGGCGCGCCGACGCGACGGAGAACCGCGCGCGCATCATCGAGGTCGCGCGCACCGTCATCGCGCGCTCCGGCGAGGTGAAGCTGAACGCGATCGCCAAGGAGGCGGGCGTCGGGCAGGGCACCCTGTACCGCCACTTCCCGACGCGGGAGGCGCTTTTCGCCGAGGTGTACGCCTACGACGTCGACGAGCTCGTCGCGGCGGCGCCCGCACTGCTGACCGAGCACGAACCGCTCGCCGCCTTGCGCCTGTGGTTCGACCGGGTGATCGACTACGCGCGGGTCAAGCGCGGCGTGTTCGCCGCGGTCGAGGCGGGCGTCCAGCGTGATCTGGTAGCGCACAGCCACGGTCCGATCGGCGACGCACTGACCGCGCTGCTCGTCGCGGGCAAGGCCGATGGCACGATCCGTCCGGATGTCGACGCGCGCGATGTCATCCTGCTCACCGGCTACCTTTCCCGGCTCGACGAGGCCGAGTGGGACACCCGCGCGCGGCACCTGCTGGAACTCGTCGTGGACGGCCTGCGTCGCCGGGACTAGCCACCCGGCCCAGCTCGCGCCGGGAATGAATCGGTCGCCGCGCTTCCGGTGGTACCCCCGTGCACCACAAGCCCCCAACCCGACGGCACTCGTCCCCACCTGACGGTCCCGCAGGGCCAGCCCCCGCTCACCACGGTGCTGACCGGCCACGAAGACCGCGGGTGGCAACGCACCGCCGTTCACCGGCCAGGGCCCGCACCCGATCACGGTGATCGACCTGGACAGGGCTGTCGGTTCGAACGGCACTTCGGGCGCGCGGGAGGTGTGGACGTCGACTCGACCGAGGTGCAGCTGATCGCCTGAAGGACGTCACCCCCAGGCTGCTCCGCGGCCTCGACATCGCGGGCGTCCGCGACCCGCTCCGCCCGTTGATCGAAGAGTCCAGTTAGGACAGTCAGCAGAATCCGGTCGGTTTTTCGGTGTAGGTGCGGCCGTCGGGGGTGGTGACGGTGATGGTGCCGTCGTCGTCGGTGTGGAATTCCCAGCCGGGTTCGTCGCACAGGCCGTGATGCACGCGGCAGAAGGGCCGGAAGTTGATTTTGTCGGTGCCGCCGCCTTCGCTCCAGGGCTGGATGTGGTCGAGGTCGCTGTACTGGGCGGGCCGGAAACAGCCCGGCAGGTAGCAGGTGCGGTGCAAGACCTGGACGTACCTGCGCATCTTTTTCGACGGCCGGTAGCTTTTGCGGCCCATGTCGATCGGTAGCCCGGTCATTGGCTCGGACACGATCCGGTTCCACACCGAGTTCGGGTCGAAGGCGATCTCGCGGGCCATCTCGGGTGAGATCTCGCCGCATCCGGCCAGTTCGGCGGGGTTGTTCCGCAGGCCCGTCAGGGTCGGCAGGTCGATGTAGACGAAGACCTGCGCCGTCGGCTTACCTCCGCACTCCCCGCCCAGGCACAGTTCCACGAGGCCATCGGCTCTGAGCTGGTCCGTGGTGCGCATGTCGCCTTGGCGCTTCTTGTCCAACGCGTACCGGTCACACAGGGCGTAGATCGCCTGTGCCCGATCCGAGGGCAACTCCGCGAACAACGTCGAGGACCCGTGATCCCCGTGCCGGATCTCCACCATCCGCGCCGCCGTCTTCGCTCGCCGCCGCTGCTCGTACTCCTCGGGGTCGACCCGCATCAGCAGCGAGTTGGCCATCCGTCGTAACGAGCCCGGATTCTTGTTCTCGAACGTCAACCGCGAGTCCACCTCAGCCGCGACCTCCCGGGACGCACACGCGGTAGCCTCAAACACCTTCGATGCCATGCCCTCATCGATGAGCCCGTTCTCCAACGCCTCCAGGGTGCGCGGGAGGTAGGAGGTCACCGCGTCAGCGAGCGCCGCTTTCTTCTCCGCCCCGGCTTGGGTGCAGTTGCACGACAACGCCACCCACGCCAGCACCGATCTTCGCGACCACACCCCACTCATCTGCGCGATTTGCCGCAACAACATCGCCTGCCCAAACCGGAACCATCTCTTCCAATGCTCCGCAGAATCAGAAATAACCCGACCGTCAGAAATCTCCAGTACATCCACGCCACAATTCTACCAATCAACCATTAACCCGATCAGGTACAACAAAGATGACTACCTGCCACAACGCGCCCACAACAACACCGCAAGCCAACAAAAATCCGGGACCAACAATGCGTCGGGGACGGCACACCAAGGCGACCAAGGGTTTTCGTTCCGTTGGCAATCACCGCGCCCCCCAAACACGTCACCGCCGAGAAGGCCGCTCCAGATAAGTACCATCCGGCACCCCAAACCCGAACTGCGCGTACAACCCGTGCGCATCGTTCGTGTGCAACATCCACCGCATCCTCGCCCCGGCCCCGTTTTCGACCATCTCGTGCACGAGCGCCTTCCCCAACCCGTTCCCGCGAGCCGCGTCGAGCACGAAGACATCGGCGAGATAGGCGATGCTGACCCCGTCGGAGATCGCGCGCGCATAACCGACCATGCGGCCAGAATCCTTTTCGTACACGCCGAGGATCCGCCACGCCGCCGCGAGCTGCGCCTCCACATCGGAGCGTTCGCGCCAGCGCGCCCAGTACGCCTCGGTGGACATGAAGTCCCACACCACGTCGGTGTCCACCCGGGTACGGTCGTCGTCGAGTTCGTAGTCGCCCTTGGTCGTGATCATGCCCGTGAAACTAGCGCACGGGTGGCGCGAATCTGTACCAGTTTCCGAGGACCAGCCCCGAAAACTGCCGGACCCCGGTGACAGAACGAGGTCATGGCGACACCCATCGCATCACCCCGCGCGGCTTTCCTTGTGGGAGAAGGGAACCAGACTCCCCAAGGTGAAGGAGGCCGCCCGAAGCCCAATCCGCGGCACCAAAGCCCGCACCTCCGGCACCGTCCGAACCTCCACCCGATCCTGGGCCGCCTTCACTCAGCGTCTCGGATCTCAGACGGATTCCGGTCCCGCCCACTAGGCCATCCAGGTCCCCCTGCCGTTAAGTGCCTCCAAGCACGATCACAGGAGGTCACATGGCAGCCGCGACCCTTGAACGGCGGTCGATCGACCCGGTCCCGGAATCCGAGCGGCACGGCCATCCCCGCAGCCTCTTCACGCTCTGGTTCGCGGCGAACACGCAGATCACCTCCGCCGTCACCGGGGCGCTGACCGTGCTGGTCGGCGTGCATCCGCTGTGGGCGATCGTCGCGGTCGTGCTCGGGAACGCGCTCGGTGGCATTCCGATGGCACTGCACGCCGCGCAGGGGCCGAAGCTCGGCATCCCGCAGATGATCCAGTCGCGGGCGCAGTTCGGGGTGTACGGCGCGGTGCTGCCGCTGGTGCTCGTCGTGGTGATGTACCTCGGCTACTTCGCCAGCGGCAACGTGCTCGGCGGCCAGGCCGTCGCGCAGATCACGCACCTGCCCGCGGACGCCGCGATCGCCGTGTACGCCGTCGCTTCCGCCCTCATCGCGATCGTCGGGTACCGGCTGATCCACCGGTTCGGCTGGGTCGCGTCCGCGCTTTCCGTCGTCGTCTTCGCGTACCTCACGATCCGGCTGGTCAGCGGGCACGACCTCGGTGCCGTGCTCGCCGCGCCGCACCTGGACTTCCCCAAGTTCCTCCTCGCGCTCTCGCTCACCGCGTCCTGGCAGCTGACCTTCGGCCCGTACGTCGCCGACACCTCGCGCTACCTGCCGTCGGCGACCTCGGTGCGCTCGACCTTCTGGTGGACCTACGGCGGCACCGTGCTGGGCGCGGTGTGGGCGATGTCGTTCGGCGCGCTGGCCTACGCGATCGCCGGGAAGGCGTTCAAGGGCCACGAAGTCGCCTACGTGGTCGGCCTCGGTGGCGAGGCCTTGCTGATCCCGCTGCTGTTCGCGGTCGCGATCGGGAAGTTCACCGTGAACGTGCTCAACATCTACGGCGGGTACATGACCGTCGCGACCGCGCTGACCGCGTTCAGCCGCCGCGCCGCGCTTTCGCAGGCCGCGCGCGTCACCTACATCGCGGCCGTCGGCGTGCTCGGCGGCGTGCTCGCGATACTCGGACGGGGCGAGTTCCTCTCGAACTTCGTCCTCTTCCTGGACTTCCTGCTGTACTTCCTGACCCCGTGGAGTTCGATCAACCTGGTCGACTTCTACCTGGTGCGCAAGGAAACCTACGACCTCGACGCGGTGTACGACCCGAACGGCCGCTACGGGCGCTGGTCGGCTCGCGCGCTGATCGCATACGTACTCGGCATCGCGATCCAGATCCCGTTCGCCAACGTCGACGGCATCTTCGTCGGCCCGATGGCCCCGGTCCTCGGCGGCGCCGACATCTCGTGGCTGCTCGGCCTCCTCGTCCCCGGCGCGCTCTACGCGGCGCTCATGCGCCGCGAAGGTGGCCACACTCGATTAGTGAAGTGATTGCACTTTTTTAGTGATTCTGCTTTTCTGGACGTGTCACCACGGACGAGAGGAGCAGCCATGAACTCACGAATCAGCATCATCGGCGCGGGTCCCGGCGGCCTCACCGGCGCCCGCATCCTGCAGAAGCACGGCATCCCCGTGACGGTCTACGACCGCGACCCGCACCCGAAGGCCCGCAACCAGGGCGGCACCCTCGACCTGCACGCCGACGACGGGCAACTCGCCCTGCGCGAGGCGGGCCTGCTCGACGAGTTCTTCAGACGGTCGCGCCCGGAGGGGCAGGAGATGCGCGCGCTCGATCCGGCCGGCCGCCTCGTCGGCCACCACGTGCCCGACGAGGGCGAGCTCTTCAAACCGGAGATCGACCGCGGCCAGTTGCGCGACCTGCTGCTCGGCTCGCTGGAGCCGGGGACCGTGCGGTGGGGCCGCGCCCTCGAACGGGTCAGCGGCCCGGACGACGGGCCGCGGCAACTGCACTTCACCGACGGCACCACCGTCGAGACGGACCTGGTCATCGGTGCCGACGGCGCCTCGTCCCGCGTACGCGCGGCGGTGTCGCCCGCCGTACCGCAGTACAGCGGGATCAGCCTCCTGGAAGCCTGGTTCGAGGACGTCGAGAACGCGCACCCCGACGTCGCCGAGCTCGTCGGCCAGGGCAGCGCCACCGCCGCCGACGGCGACCGTGCCTTGTTCGCCCAGCGCAACAGCGGCGACCACATCCGCGTCTACATCATCCAGCGCCTGCCAGCCGACTGGATCGCCGCGAACAACCTGAGCGACACCGCCAAGATCCGCGCGCGGCTGCTCGACGTCTTCGACGGCTGGGCGCCGTCGTTGCTCCGGATGATCACCGGCAACGACGGGCCGTACGTCGATCGCCCGCTGTTCGTGCTGCCGGTCCCGCACACCTGGGCGCGCTCGAAGACCGTCACCCTGCTCGGTGATGCCGCCCACCTCATGCCGCCGCTCGGCGTCGGCGTCAACCTGGCCATGCTCGATGCCTGCGAACTCGCCCTCGCGCTGGCCGGTTCCGCCACGATCGAAGACGCCATCGAGCACTACGAAACGACCATGCTCCCGCGGTCCATCGAAACGGCCCGCGCCCTCGAAAACGGCGCCGAGGGTCTGCTCGAACGCCACGACAGTGACGAACTGGCCCGATTCGGCGCACCCGAGCACTGACCCGCCCCGAGCCCGTGATGCCACGGCCCTCGTGCACCGCGCCGCCGACGCTCGCGAAGGGAGCGGCCCTCGCAGCGCGCGGCGTTGGCGATCCTCATGCCCCGAAGGTGACCTTCGCGGCATCAGATTCCCCGAAGGCGACCTTCAGGGCAGCACAGTGCTCCTTCGGGGCAGCGCAGTGCTTCAGGGCAGCGCAGTGCTCAGAGCAGCACAGTGCTCAGAGCAGCACAGTGGGAGACGGATCGGCGACGACCGCCGCGCATGCGCTGAAGGGGCCCCTGGGTGAATGTGATGCCGTGAAGGCGCCCCTTCGGGGCATCAGCATCACCATGCCGCGCGCTGCGAGGGACGAGGGGCGAGATTGTGGCGTCAGATTCCCCGAAGGACCCCTTCAGGGACGAAAAGCGCCCCCTATAAGGAAAAGCATAGGTCAGCGGGGTTTCAGGAGGTAGTCCACGACGGGGCGGAGTTCCTCGGCCGACGGGGGTTCGTCGTCGATCAGGCCCTGGATGAGCAGGCCGTCGATACCGGCGAGGAAGACCCGGAACGCTACTTCGTCGTCGTGGCGCACCATCGACGTCAGCACGTCCAGCCACCGCCGCGCGGCGGGCCGCAGTTCCGGGCGGCGCGCGGCGAGCAGGTACAGCTCGTACTCCGCCATCGTCCGGCCCCGCCGCGGCCCCAGCGCTTCGGCGAGCAGCCCGGCGACCTCTTCGGCGCCGCGGCTGCCGCGGGAGCGCGCGCGGTCGATCATCCAGTAGACCTCGGTCGCCATGTCCCGCGCGCACGAAATGAGCGTCGCGATCAGCAGGTCGTCCAACGAGGAAAAGTGGTAGGTGGTCGACGTGGTCGGCACCCCGGCCTCGACGGCGACCGTCCGGTGCGTCACGCCCGCGACGCCATCGCGTTCGATCACGCGCAGGGCCGCGTCGATGATCTCCGCGCGCCGCTTCTCGCCGCGCGCCTTCCGCCCGTCCGGCTGCGGTTTCACCCGTGCGCACCGCCGAGTTCGATGAGCAGCACGCCCGCCATCACGAGCACCATCCCGCCGATCATCGTCGGCGTGAGCCGTTCGTGCAGGAACACCGCGCCGACGATGGCGACCAGCGCGACCCCGGCGGCGGCCCAGATCCCGTACGCCACGCCGATCGGCAGGCCGAGCTTCAGCACCTGCGAGAGCATGAAGAACGCGACGCCGTAGCCGACCACGACGAGCACCGACGGGCCCAGTTTCGAGAAGCCCTCGGAGAGTTTCAGTGAAATCGTGGCGGTGACCTCGGCCACCACGGCCACGCCCAGCAACAGGTAAGCGAGCATGCCCCAAAACTACCTGAACGATCGTCCCATTAGAAAGAGAGTCCTGTGCCACATCAGGGGGACTTAGGGTCCGCTGATCGGTTACTCATCAGTAAGAAGAGTTAAGCTCCGCGCTACCCACCACATCCGGACGAAAGGCACCCGATCATGGGCGCTGTACAGCTGACGCTAGGCGGGCTCTCGGTCCTGCTCGGCATCGTCGCCTGGGGCATGTTCGCGGCGACGATCGCGCGCTTCGTGCGCATCATCCGCCTCGGCCAGCCGGACGGGACCCGCAACGGCCCGTTCATGGCGAGACTCGGCACGCTCGTCAAGGAGTTCGCCGCGCACACCCGGATGAACCGGAAGCGCTCCGTCGGCCCCGCGCACTGGCTCGTGATGTGGGGCTTCCTGATCGGCTCGCTCGCCCTGTTCGAGGCCTACGGCGAGGTCTTCGTGCCGGAGTGGGGCTGGCCGATCCTCGACGACTGGTCGCTGTTCAGCCTGCTGATGGAGCTGCTCGGGGTCGGCACCATCGTCGGCATCCTGGTACTGATCGGCGTCCGCCAGCGCAACCACCCGCGCCGCGCCGATCGCCAGAGCCGGTTCCAGGGCTCGAACTTCAAGTGGGCCTACTTCATCGAGGCCGTGGTGCTGATCGAGGGCATCGGCATCATCGGCGTCCGCGCCGCGAAGGCCGCGCTGCACGCCCACGAGACGCCCACCTGGGCCGCGTTCGTCTCGAACCCCATCGGCGAGCTGCTGCCCGCCAGCCCGGACCTCGTCTCCGTGTTCGCGTTCATCAAGCTGATGAGCGCCACCGTCTGGCTGATCGTGATCGCCAGGACGATGACCATGGGCATCGCGTGGCACCGGTTCAGCGCGTTCTTCAACATCTACTTCAAGCGCGAGGCCGACGGCGGCGTGGCACTCGGCGCGGTCAAGCCGATGATGAGCGAGGGCAAGCCGCTCGACTTCGAAGAGGCCGACCCCGAAAAGGACGTGTTCGGCGCCGGGAAGATCGAGGACTTCAGCTGGAAGGGCTGGCTCGACTTCAGCACCTGCACCGAATGCGGCCGCTGCCAGGAGCAGTGCCCCGCGTGGAACACCGGGAAACCGCTCTCGCCGAAGCTCGTCATCACGCAGCTTCGCGATCACGCCTACGCGAAGGCGCCGTATCTGCTCGCGGGCGGCAAAAAGGACATGGCCGGGGACGAAATCGGCCTCAAGGGTGAAACCGAGGAGGAGCGGCACGCCGGGATCGACGTGCTCGCGCTCGCCGAGGCGGAGCGCCCGCTGATCGGCGACGCCGGCGAGCTCGGCGTCATCGACCCCGAGGTGCTGTGGTCGTGCACGAGCTGCGGCGCCTGCGTCGAGCAGTGCCCCGTCGACATCGAGCACGTCGACCACATCATCGACATGCGCCGCTACCAGGTGATGATCGAGTCGAACTTCCCGTCCGAGCTGAACGGGATGTTCAAGAACCTGGAGAACAAGGGCAACCCGTGGGGCCAGAACGCCAAGGACCGGATGGCCTGGGCCGAGGACCTCGACTTCGAGGTGCCGGTCTACGGCGTTACATCCGACGATCTCGGCGAGGCCGAGTACCTGTTCTGGGTCGGCTGCGCCGGCGCCTTCGAGGACCGCGCGAAGAAGACCACGCGGGCCGTCGCGGAGTTGCTGCACATCGCGGGCGTCGAGTACCGGGTGCTCGGGCCGGAGGAGTCCTGCACCGGTGACCCGGCGCGGCGCGCGGGCAACGAGTTCCTGTTCCAGATGCTCGCGCAGCAGAACGTCGAGGTGCTGAACTCGGTGTTCGAGGGCCGCGACCCGCTGCAGCGCAAGATCGTGGTGACCTGCGCGCACTGCTTCAACTCGCTCGCCAACGAATACCCGGAGCTGGGCGGCCAGTTCGACGTCGTGCACCACACGCAGCTGCTCAACCGCCTGGTGCGCGAGAAGCGGCTCACCCCGGTGGCCCCGGTCGCCGAGGACGTCACCTACCACGACCCGTGCTACCTGGGCCGCCACAACAAGGTCTACGACGCACCGCGCGAACTGGTCGGCGCGGCGGGCGCACAGCTTCGGGAAATGCCGCGGCACGGCGACAAGTCGATGTGCTGCGGCGCCGGTGGCGCGCGCATGTGGATGGAAGAAAAGATCGGGAAAAGGATCAACATCGAGCGCGTCGACGAAGCGCTCGGCACCGCGCCGTCGAAGATCGCGACCGGCTGCCCGTTCTGCCGCGTGATGCTCAACGACGGATTGACCGCGCGCCAGAACGACGGCAAGGCGGCCGAATCGGTCGAGATCGTGGACGTCGCGCAGCTCCTGCTGACCGCCGTGAAGCGCAATCCCGCCCCCGAAACGGGCGCCGACGCGGAGGCCGACGGCAAGGCCGACGAATCGACCGAAAAGGTGACCACCGGAACGCCGCTTTCCGAAGAAGACAAATAACACCACCCGAAAAGACGCTTCCCCGCATAAATTTTTTGTGCAGGGAAGCGTCTTTTCGAGTCAACCCGTAACACGGTGCGCGGCCGCACTGATTTCCCGCACATGGCCGGTGACGGAATGCGATCAAGGAACCCCATCCGCCCACGGACGCGGCCGTACGTGCTCACCAGTGGCCGCACCCGGTGCACGCACCGGCTCGCGCTGGAAACGCTCGTCACGGTGGCGCCCGAGCAGGGCATGAACCGCGTCCCGACGAGACCCGCCTACTGGCGCGTGCACGAGATCTGCGGGACGCCGGTGTCCGTCGCCGAAATCTCGGCCTTCCTCGGGATCCCGCTCGGCGTCACCCGTGTCGTCGTCAGCGACCTCGCCGACCTGCGGCTCGTGCACCTCCAGGGCGGGGAAACCACGACGGCCGGGCGTCCGCCGCTGGCGTTGATGGAGCGGGTCCTCGACGGGCTGCAACGGCTCTGAGAGTGCTCTCCGTCTAACCCGGATGGAGTAACCTTTAGCACTCTCTTGGGCTTGGAGCCCCTTCATCGCGCACCATCATGACAGTGCGCGAGAATACGGATCCCCCAGACTTCGTGGGTTTCGTTCGTGCGATGGCACCCCGCACGCTGGCCACCGCCAGGGTCGCCGCGGGTGGCGACGAAGAACTGGCCGTCGCCTCGACGGACGAAGCGTACGAAGCGCTCCGCCGCCTCTGGGACGAACGCCGCGAACGCTCGCTTCCCGCCAACTACCGGTCCGCGACCGGGCTCGCCGTGCGTGCCGTCGCCGACGCGTACCGTCGCGAAAACCGGTACGGCCGATCGAGGCGCCGCGACGGCCTGCCCGCCTGGGAACCGGGGCAGCTCGCGGTGCTGCACCGCCAGTCCGCGCAGCGCCTGCTCCGCGCGACCCTGCGCGACCTGCCGCCGGTGACCAGGACCGTCGGCGCGCTGCACTTCCTGGAGGACCTGACCGCCAACGAGATCGCGGGCACGCTCGACCTCCCCGTCGACGTGGTGGCGGCCGAACTGGAGCGGCTCGAGAACATCCGCAAGCTCCAGGAGCGCGCGCAGCGGCTGCCCGAGCGGGTCGTGATCGCCGGTATCGGCGCCGACGGGCTGAGAGCGCTCGAAGAGCTGCGCGTGTCCGGGCTGGCGAACCTGCCGCACGTCGAATTCGTGGCCGGTGGCGCGCAATGGGAAGCGGACAATGTGCGCGAATTCCTCGACGGCGCCGGAATCGTCACGATCGTCACCGGCAAGGCCGACGGCAACAGCGCGCACATCGCGTTGATGACCGCGTGGACGGCGCGGCAGCTCGGCGCGAAAACGGTCGGCATCGGCACCCCGGAGGCGTTCGCGGGCCTCAACGGCGCGTGCGACGCGGCATTCGCGGCGCCGGACGCGGACGGGCTCGCCGCGGTGGTGGAAGGCGCGCTGCAACGGTTCCTCTAACCGGGCGACGGGCGCGGGCGCGCACTACGATCGGCCGGTGACCGAGGCAGAAAAGGGCGGGGAGAGCACGCTCACCGTGGTGCTCGCCGGCGGCGTCAACCTGGCGATCGCGATCATGAAGCTGGTGGCGGGCGTGATCACCGGTTCCGGCGCGATGCTCTCCGAGGCCGCGCATTCGGTGGCGGACACCATCACCGAGGTCCTGCTCCTCACCGCGCTGCGCCGCTCCGACCGCCCCGCGGACCGCGTGCACCCGTTCGGCTACGGCAAGGAACGGTACTTCTGGTCGCTGCTCGCCGCGGTGTCCATTTTCGCCTCGGGCGCGATGTTTTCGTTCTACGAAGGCTTTTCGACGATCTTCGGCGAGCCCGAAGAGCAGACGGCGCCGATCGTCGGCTATCTCGTGCTGGCGCTGGCGTTCGCGATGGAATCGGTGTCGTGGGTGCAGGCCGTGCGGCAGGTGCGCCGGGAATCCGCGGCGGCGCGGCAGACGCTCGGCGAGTACCTGCGCCTGATCGACGACCCGGCGCCGAAGACCGTGCTGTTCGAGGACTCGGCCGCGCTCGTCGGCCTGGTGATCGCCTTCGCCGGGCTCGGGCTGCACCAGCTCACCGGTTCGGCGGCGTGGGACGGCGCGGCCTCGATCGCGATCGGGCTGCTGCTCGCCGTGGTCGCCTACCTCCTGGGCCGCACGAACCGCGGCCTGCTGATCGGCAGGCAGGCCGACCCGAGGCTGGTCCGCGGGATCGGCGGGGCGATCATCGCGACACCGGAGATCGAGGCGCTCGTCGACCTGCAGACCATGCTGATGGGCACCGACCAGGTGCTCGTCTGCACGCGCGTGGACTTCGACGACTCGCTCGGCGCGTCCGACGTCGAGCACGTGTGCGTCCGGCTGGCCGCGGAGCTGGTCGAGAAGTTCAACGACGTCACCGAGGTCTTCATCGAACCGGTGCCCCGCAACGATCCCGACCTGCGCGCCCGCGTACTCGCGCGCTACGGCGACGAAGTGGCGACGCGCTGGAACCCGGCTACCGGATCGGGACCCGCAGCACCTCCGTCGCCTGGAGCAGCCGGATGACCTCTTCCCCGTCCTCGGTCAGATCGCCTTCCAGCTCGGCGGCGGGCAGCACCTCCGGCGTGCCGATCACGTAGTAGCGGCCCTGGTGCCGGATGCCGCCACCACCGGCCCGCTTGAAGTTCCGCACCCAGTCGACACCGGGGCCGTCGGGGAGCGGGAGCACGAACCCGTCCTGGATGCGGAAGGCCGTGACCGGGACGCTGCGGTAGGTGCCGGTCGTCCGATCTCGATACCGGACGAGGCCGAGCCCCGGCGCTCGCCCCGCCCACACGCGCTGCACTGGTTGGGGCAGGTACCAGTTGAGGCGCGCGAGGCGCGGGGGCAGCCGCATCCGAATGATTTTACCGGTCCTTGCCTGAAGCACTGAATCAGTGCTTCACTTCTTGATGTGCCCTACCGACGGACGCCGAAGGTCCAGCAGCGACTCGACGAACAGCGGGCCGCGATCCTCGACGCGGCCGCGGAACTGCTCGCCGAAAGCGGCTATGCGGGCTGCTCGATGGCGGCCGTCGCGGCGAAGGCCGGCGTCGCCACCGGCAGCGTCTACCAGCACTTCCCCGGGAAGGCCGATCTGGTCGTCGAGCTGTTCCGGCGCGTGGTGACCCGCGAGGTCGACGCCGTCGCGGCCGCCGCGGACCGGCCGGGCACCGCGAGCGAACGGGTGCTCGCGGTGGTGAACACGTTCGCCGGGCGCGCGCTGAAGGCACCGCGGCTGGCGTACGCGCTGCTGGCGGAGCCCGTCGACGCGCCCATCGAGACCGAGCGGCTGGTGTTCCGGCAGGCGTTCCGGGACATCGTCGCCAGGCACGTCGCCGACGGCGTGCGCGCGGGCGAGCTGACCCCGCAGGATCCGGCGATCACCGCGGCCGGGCTGGTCGGCGCGTTCGCCGAAGTGCTCATCGGACCGCTCACCTCGGGCGACGCCGCCGCCATCGAAGAACTCTGCCGCTTCGCCGTACGGGCGATTTCCCCGCTTGGAGGTTCGGATGCCCACACATGAGGTCACCAACCAGGTTCCGCCGCTGCACGGGCACGACGTGGCCGCCGATCCGGCGCTGCTGGCGGCGCTGGACCGCGAAGGCGCGGGCTGGGCGGAACCGGAGCTGCACGAGCTGGGCGAGCTCGCCGGCGGCGAGGAAGCGCGGGAGTGGGGCCGGCTCGTCAACGAGAACGAACCGGTGCTGCGCACGCACGACCGGTACGGCAACCGGATCGACGAGGTCGAGTTCCACCCGCACTGGCACGACCTGATGCGCGTCGCGGTTTCGCACGGCCTGCACGGCGCGCCGTGGCGGGACGACCGGCCGTCGGCGCACGCCGCGCGCGCCGCGAAGATGTACGTGTGGGGCCAGGTCGAGGCAGGCCATTCCTGCCCGGTTTCGATGACGTACGCGGCAATTCCGGCGCTGCGGCACAACCCCGAGCTGGCGGCGAAGTACGAACCGCTGCTCGCCGCGCGGGAATACGACTACGGCCTGCGTGAGCCCGGCACCAAGCGCGGGCTCATCGCGGGCATGTCGATGACCGAGAAGCAGGGCGGCTCCGACGTGCGCGCGAACACCACGACCGCGCGCCCGAACGGCGACGGGACCTACCGGATCGTCGGCCACAAGTGGTTCACCTCCGCGCCGATGTCGGACCTGTTCCTCACCCTCGCGCAGGCGCCGGGCGGGCTCTCGTGCTTCCTGCTGCCGCGCGTGCTGCCCGACGGCACGCGCAACGCGCTTCGCTTGCAGCGCTTGAAGGACAAGCTCGGCAACCGGTCGAACGCGTCGTCGGAGATCGAGTACGAGAACGCCGTCGGCTGGCTCGTCGGCGAGGAGGGCCGTGGCGTGCGGACCATCATCGAGATGGTCAATAACACCCGGCTGGACTGCGCGGTCGGCAGCGCGGCGGGGATGCGCGCCGCGACCGTGCAGGCCGTGCACCACGCGACGCACCGGCACGCGTTCGGCAAGGCGCTCGACCAGCAGCCGCTGATGGCGAACGTGCTGGCCGATCTCGTGCTCGAGTCGGAGGCCGCGACGACCGTCGGCATGCGGCTCGCGGGCGCCACCGGACGTCCCGAGGAGCAGGCGTTCCGCAGGCTCGGCCTCGCGGTGACGAAGTACTGGGTCTGCAAGCGCGCGCCGTCGCACGCGGCCGAGGCACTGGAATGCCTTGGCGGCAACGGATACGTCGAAGAGTCCGGGATGCCGCGGCTCTACCGCGAAGCGCCGCTGATGTCCATTTGGGAGGGTTCGGGCAACGTCGCCGCACTGGACGCGTTGCGCGCCATGGCGAAGCAACCGGACACAGTGGACGCCTTCTTCACCGAGGTCGAACTGGCGGCGGGCGCCGATTCGCGCCTCGACGACGCGCACGCGCGGCTGCGCAAGGACCTCTCCGATCTCGCGGACATCGAATACCGCGCGCGCCGGATCGTCGAGAGCATGGCCTTGGTGCTGCAGGGCTCGCTGCTGGTGCGGTTCGGCGCCCCGGCGGTCGCCGACGCGTTCTGCGCGTCGCGGTTCGGCGGGGACTGGGGCGTCGCCTTCGGCACGTTGCCGTCCGGTGTGGACACTGCCGCGATCATCGACAGGGCAAGGGCTTCCTGATGGGCGTCCGCATCGAACGGCAGGGCCCGGTGACCACGGTGATCCTGGACCACCCCGAGAAGCGCAACGCCGTCGACGGCTCGGCCGCCGCCATGCTGGCTGACGCGTTCCGCGAATTCGACGCCGACGAGGAGGCTTCCGTCGCCGTGATGTGGGGCGAGGGCGGCACCTTCTGCGCGGGCGCCGACCTGAAGGCCGTCGGCACCGAACGCGGCAACTCCTTGACCGAGGACGGCGACGGCCCGATGGGACCGACCAGGATGCGGCTGGGCAAACCGGTGATCGCCGCGATCGCGGGGCACGCCGTCGCGGGCGGGCTGGAACTGGCGCTGTGGTGCGATCTCCGGGTCGCCGAACCGGACGCCGTGCTGGGCGTGTTCTGCCGCCGGTGGGGCGTGCCGCTCATCGACGGCGGCACGGTGCGGCTGCCGCGCCTGATCGGTTCGAGCCGGGCGATGGACCTGGTGCTCACCGGCCGCCCCGTCGACGCGGCCGAAGCACTGGGCATGGGCCTGGTCAACCGGGTGTGCGAACCGGGCCAGTCCCGCGTCGCCGCGGAACGGCTGGCCGCCGAGATCGCCGGCTTCCCGCAGACCTGCCTGCGGGAGGACCGGCTCTCCCTGATGGACCAGAACGGACTGTCCGAAAAGGATGCTCTGGTGGCGGAGTACCGGCACGGCCTGACGTCCCTGGCGGCCGACACCCTCGCCGGAGCGAAACGCTTCGCCGACGGCGAAGGCAGGCACGGCTCCTTCACCTAGACTTCTCGGCCGCACCCCGAAAAGCGACCTCCGACTGCCGCGTCGCCCGCTCACACCCCGCATGCGACCTTCAGCGCGGGAACGCATCCGGCCCGCGCTGCACCAGGAATGTCGGTGCCACCCGGTAACGTTGAAATCGGGGGCTCCCAGGCGCACGAAAGGGCATTCTCGTACACCTCCGGGATCCCTGAAGGACGCCTTCAGGGAATCCAACGCCGCGAACTCGCCCCTCGCGGCCACGCGCCCTCGCAACAAAGTCTTCCGCGCGGTACCCCGCGGCACCGGAATTGTCGGGGGCGGGTCCTATCGTTCGACCATGACCGACACAACCGCACCGATCGGCGCGATGGCCACCGAGGCGCTGGGCCTGTTCCTCGCCGCGGTGGAGCAGACGCCGCCGGAAAGCTGGGACGAGCCGTCGAACCTCGAGGGCTGGAGCGTGCGCGAGCTGGTCGCGCACGCCACCGGAAGCGCCACGAAGATCGTGACGCACGTCGAGGACGGCGAGATCCGGCCAGGTCCCTCCGATCCCGCGGACTGGATGTACGAGGACCCGGCAGCGCGGCTCCGCGAGCTGGCCGCGCGGTTGCGGGACGCGCTGCCCGGCGCCGACCTGGACACACCGCGGGCATCCCCGGAGGGTGCGGTCCCGCTTCGCCGTGCGCTCACCTTTCCCGTCTCCGACCTGACCCTGCACAGCTGGGACGTGCACCGCTCGCAGGGGCGGCTGGTCGAGCTGCCCGAGCAGGCGCTGGCGTTCTGCCGCGCCCTGGTGGCGTCGGTGCCCGAGGACATGCTGCGGCGGCCGGGCGGCTTCGGGCCGGCCAAGCCCGTGCCCGAACCGTCGACCCCCACCACCCGGCTGATGGCCCACCTCGGGCGCTCGATCCAGCCCGGACGCTAGGCGACGTTCTCCAGTGCGGTGCCCTTGGTTTCGCGGATGAACCTGAGCACGAACGGGATCGACAGCAGCGCGAACGCGGCGTAGATCCAGTACGTGACGCTCAGGTTCCAGTCGCCCATGCTCGGGAAGCTGACCGTGACCAGCCAGTTCGCCACCCAGTTCGCGGCCGTGCCGACGGCCAGCGCGGCGCCGCGGATGCGCAGCGGGAACATCTCGCCGAGCAGCACCCACAGGATCACGCCCCACGACAGCGCGAACGAGAGCACGAAGACGTTCGCGAACACCAGCGCCACCGGGCCCCACGCGCCCGGCAGGCTCAGTTCGCCGTTGACCTTCACCGAGTTGCCGAACGCGATGGCTGCCACGCCGAGTCCGATCGCCATGCCGACGGAACCGATGAGCAGCAACGGTTTCCGGCCGACGCGGTCGATGAACGCGATCGCGATGAAGGTGCCGATGATGTTGATGACCGGGCTGACCATCGAGATCAGCAGCGAATCGGTGTTCTGGCCGACGGAGTGCCACAGGGTGTCCGAGTAGTAGAAGATCACGTTGATCCCGACGAACTGCTGGAACACGGCGAGCGCGATACCGACCCACACGATCGGCAGCAGCCCGAACCTCCCGCCGAGCAGGCTCTTCACGCTCGACCGCCGTTCGGTGCGCATCCCGCGGCGCAGGTCGGCGACCTTGGCGTCCAGCGCCTCGTCGTCCTCGATACCCTCCACTTCGGACAGAACCGCGCGCGCTTTTCCGGTCTTCCCGATGGAAAGCAGGTAGTGCGGCGATTCGGGGATGACCGACGCGAGCACGAAGTAGATGATCGCGGGCACCGCGGCGGCGCCGAGCATCCACTGCCACGGTTCGAGGCCGCCGAGCGAGCCGTTGAGGTCGTGGCTGCCGTCCGGCCCGAGCGGCGCGAAGTCCTTGATCACCCAGTTGA
Source organism: Amycolatopsis minnesotensis (assembly GCF_039529815.1). Taxonomy (NCBI): domain Bacteria; kingdom Bacillati; phylum Actinomycetota; class Actinomycetes; order Pseudonocardiales; family Pseudonocardiaceae; genus Amycolatopsis; species Amycolatopsis minnesotensis. The sequence continues at coordinate 8,644 of NZ_BAAANN010000032.1, read as the reverse complement.
CCAGCGCGGACACCCCGATGCCGAGCACGATCGCGAGCTGCTGCAGCGACGCGAGCCTGCCGCGGTAGGCGGGCGGGGCGACCTCGGCGATGTAGGCGGGCCCGATCACCGAGGCGACACCGATCGCGATCCCGCCGACCACGCGCCAGATCGCGAGGTCCCAGATGCTGAACGGGAACATCGCGCCGATCGCGCTGACCAGGAACAGCACCGCGGCGAGCTGCATGGTGCGGATGCGGCCGATGCGATCGGAGAGCAGCCCGCCGAACCAGGCCCCGACCGCGGAGCCGATCAGCGCGCTGGACACGGTGAGCCCGGTCGCGGCCTGCCCCACCTCGAAGTGCTTCTGGATGCCGAGCACGGCGCCGTTGATGTTCGAGCTGTCGTAGCCGAACAGGAACCCGCCGACGGCGGCGGCGCCCGCGATGAACACGACATGGGCCAAGTGCTGGTGCTCGGCCCCCGATCCCTGCTTCCCGATCGCCGTACTGCTCACGGCCACACCCGCAATCCGCATCGATTCCGACCTCGTGCGACACCGCCCGCGCAAACGGCGCGGCGGCGCACACCCGTCTGGGTCAACCTCTCACATGGTCTGGACCATGCCATACCAGATGGTGAGGTGGACCACCCGGCTCAGTCACGGCGTGTCCGCCTTCCCGCGAACACGAGCGCCGCGCCGATGAGCACCATCCCGAAGCCCGCGAGACCGGGAATCAGCACGTCGACACCGGTTTTCGCGAGTGGCTTCCTCGGTCCGCCCGGCTCGGGGGCGCCGGGAGTGCCCGGTTCGCCCGGTGTTCCCGGCACCCCGGGTTCCTCGGGCGTGTGCACGGCGACCTTCGCGGTGCCCGTGTCGCGCACCGGGTCGCCCGGCTGTTCGGTGTCCGGGGTGCCGGTGCCGGTCGCGACGTTCACCAGCTCGCCGGTCTGCGGCGCGGTGGTGGTGCACGTCCACTCCTGCTTCGCGCCCGCCGCGAGCTTGTCGAACGTCCGATCGCACACCGGCAGCGTCGGGTCGCTCACCTTCACCGGCACGAGGTCGACGTTGCCGGTGTTCGTCGCGGTCAGCGTGAACGTGACGGTTTCGCCCGCCCGAGCGGTCTCCGCGGACGCCTTCTTGGTGACGTCGAGGCCCGGCTTCGCGACCTTCGCCACCGCGTCGTCGGTGGCGTCGACCGGCTTGCCCGTGGGGTCGTCGCCGGTGGCCGTGACGGTGTTCGTGATGTCCGCGTCGCCCATGGTCAGCTCGCAGGTGACCGGCTTCGACTCCGCGCCGACGGCGAGTGAGCCGATCTCCGCCGAGCAGCCCTTCGCCACCGGGTCGTCGAGCTTGACGTTCACCAGCGGCACGTCACCCGTGTTCTTCGCGACCACGGTGAAAGTGACCTTTTGGCCCGGTAGCACGGGTTTCGCCGGCCCGGTCTTGGTCACCGTGATGCCCGGCCCGATCACGTCGACCTCGGCGTCGTCGGTGCCGGTGACCTTCCGGCCGGTGGGATCGTCCCCGGTCACCGTCGCCGTGTTGGTCACGTCCTCGGTCGCGGTGATCGTGCAGGTGTGCTTCTCGGTGGCGTTCGGCGCGAGCGTGGCGACGGTGAACCCGCACGCGGGCGTCCGATCGTCCACAACGGACACACCGGTGAGCGGCACGTCTCCGGTGTTGGTCACGGTGATCGTGAAGGTCACCTGCTCGCCCGGCCGCACCAGCGGCGGCGACGCGTCCTTCTGGATCTCGACACCCGGGTGGATCACGTCGACCTCGGCGTCGTCCTGACTCGTCACGGGCGGCCCGGTCGGCGGGGTTCCGGTCACCGTCGCGACGTTCGTGACGTCGTCGCCGGGCGCGGTCATCGTGCACGGGTAGGTCCGCTTCCCGCCCACCGGCAGGTCGCCGACGGACCGCGCGCATTCCGCGGCGATCGGGTCCGCGACCGTCACCCCGGTCAGCGGGACGTCCCCGGTGTTCGTGACCGTGATCGTGAACGGCACCGAGTCGCCTTCGCGGAACGGTCCACCTCGGACGTCCTTCGTGATCGCGATCCCGGGGTGCTGCACGGTGAACGTCGCGTCATCGGTGGCGGTCACGGGTTGCTTCGTCGGATCGTCGCCGGTGACGGTCGCGGTGTTCGTGAACCCGGTGGTGCCCGCCACGGTGGTGCAGGTGTGCGTGCTCGTGCCCTGCGGCGCGAGGGTGCCGATCGTGTTCGCACAGGCCGGGGTTCGATCGTCCACAACGGACACGTCGGTGAGCGGCACGTCTCCGGTGTTGGTCACGGTGATGGTGAACGTGACGGTGTCGCCCTCGCGGACCGCCGCCGGGTTGGCGTCCTTGGTGATCGTGACCGCCGGGTGGATCACGTCCACGCTCGCGTCGTCGGCCGCGGTCACGGTGCGGCCGGTCGGCTCGGTGCCGGTGACCGTCGCGGTGTTGGTGAAGTCGTCCTGGCCCGCCGCGGCCGTGCAGGTGTAGGTTTCCACGCCGCTCGGTTCGACCCGGTCGAACGTGCGGGCACACGACGGCGTCCGATCGTCCACAACGGACACATTTGTCAGCGGCACGTCACCGGTGTTGCGCACCACGAGGGTGAAGGTCACCGTCTCGCCGACGCGCGCGGTGGTCGGCGACGCGTCCTTGGTGATCGTGACGGCCGGGTGGATCACGTCGACCTTCGCGTCATCCGTGCTCGTCACGGGCGGCCCGACCGGAGGGGTGCCGGTCGCCGTCGCCACGTTCACGACGTCGTCGCCGGGCGCGGTCATCGTGCACTCGTAGGTTTCCGAGGCACCGGCGGCGATCTCGGCGAAGGTGCGCGCGCAGTCCGCGGCGACCGGGTCCACCACGGTGACCGCGCGCAGCGGACCGTCACCGGTGTTGGCCACGGTGATCCGGAAGGTCACCTGGTCACCGGTGCGGAACGGGCCGCCGACGGTGTCCTTGGTGATGGACAGGCCGGGATGGCGGACCACGAACGACGCGTCGTCCTCGTCGGTCACCGGCCGGCCGGTCGGATCCGTGCCGGTGACGGTCGCGGTGTTGGTGAACCCGGCCGCGCCCGCGACGACGGAACAGGTGTAGGTACGGGTGTCCTTCGGCGCGAGCGCGCCGATCGTGCTCGCGCAGGCGGGCGTTCGATCGTCCACAACGGACACAGTGGTCAGCGGGACGTCGCCGGTGTTGGTCACGGTGAGGGTGAAGGTGACCGTGTCGCCCTCGCGCACCTCGCCGGGCGCGACGTCCTTCCGGATCTCGACGGCGGGATGGATCACGTCCACGCTCGCGTCGTCGGCCGTGGTCACCGGCCGGTCGCTGCCGTCGGTGCCGGTGACCGTCGCGGTGTTGGTGAAGTCGCCCTCACCCGCGACCATCGTGCACTGGTAGGTCTGCTTCCCTTGCGGGGCAAGCGTTCCCAGGTGCTTCGCACAGGACGCGGCCACCGGGTCGGCCACCGTGACGTCGGACAGCGGGCTGTCGCCGGTGTTCGTGACCGTGATCGTGAAGGTCACGGTGTCACCCGCGCGCACCACGGCGGGCGCGGCGTCCTTCTGGATGGCGATCGCGGGGTGGATCACGCTCACCTTCGCGTCGTCCGTCGCGGTCACCGGCGGCCCGACGGGCGGCGTTCCGGTCGTGGTCGCCACGTTCGTGAAATCGTCCGCGGGAGCGGTACTGGTGCACTCGAAGGTCCAGGTCCCGTTCACCGCGAGCGTGCCGCTGTAGGTCCTCGCGCAGTCCGGGGCCAGCGGGTCGGTCACCGCGACCCCGGTGAGCGGCACGTCGCCGGTGTTGGTCACGGTGATCGCGTAGGTGACCGTGTCGCCTTCGCGGAACGGGCCGCCGCGCACGTCCTTGGCGATCGTGACGGCGGGCTGCTGCACGGTGAAGGTCGCGTCGTCGGTTGCCTTGGCAGCACCGCCGATCGGGTCGGTTCCGGTGACGGTGGCGGTGTTGGTGAAGCCCTGCGCGCCGGCGACCGTCGTGCACTGGTAGGTCTGTTTTCCTTGTGGTGCAAGCGAATCGAAGGTTCGCGCGCAGGCAGGAGTCCGGTCGTCGGCCACCCGTGCGTTCGACAGCGGCACGTCGCCGGTGTTCGTGACGGTGATCGCGTAGGTGACCGTGTCGCCCTCGCGGACCGCCGTCGGGGTGGCGTCCTTCGTGATCGTCACCGCCGGGTGGATCACGTCGACCACGGCGTCGTCGGTCACCGTCACCTCGCGGCCGATCGGGTCCTTGCCCGAGGCGGTGGCGGTGTTGGTGAAGTCGTCCGCAGGCGCGGGCGCGGTACAGGTGAACGTCCGCGTTCCCTTCGGCACCAGTGCGCCGATCGTCCGCGCGCACGAAGGCGTCCGATTGTCCACAACGGACACATCGGCGAGCGGCACGTCACCGGAGTTGGTCACCGTGATGGTGAACGTCACCTGGTCACCCGCGTGCACGACGGCCGGATTCGCGGACTTTTCGATGGTGAGGCCGGGGTTGATCACGGTGACCGTGGCGGACGCGGTATCGGTCACGTGCTGGCCCGAGGCGTCGGTGCCGTCCGCGGTGACCGTGTTCGTGGTGGTGTTCGACGGGTTCGCCGTGCACGAATAGGTCTGGGCGGCGCCCGGCGCGAGCGCACCGAACGTCCTGCTGCACGCGGTCGTGGTGTCGTCGGTCAGCTTCACCGGGTTCAGCGGGCTGTCCCCGGTGTTCTTCACGGTGATGGTCCAGGTCACCTTGTCCCCGGCGTGGATGGTCACCGGATCGGCGGTCTTGGTGACCTCGATCGCGGGCGCGATGACCGGCACCGGCGCGTCGGCGGTCGCGGTGACCTGCTTCCCGAGCGGATCGGCGCCGGTCACCGTCGCGGTGTTCACGCCACCCGCCACCGGTGCCGTCGTGGTGCAGGTGAACTCCGTCGACGCGCCGGCGGCGAGCGAACCCGGGAGCGTGCGCGCGCAGCTCGCCGTCTTCGGGTCGGCCACGGTCACGTTCGTCAGCGGCACATCGCCGGTGTTGGTGGCGCGGACCGTGAAGGTCACCCGGTCGCCCGCGCGGTAGGCGGGCTTGTCGGCCTTCTTCGTGATGCCGACGGCGGGGTGGATCACGTCGACCGTGGTGGTCGAGGACCCGTCGAGCGGCTCGTCGAGTGCGCTTCTGCCGCTGACCTTCGCGGTGTTGGCGAAATCGTCGCCGGGCGCGGTCGCGGTGCACGTGTACGTCGTGCTCGCGCCGCCTGCCAGGTTCCCGATCGTCTTCGCGCACGCCGGATACGCCGGATCCTCGACCCGCACCCCGGAAGCGGGCGCACCGCTCGGGTTCGTGACCTTGATCGTGAACGTCACCGGTTCGCCCTCGTGGACCACGGCAGGCGACGCGGTCTTGGTGATCTGCAGTTCGGGAACCGGCGTGGAGAAGGCCAGGTTCTGCGCGAGATAGGAATCGCCGGTCGTGCCGAATCCCAGTCTCGCGCTCGTCGCCCCGGCCGGGATCGCCGCGGTCTTGAACGACTTCGCGTCCACACTGAAATTGTTCTTCGCGCCGGGTTCGGTCGCCCCGTTGGTATTGGAAATGAAGTAGTTGTTGGGATCGCCGGTGTCGGGCTCTCGCTGCGGGGTGTCGTTGATCAGGAAGCGGTCGCCGGAAATGCCCCAGTCACCTTCGTAGGCGGTGACGCCGACGTGCGCGTCCGCCGCGGCGGCCCGGAACCCGCTGACCGTGGCGTTCGTGGTCGGGTCCGTGCTGTTCTGCCGCACGTGCCCGTCGTAGACGAACACCTCGCGCTTGTTCGGCGCGTGGTCGGCGTTGCGCTCGGGGTAGGAGTAGACGACCGCGATCGACCAGCCGCCCATGCAGTTGAACCCCTTGGGCGCCCACACGTTCCCGACCGTCAGGTCCAGAGCGGACCCGGTCGGCGCCCCCGCGAACGCCGAAGTGACGTCGGCGTAGGCGGAGTAGTACTGGCCGCCGCTGTAACTGGCCGACGGGTCCTCGGTGTAGGAACCGGGCGCGATATCGGCGGCCTTCCCGCCGCCGACGGTCAGCCGGACCGGTTGGTTCGCGGGTGTGCCCGGCGGCAGGATCGCGGGCGTGTCGAAGTTCCGCCGCTGGCACATCGGGACGTTCGACGGGAACCCGGGGGAAAGGTTGTAGACACCGGTGTTGCCTGCCCAGTTCAACCGCGCGAATTCGACCTTGGCGCCGGGCGGAATCGTCACCGCGGCACGGCTGGAATTGAACGTGCCGGGATCGGAATCGACATCGGTCCACTGGATGAAGTAGTTGTCGTTCACCCTCGTGTCGGTGCGGTCCGCCGTCGCGGCGCACGCTGACAACGGATTGTTCCCCGTCAGCGGGGCACCGTCACCGGCGACGGGACACCGGGTGACGCCGTTCCCGACGTACAGGAAGTCGCCGTAGAGCGTCTTGTTGAAGTTCAGCGCGAACGGTTTCACCACGCCCGCTTCGGCGGGCGCGTCGACCAGCGTCACCCCCGCGAACGCCACCAACGAGGCCAGCAGAATGCGAAACAACCTGCCCGCAACGGACATGCGCGTGACCCCCGAACAAGGCGACGTGACGATCGGATCTTGTCATGTGTCGCCGATTCGGGCGCTTTCGTTATCTCCACAGTGGACAAAGCCACCCGGCTAGGTGATCTCTTTCGTGTGGCCGGGCAGGCGCGCGGTTGCTTCGTGGGTGATTTCCGTGGCTTCACCGATGAACCGGACGATCGTGTCGAGCTCGGCCTCGGAATAGCTCGCGCACGCCTTGACCACCGAGGAGATCAGGAAGTCCCACAGGTGCACGTCCGCCCGCAGGCCGTCGGAGTCGATCTCCACCAGCACCTTGCGCCGGTCGCCGGGGTGCGGGCGGCGGCGGACCACGCCCTTGCGCTCCATCCGGTCGATGAGGGCGGTGACCGAGGCGGGGGCGAGGCCGGAGTGCTTCGCCAGCTCCTTCGGCGTGAGCGGGCCGAGCCGGTCCAGGTAGTCGGCGGTTTTCGACTCGGTGGCCGAAAGCCCCGCGGTCTCGGCGATGGCGGTGTGGAACATGACGGTCTCCGTCGACCAGAGCCGGGCACCGTCGAGCACCTTGCCCACGAGCTGTTCCTTGCGGCTTGACACGCCCGGGATTCTAACCCACTATTTAGTTCGACGAAACGAATTAGTTTCTAAGAGGTTCGAGGGGATGAAGGACATGGCGAAGGCGCTGATCATCGGGGGCGGGATCGCGGGCACCGTGACCGCGATGGCACTCCGCAAAGCGGGCCACGACGTGCGGCTCTACGAGGCGTACGACCGGAGCGCCGACGGCGTCGGCGCGTTCCTGACCCTCGCCGTCAACGGGCTCGACGCACTCGACGCCCTGGACCTGAAAGACCTGGTCAAGGGGCTCGGCTTCGACACGCCGAAGATGTCGCTGAGCCTCGGCGACGGGCACCGGCTCGCCGAGTTCCCGCTCGGCGGCGCGATGCCGGACGGCACCGTCAGCCAGACGGTCCGGCGCTCGGACCTCTACGTCGCGCTGCGCGACGAGGCCGTGCGCAGAGGCGTCCACACCGAGTACGGGAAACGGCTGGTCAGCGCGTCGGAAACGGCCGACGGCGTCCGCGCGCGGTTCGCCGACGGCACCGAGGCCGACGGCGACCTGCTGATCGGCGCGGACGGCCTGCGGTCACAGGTGCGCCGAATCATCGACCCCGCCGCGCCCGCGCCGCGGTACATCCCGCTGCTGAACACCGGCGGCTTCACCCGCGATGTCGAGGTCGGCGGCGAGCCGGGCGTCATGCACATGACCTTCGGCAAGCGCCTGTTCCACGCCTACGTGCCGCGGCCAGGAGGCGAAGTGTGGTGGTTCGCCAACCTGCCGCGACGCCGCGAACCGACCCAGTCCGAGCTGGCCGGGATCACCAGCGAGGAGTGGCGCGCGAAGCTGCTGCGGCTGACCGCGGGCGATCGCTCGCCGATCGGGGCGGTCATCGAAGCGACCGAGGAGATCTCCACGCCGTGGTCGACCTACGACTTCCCGAGCGTGCCGAACTGGCGCACCGCCCGCATGGTGATCATCGGTGACGCCGCGCACGCCACCTCGCCCGCCGCGGGCCAGGGCGCCGCGATGGCGTTGGAGGACGCCGTCACGCTCGGCCGGTGCCTGCGCGATTCGACGGTCCCCGAAGCGTTGCGGCACTACGAAAAGCTGCGCCGCGCGCGTGTGGAACGGGTCGTCGAACAGGGCAAGCGCAACGGCAGCAACAAGATGAGCGGCCCGGTGAGCCACCTGATCCGGGATGCCTTCCTGCGGCGCGCCTTCCGCAACCCGAAGGCGGGGCAGGACGCCGGCGAGTGGATGTGGGCCCACCACATCGACTGGGCGACCCCGGTCACCGCCTGACCGGCGGGCGCCTGCTCCATACCCCGAAGAATGCTCCTATCGGGGTCGAGGCGAGGTCCGCTGCGCATGCCCCGAAGGCGCCCTTGAGGGAACCAGACGCCGCAAAGGGCACCTTCGGGGCATCAGCAGCGCCACCCCCCGCGCAATGAGAGCCGAGTTCGCGGCGTCACATGCCCCGAAGGACGGGCGGATTCATGCGGTGGTCGCAACATGCTCTATTTAGGACAGTAGCATGGTGAGTTTTTCTTTGGGGGTGAGCCAGTTGAG
>NZ_BAAANN010000031.1:0-115682 GCF_039529815.1 Amycolatopsis minnesotensis | reverse complement strand
GGCACCATCGCGGCCACCCGCCGCCCGCTGACGGTGGACCAGGTCGGTCCCGGCACGGTGCTCAACCCCCTGCTGTGGGAACGCGGCCTCAGTACCCTGCTCGGCGTCCCCCTGCTCGCCGGTGACGACCTGGTCGGTGTGCTGCATGTCGGTTCGATGACCCGGCGGGAGTTCACCGACACCGACACCGAGCTGCTGGAGATGGTCGCCACCCGTCTCGCCCTGGCCGTCCAGCTCGAGGACGCCGCCTCCGACCGGGCCGCCGCGACCGCGTTGCAGCGCGACCTGCTCCCCGCGCACCTTCCCACCATCGGCGAGCTGGAGTTCGCCGCCCGCTACGTGCCCGGCACCAGCACCGGCGTCGGCGGCGACTGGTACGACCAGTTCGAGCTGCCCGGCGGCCGGCTCGGCATCGTGATCGGCGACGTCGCGGGCAACGGCCTGGGCGCCGCCATCGTGATGGGACGCCTGCGCAGCGCCCTGCGCGCCTACGCACTGGACTACCACGACCCCGCGGACGTGCTCACCAAGCTCGATCGCAAGGCCCGGCACTTCGAAACCGGCGTGATGACCACGGTCGGCTATGGCGTGCTCGATCCCAAGCACGACCAGATCACCGTCTCGCTGGCCGGGCACCTGCCGCCAGTGCTGGCCCACCCGGCGGGCACCGCCGAGATCGTGACCGTGGACCCGGATCCGCCGATCGGCCTCCCTCTCACCGTGCGTGAACGCAGGAGCACCACGATCGCCCTGCCCCTCGGCGCCCTGCTGTGCTGGTACACCGACGGACTGGTCGAACGCCGCGGCAGCTCGATCGACGAGGGCCTGCACAAGCTCACCACGACCATCACCGCCGGCCAGCCGGAACGAGTCTGCGCCAAGGTCATGACCGAACTCGTCGGCCGCAACCCGGTACCCGACGACATCGCCATCCTCATCATGCGCAGGCGAACCGGCCAAGACATCCCCTGACCCGCCTTCCCGATCCCAGGGTTTCAGGTATCGGGCGTGTCGAGGTCGTCGTGGCGGTCAGCGAGGGTTTCGGCGAGGTCGACGAGTTTGACGTTGAGGTCCTGGGAGGTGCGGCGGAGGATGTCGAACGCTTGGTCGGCGGTGATGCCCCGCCTGCCCATGAGGATCCCTTTGGCTTGGCCGATCACGTCGCGGGAGTCGATCGCTTTGCGCAGCTGTGCGGCTTGCAGGTCGGCGAAGCGCAGGGCCTGGGAATGCGCGAGCGCCAGCGACGCGTGGGTGGCGAGCAGGAGCGCGAGGTCCTGGTCATCGCCCGGAAGGCCGTCGGGGGAGCGGGAGTAGATGTTGAGGGCACCGGTGCGCTCAGGCGAGCGCGCGGTGGGCAGCAGCGCGGTCGAGACCACCGCGCTCACTCCGCGTCGCGCCGACGCGGGGCCGAAGCGAGGCCATCGGCTCTCGGCCGCGAGGTCGCTGCTGAAGGCCATCGCGGGCCCGTTCGGTGCGGCGGCGTCGAAGCAGGGACCTTCGCCGAGGTCGTACTGGATCTTGTCGAGGTCGGTGGCCAGGAGGTCGGTTTCGACGGGGGTGTAGAGCGTCCCGTCCCGATCGCGCAGGGTCACCGATACGACGTCGGCTCCTGGAACGACGTTCAGTGCCGCGCGCACGATCTGCTGCAGCACTTCGCCGACAGTGTCGGCGTCCAGCAGCGCGTAAGTCAGCATCGCGAATTCGCGGGCCAAGGGCCCCAACCGGGCGCCGTGATCTCGCCGGGGCTGTTCGTCCCGGGCCGCCGCTCGCCGCGTGTCGGCGAGAAACCGGTCGCGGTCCCGACTCCACCGCTGCTCCTCGGGCACCTTCACCCCCTGTTCGGACAATCGCCGCCGTGGTCGAGAGACGCCACGGAGACCGAGTCGCACGGGAACTACCCAGACAGGCACTGATTGGAACGTTGTCACCTGGATCCGCGGCGCCGACACCAGCCTGCCGCACCTCCTCGCTGCTCGACCAGGTGCGGCGTGCAAGCCAGGTCAGACACGGGCGTGCGTCGGGTACGGCACCGTGTACACGCCCAGTTCGGTGCGCAGGCTGACGCGGCTCGTGGCTGCCAGGTCCGGCGGTCCGGGTTGCCCGGACGTGGTTTGCCCGGACATCACCGCGGTGGTGAAGCGGGCGACGGTGTCCGGGGTGGGCACCGAGGTGGAGCCACCGAGGTAGGTGAGCACGGTCAGGTCTTCCCCGGAATGGGGCTCGATCGCGGCGGCCCAGCCCGACCGTTCGTCCCACAGCAGCGCGACATCGCGGTCGGGGAATCGAGGATGGCGCCCGTCGACGGCGAGGTACGCCGAGACCGGCTCGTCGAGATCGACGGTGCACGATTCCAGGCCGACACCGACGGTACGGGCCACCGCGCCGAGGTACGCGCGCAAAGCCGGTGCGGTGCGCAGTTCATCGGGGGAGAGAAGGTCGATCGACATCGTCACCGTTGTTCACACCTCGTCGACTCAAAGCCAGCAACACGATTCCCGCGGCGATCTCCGGGCCGGGACACGGAAGGACCATCGCGGGCCGCACCAGTAGTTCCCCAACCAGTAGTTCCCCATGAGGAGCGCGCCGAAACGACAACCTGGCGGATTGCTCTGTGCGGCGGTTCGCCCCGCACGGCCCGCCGAATTGGATTGAAGGGCGCCTTCGTCGGGTATGCCATGACCGCGCGGTACGGGACCTGGGCCGGGTTGCCCCCGTGATTCCCGGCCGCGAGGTGGCCGGGGACAGGCAACCCGACCTTCAATAGCGCAGGGTCGAACCTGGTCACCGCCTGCCGTCCCGTCGGGTTCGGTGGTCGACGGCGGGTCGGCGCAGCACAACTACGTTCGCGGGTGTCGGAGGAAGTCGGTGCGGGAAGGCGGCTTCGAATGGCTCCCAGCGCTGAATCTGGGATAACTGAGCAAGCGATGAGGTTGATGGTCTATTGGCCCCACGTCAGAATCCGGGTAGCGGTGGCAAGGAATCCTGGTACGGGCAACCCCTTCGTCGGCAAGGAGAGCAGCGTCGAGGTCGCTGTCACCGGGCCGCTGCGGAAAGGCGACTCGGTGAACTGCTGCGAGGTCAGGTAGCTGTGCTCCTGACCGTCGCAGGTCGCCAGTGTGCCATTGCCGATCGACCGGGAGAGGCCGTGCTGGCTCAGACTCGTGCTCACGAACACCACCCGCGGTGCGACGGCTGCTTCGCAGCGGTAGGTCCCGGAAATCGTGGTCGTGGCATTTGTCAGTGGTTCGGACGCGGTGATCGTGACGGTGTCCGAAGCGGCGGAAGCCGGGGTGGCGGCGAAAATGCTCGCCACCACGACGGTGGCGGCAAACGTGGCGAATCGAACGGGCATGGATCTGTTCCTCTCTCTCGCGGCCGGTATCGACGGTGTGCTCGTGGCCGCCCCCGTTGTCCTTTCCCGGCTGGAAGCGATCCTCTCCCGGAAGGCTCCCGTCGGGCCGAAAAGCGGTGGACGAGCGAATTCCGCATGACGATGTGCTCGGCGGCGATGACGAAATCTGAAGCGGGGTCCTGGTCGTCTGCTCCAAGACGACCAGGACCCCTTTCCCGGCTCCGGCGCCCAGAGAGACTGGGAGGTCGTGTGCGACGCCGAGACCGGACGCCTCCGCTGGAGCGTCGGCTGGAGGTGAAGCGACTTCCAGCGGAGGCGTACCACATCCCGCCCGACAGGGACCGCTGTCGACACGTGCCCGCGAGGGTCTCAGCCCTTGCCCGGCGGGATCCCCGGGGGATTGTCACGTCACCTCGAGGAAACTCATAATAACTGCCGTGGTTCGTTTTCCGGTATCACTCAAACTGGTTCCTCTTGGCTGGAGTATTTTCCGGTGTCGATTCATTCGTAGACGACGTAGGCCGGGGTGGGGGTCAAGGCCATCACCTCCTCCGGTGTCATGAGCGGCTCGCCATGCCGGGTGTCCTCGGTGAAGAAGAGCTTGAAGCCGGGCGCCACGTGTGCGGGTTTGGTCGCCATGACGTTCTTCCACGTCGCCTTCTTCGCGGCTGGGCCGCCGATCCCGTCGACGACCTTGACCGCGGTGACACCGGGGTGTTCGCGCAGGTCTTCTTCCCGCCGTATCACCGAAGCGGTGAGCTGGTGGTAGATCATCGCTTTGGCGGGCAGTTGCCGCTCGCGGGCGAGATCGCTGAGGTATCGCGCGACACCGTCGAGTTCGGCACCTGTCACGTGGCCGAACTTCCGGCCGGGGACCACTCCGGGCTCGACCGCCCATTCGGGATCGAGGGCGAGACCGACGTCGGGCTCGCACAGCCAGCGCTCGTAGGCGCGGGCCTCGTCGAGGAAATCGGCCGCGCCCGGCTGGATGTCGAGCAGCAGCAGGCCCTTGAGCGCCCGCGCCTGGTCGAGATAAGTGCGCACGACTTGGTCGGTGGCACGGCTGCGGTACCGGCGATCGGGGCCGGGGCTGGCGTGCGCCGTGGTGGCGATGAGTTCGACGACCGGTGTCACCGGGGGCCGAGGGAAGGCCGCGATCTGGTGGCGGAGCGCGGCGGCCGCGGCGGTGAGGTCGCCGGTCATCCGCCCGAGCGCGGCCGAGCCGGGGGCACCGCAGAAACCCACGTGCACCCTTTCCGCGAACGAGTCGCGATGAGGCGCCGAGGGCGGCTGGGCGGCTGGGTGGTGCGCTGCGGCGACCGTGGCCGGTTCGCTGCCGGGCGCGGTGCAGGCGCCCGCGGCGATGCCCGCGAGCAGCGCGCGGACCGCGCGCCTGCGGGTGAACCCTGTTGTCCCTGCCATGTTTCTCCTTCATCGCGCGCGATGGTGCGGCGACGATCGATCGGACACCGGTGCACGACCGGAGGAATAACCCGTCACGTGGTGGATGAACCGCCGCGAGCGAGGATCACCGGACCGTGCCCCGCCGATGCCGAGTGCGCGCCGCTGAACAGCTAAAACACTGATGTGCCAACGAAGATCGCGTACACGACCGGGCCGGCGGCGCGCTCCTTGCCCGGTCGCGCCAGCACTGTGCGCGCATGCGCGCACTCGCCCGCTTCGCCCTCGCCGTCTTGCTCGTCCCCCCGGCCCGGCCGCGGGAACCGCACCGCGTTCGATGCTCCAGCCGTCCCCTGTCCTCAGCGGATCGCCGGGCCCGGCAACGGTCTCCACCGACATCGAATACGCGCACCGCCCCGGCAGCGACGGCCGTCACCGCTGTCGCCGAAGAGGACGCGGCGATCAGAAACGCGATCCCCGCAAGGTGCCGGGTACTCCTACGCCGGGGTATTCCTGGTAGGGGCGGATCCGCGCCGTCCCGTATTCGACGGCCTTCGATCCGGCGTCGATTCCCCGTGTCCGTTCGCGGTCCACCTCCGATGGTAACCCGGCGATCGTCTCGTACCCGCGATCGAAACAAGCGTTCGCCGCCACCGTCGCAGAGGCGGTTCGTGCCTACTGACACGGATGTGCCCGGTGGCGTGGGCCAGGAAGGTCGCGCCACGCCACCGGACACGGCTCAGTGAGGCGGCAGAGTCGCCGGCAAGGTGACCGCGCTTCCGTTCTCGTGCTGCGCCGCGGCGGTGGAATCATCGTGGTACCACGACGAAGTCGGGTGGGACCCGCTCTCGCGCGACTGGTCGTAGTGCGCGCGAGAGCCGTGAACCGTGTCGTGCTCCCGGGATTCCCCCGCCCCTCGATGATGGACGTGGGCTCCGCCGAGACCGGCGAAGGTGAACTTGTCTTCGCTCCAGGTCGCGCCGTCACGCGTGCCCGACGAGGTGTGATAGCTACCCGCGCCACCGGCTCCGGCGACCGAGCCGGAGTCGGTGAACGCCGTGTCCGGGCCGGAACTGGCGCTCGCGGTGCCGGCCGCGAACAGGACGACGGGCACACTCGCGATGGTGACGCCGATGGCCCGGCGAATGGTCGACATGGGCCGATCCTCTCTATGGCAGCGTGGCATGTTCGAAACCGAAGTCCGAGGTGAGACTGGGCGCCGGCTGTCGATCACGCTACTCATAGATCGCGCTCGAAATCATCTCCGTCCTCGGTGCGCTCACTCGTTCGGGCATTCTGATCGGTTCTCCTGGCCGTGCTACGCGTGGTCAGGAAGATCAGGAGAAGCAGTTCTACGCCCGAATGTGCGACGAGGGCAGTGAGCTGTCGCCGGGTCGCCGCGGCGAGCGGAACCGCGATGAGCGCCGATCCGGGTGGTGCGCTGGTGTGCCGGGCACCCGGAAGTGCGACGCGGCGTCCCGTGGACGGCGGTTTTACCGACACTACCGTGGGTTCGTATTGGGTAAGAGCAAGCGATCCGGGATAGTTTCAGGACATCGAGGCCACCGCTCGGCAGGATGGCACGATGTCCGTATCGGTGGCCATAGCCTTTTCGGTGCCGATTCCGGAATGGTCACACGGGTGTTCAGGGGCGGAAAAGCACTTTGATCGCGCCGTCTTCCTTCTTCTGGAACATTTCGTAGGCGGCCGGGGCGTCGGTGAGCGGTACGTGGTGGGTGGCGAAGGTGTCGACGCCGAGCGGATCGTCGTCGCTGAGCAGGGGCAGCAGGTCCCGGACCCAGCGGTGCACGTTGGCCTGCCCGGTGTGCAGGCGGATCTGCTTGTCGAAGATCGTCAGCATCGGCAGCGGGTCCGCCATTCCGCCGTACACCCCGGAGAGTGAGATCGTGCCACCGCGTCGGACGATGTCGATCGCCTGGTAGAGCGCGTGCATGCGGTCGACGCCGGCGGTTCGCATGAGTTTTTCCGACAACGCGTCGGGCAGCAGACCGGCGATCTGCTGTGCGATCTTTCCCACGGGCGAGCCGTGCGCCTCCATCCCGACCGCGTCGATCACCGAATCCGGGCCCCTGCCGTCGGTGCGGTCCCGGATCGCGTCGGCGAGATCGTCGTCGTGGTCGGCGAGGTCGATCGTCTCGACGCCCCGGCTGCGCGCGCGGTCGAGCCGTTCGGGTACCCGGTCCACGCCGATGACCTTGCCCGCGCCGCGGTGCAGCGCGATCCGCGCCGCCATGTCCCCGATCGGTCCCAGTCCCAGCACGACCACGCTCCCGCCCCGCGGGACGTCCGCGTACTCGACACCTTGCCAAGCGGTGGGGAGGACGTCGGAGAGGAAGACGTACCGATCGTCCTCCGGGCCATCGGGCACTTTGATGGGCAGCTTGTTCCCGTAGGGCACGCGGAGGTACTCGGCCTGGCCGCCGGGAACCTGGCCGTACAGTTTCGTGTAGCCGAACAGCGAGCCGCCCATGCCCTGGTCGCGCACCTGACTGGTTTCGCATTGCGAATGCAGGCCCAGCCCGCACATGAAGCAGGTGCCGCAGGAGACGTTGAACGGCACCACGACCCGGTCTCCCGGCCGTACCGCGCTCACCCCGGAACCGATTTCCTCGATGACACCCATTGGTTCGTGGCCGAGGATGTCACCGGGCTCGAGGAACGGGCCCAGCACTTCGTAGAGGTGCAGGTCCGAGCCGCACAGGCCGCTCGAGGTGATCCGCACGATCACGTCGTCCGGGTCCCGCAGCACCGGATCCGGTACCTCGTCCACCCGGACATCACGCTTTCCCTGCCAGGTCAACGCCTTCATGGAGTTCCTTTCCGCAATGGCCTTAATGGCCTTAATGGCCTTTCTGTGGACTACCCGGCGTTCCCGCGGGTAAACGGAGTCCTTTGGCTTGAGCCGAAAGCGTGTTCTCCGTGGCCGTGGCGCGGCGGGGCCGACGAAGACCGCTTGGCCGAGCAGACCGCCGAACCGCGGTCCGCCACCGAGAAACACAGCAGCATCGGGAGAGTCTCGGCCCACGGAAAGCACCTGGCCGGATACCGGTCAGCGGACGACGATGGTGTGGTCCCGGTGGGGCACGAGTTCCCTGATGACCGGCGCGCTGGAGATTTCGCCTGCCAGCAACAGCCCGCCGGCGGTTGCGCGGCGACGAGACGATCGGTGTGTGAGGTTCGGCGATGCGGGAACCCTTCACCGTGGCCCGCGACCGCTGGCCGAGGAGGTGCTCATGACGGATTTCGACGAGGAGCAGTTACGAACCGGCCTGGAAGGTCTCAGGTATCCGTGCGACCGGGGGGAACTTCTCCGATACGCCGCGTCCCAAGGTGCGGGCGACGACTTGCTCGGCTGTCTCGGGATGCTTCCGGAACGGGATTACACCGGCCTGACATCGGTGCGTGAAGCACTCGCGGAAACGTGAACAAGCCCGAGGGCGCCGGATCTTACGTGCCCGGCGGCCGGAGCCTGACCAGGCTGGCGTCCGCCGCCGCGAACTGCCGTGGTTGCGCGTTGTACGTGGACGCCACCCAGACGGTGTTCGGTGCGGGGCCGCGCAACGCGGCGGCGATGATGATCGGTGAGCAGCCGGGCGATGCGGAGGACCGCGCGGGGAGACCCTTCGTCGGGCCTGGCTGTTCGCGGAAATCGGTGCCACCAGACCGGAACTGGTGATCTTCCTCGGCGCCACCGCGGCACAGTCGCTGCTCGGCACCTCGTTCAAGATCACGCAGGAACGCGGCCGCCTGCTGGACCTGCCCACCGCTGACACCGGCCACGAGGCCCGTTTCGTAGCGACCATGCACCCATCGGCGGTGCTGCGCGCTCCCGACCGCGAGACCGCTTACCGTGACTTCCTGGCCGATCTGCGGGTCGCGGCGCAAGCCCGGTGCTGAGCGCTCAGCTTCGCCGTAGTGGGCTATCGGCGCGACGGCAGGATGTCCCGCGCCTTGGTCTTGATCCCTTCGGTGAGCAGGTGCCACGCGTTCGGGTCGCCCTTGAGCACCGCCTGGGTCATGGACTTGATCTGGTCGAAGGTCGCGTGCGGCGGGATCGGCGGTACCTCGGGGTCGCCGCGGACGTCGAGCACGGTCGGCACGTCCGCGGCGAGGGCGACACCCCAGGCGTCGCCGAGCTTGTCCGGGTCGTCGACCGCGATCCCGCCGAGACCGATGCTGCGCGCGAAGTCCGCATAGGACACTCCGGCAGTGCCTGCGACTCCTCGAACTTCGGCAGTTGCTCGGCGACGTTGACCTCGACCAGGTACTCGCTCGCGACATCCTTCAGCAGCGCCTGGAGGTCAATCTCCTGCTGGTAGCTGCCGCCCATCGCGCTGCGCGCGGTCTGCCCGACGATGCGACCACCGGCACACCCCGGCATTACCGCTGAACTTGGCGTAGCCGACGGCCGCGAACGCCGCCATCTCCTCGTGTCGCGTTTGGACGAACCGGGGCCGATTGTCCGCCACGGCAGGATGCGGAAATACCCAGTAGGTCGAGGAGCTGGGCTCGGCGCTCAGCCCACGCGACGACCTGATGGGTCAGCAACAGGTCGCAGCCGCCCACCTGGAGCGCGTACGAACCACCATCAAGGTGCTCGACGGCCCCGCCAGCTACGACGAGTTCGCCATCGTCGGTGACCTTTGCCCGCTCACTGACCGTGGTGGGCTTCGCTGGTGGGGAGGTCGCGGTGGCGGCGGATCGGTCCGGTCAACAGGACGAGGGAGGCGAGAACGAGTCCGGCCGCGGTGACCCACAATGTTGGACGAAGCCCGAGGGTCGTACCGAGTACCCCGGAGAGCACGGTGCCCAGCGGGATGGTGCCGTAGTTGAGGAACTGCATCGTGACGAGGACGCGTCCCTGCAGGTGCCGAGGTGTATAGGTTTGGCGGAAGCTGTTCTTGAGGACGTTGCCGATGACGATGCCCGCACCGACTCCGGCGCCGCCCACCAGTACGCACAGCAGTCCCGCGCCTCGGCCCGCCATCGGGGTGAGCAGCGCGAACGGGGCCGCACCGAGTTCGGCGAACAGCAGGGCGCGGGCGGTTCCCAGGCGGCGGGCGAGGAATCCCGCACCGGCTGCCCCGAGCGCACCGCCCACACTGGTGCCGGAGACGAGTAGCCCGACCGTTGCCGGGCCGAGGTTCATTTCGCGGGTGAGGAACACGATCAGGATGGTGGATTGCCCGGTGAGCACGAGATTGCTGGTCGCGCCGAACACGGTGAGCACTCGCAGGTAGGGGTCGGCTGCGACGAAGCGCAGGCCCTCGGAGATCTCGCGGCGCAAAGCGCGGGTGCGGTCGGCGTCACCGCTGGGGCGGTCCTCGGCTCGGTTGAACACCAGGCAGGCGGTGGAGACGAGGAAGCTGGCCGCGTCCGCGACGAGGCCGGTCACGGCGCCGGCGACCTGGGTGAGCAGGCCGGCCAGGCTCGGGCCCGCGATTCGCGTGACCGATTCGCTGCCCTGCAGGGCCGAGTTGGCCGCGGGAAAGTCCGCCGCGTTCACCACCGAGGGCAGGTAAACCTGGTACGCGGTCTGGAAGAACACGGTGGCCGTGCCGGTCAGCACCGTGACCACCAGCAGATGGCCGATGGTCAACGCACCCGCCAAGACCGCGACCGGAACGGTGAGCAGTACCGACGCGGAGACGAGATTGCAGACGATCATCAGGGGACGGCGTGCGAGGCGGTCGACCCACGCGCCGGCGGGCAGGCCGATGACCAGCCAGGGAAGCCAGCCCATCGCGGCCAGCACGCTGACCGTGAACGTGTCGGCCCGCAAGGTTCCGACGGCGATGATCGGCGCGGTGAGCCGGCTGATGTTCGCACCGAGCGAGCTGGTGGTCTCACCGATCCACAGCAACCGGAAGTCGCGGTGGCCGAACACGGTGCCCCGACGACGAGGTGAACGGCGTGCGGCCGTGATGCTGCCGCCGTTCACGGCCGCGCGGGCACGCCATGGGCGAACACGAACACGGGGGAGCGCTGCCGCCCGTCGCCGGGGACACGGCGCCCCGCCCATCGGTCGAGGACGCCGGTGATCTCAGCGGCACACTGCCGGAGTTCATCGGGCGTGAGGTGTAGCCATCGGTCAGTGGAGAAGGCTGAGTCACCCCAGCGCGCACGCTCATCCTCGCCCGCGGCCAGCCAGGTGCGCACGAGGTTCGTGTGCCGATCGAGGTTCAGGGATTGAGCGGCCTCGGCAATGGCGGTGTCCGCCGGATCGCGCGTGAAGTCGTGGCTTGACCATCGCAGGCTGGCCGAGGTCCGCCGCCACCACCGCTGCTTGCGATCGCGGGCCAGCTCAGGGGCCTCTTCGAGCAGGCCGCTGCCGTGCAACACCCGCAGGTGGTGGCTGACGTTCGCCACCGTTTGGCCGGTCCGTTCGGCGATCATGGTCGCCGTCGCCGGGCCGTGCACCGTCAGCACGTCCAGTAGGCGCCGGCGCAACGGATGGGCCATCGCCGCGAGCACCCTCGAGTCCGTCACCTGTCGAACATCGTCTTCTGCCATGCCAACGAGCCTGACATGTGCAACAACTCTTGCGCAATAGATGTTCCGCAAAGCTTGTTGTGAAATCCGGCGTCGGCGAGCACCCCGAGATCGACGCGAGCGCCGCCGCCTAGGAAGCCCCGAGCCGCAGCACATGATCGGCGCCGTCACCGCCACCCTCGCCGCCCAGAACACCCTGCTCTCCCCACCGGCCCCGCGCAGCTACTCGCAACGGCATCCGGCGCTGGCCGCGCAACGGATCTGTCAACGCCCGAGGCCTGATGAATCGGCGGAGCCCGTGGACGTATCGCCGCCAGACGGAATCACCTGCCGCCACCCCGAGTTCGCTTCCGCGCACCCACCTTGTCGCGAAGCCAAACGTGAAGCCGACCCGCACCCGAATGAAAGAGTGTGAACGTGACGGGCTCTGAACTCCCGACTCATCAATGCTCGATCATGCGGTGATCAGCACACAGAGCTCTCACCGTCGCCATGATCCGCGCTCGCCCGAAGGAACGCCGCCGCCGGGCCCGCCGATTCCGCGCTGTGGCGGTCCGACCCGATCAGTGCCACCGAGAACGAAGCTGATGTTGAAGTGGCCCATGCTCATCGTCCTGGACGGCCTTGATGAGGTCTCTTCAGCTGTGGTGCGCGCTGAAGCGATCGTCTACGAGGACGACGATCGCGTCGGCTATGAGCGCCTGGACTTGCTGCCACCGACCGTCGATGACGCGACCCCATACGCGCGCCGACTGCTGACCAAGCGCTTCCAGGACAACCCTTATCGACAAGAACAGACGCTACAGCGAATCGTGGACTAACCGCCAGGGACGTACCCCGTGCACGAAGGCGATGCGGGTGTCGCCGCCGAGCGAACTGCGCCAGGGCGCGTGCCTCGGTGGTGCGGCACCCGCGGGCCGAACGTCGTTGGTCGAAATACCCTCGCAGCACCGGACCTTCTGGGTGGCAGCGGTCGAGGTCGGGCCCTTCAAGCTCACCGACCGGCCTTGTTCACCTGGGGGCCTCATCAGGCGTGGCTGGGCTCGTGGGCGCGAGGCCTTGCTGCGGCTGTGACAGATACAGGGCGGTGTGGTAGCTGCCCTCGGCCTCTTTCCCAGCGGGGTCGGCTCCGGCCGCTGTCACGGCGGCGATGGCGTAACGCTGCTCGTCGGCGTCGGTGAACCGCCGTTGCACGAAGGTGCGCTCCGTGTCGGCACTGGTGGTCAGTCCGTGTTCGGCCAGTGTGGTGGCGATGGGCTGGTAGGAGCCAGTGCGCAGGACGAACGCGGCCACCCACGGCAGTGTGCTGGACGCCCGCAGCAGTTGGTGGAAGGTGCGGGGGCCGAGAAAACTCGCACCCCCGGTCACGGTGATCAGGCTGGCCGTCCTCACGGCCCGCAGGAGGCCCTCGGACGCGGCGCCGGTCTCGAGGTTCTCGGCGAACCCGGCGTCGAGCAGACCGGCGGCCAACGCGTAGTCGATCGCGGGCGCGGCGATGTCCACGCCGATCACAGGCACGGCATCAGCACGGCGCCGGGCGGCGTAGAAGTCCTTGTCGTACTCGACGAGTTCGGCGGTCTCCAGTTCGGTGACCTCCGGTGCGGTGTAGTGAGCGTGGAGATCCTCGAAGGTCAGCCGGTGGTTGAGCAGTGCGGCATTGATGCCATAGGAGCAGCACAGGTCCACGACCGTCACCGGCCCTGACCGCGCTCGTGCCGCCACCAGCCCGCGGAAGACGGGCTGAGCGTGGTGCGGAGTCTGATAACCGAACCGGCCGAGGTCGCTGAAGAACGCTCGCGGATCAGGACGGTCGTATATCTCGTCGAACGGAGTCCTGCCCGTCGTTTTCCGCGTCATACCTCGATCATGAAACCGTCGGCAGCATGGTGACAACCGCGCACCGGGTGACGGCGCCCCACACCGCTGCCCGCCGGCGACACGCTCGGCGCCGAGATCGTGAGCCTGCCCTTTCACCCCGATCGGACCGCCGACGCGCTCCAGCACGCGCTTACCACCAGCCTCACGAACGCCACCGCCGGGCCGCAGGGCAGCCGCCGATGATCGCCGCGCTCTGCAGCGACTCACGTGACCGGCCCGGTTGCCACAGGTGGTAGAGGCGCGCGAGGCCGAGCCCGGCGCCCATGCTCATGGCCTGGGCGTTGTGGAATTGGCGTGGGGCGGCCAGGTCGGGTTGTGGATGTGGGTTTCGTTCCAGTCGAATATATACGGGCCCGATAATGGCGCCCGCCGCGGACAACGAAATGAGTACCCTGCCGAGTGGGAATCGCCTGAGAAAAGTGGTCATGGTGTCGGTGTCGAAGAAACGGACGAAGGACATGATTTACCTTCCGATGATTGGTTTGATGTGCAGTCATGCGGGTCGCGTGGTCACGGGATCGTGATGACGAGCTTGCCTCTGGGGGTGCGGTCGTCTTCCAGTTCTGTGAGGGCCTTGATCGCCTTTTCGAGCGGTTCGGTGCGTGTGACTGGGAAGCGCAGGTTTCCTTCTCCGGCGGGTGCGAGACCGCGTCGAGGTCGGCTGGACCGGCTTGCCCATCAGTGCGCGAAAGGAGTCGAAACGCCCGGCGAGGGGCGTCGCGTCGAATTCGAAGCCGACGATCGGAGTGATCCCGAGTTCGCGTGCCTCGTACGCGGCGACGTCGCGGCTGCTGCCGCTCACCGAGGCGCCCTTTGCCGAGGCGTCGGAGAAGGCGGCCGAGGAGTGGGGCGTCGAGCAGGAAGCGTTGATCCGGCGGAATTTGTGGCTGGACCCGCGAGACGGTGAGACACGGTTCGAGATCTTCGTCGAGGAATCTCTCGATGCGGTCTCGTCTCGGTTGGAGGGGAACATGGTCGCGAAGTATCGGTCCCTTCTGGACAATCATCTGCTGCCGCAGTGGGGCGTGGCCGCTGGTTGGGATCTTCAGCGGTACGTGGGGATTAAGAAATGGGACTCGGAGTTGCATGAGGACTATGCCGAGTCGACGGTGGCGACGATCTCCACCTTCATGACCGCCGCCGTTCGCGCCCGCAAGATCCCCGCCAACCCGTGCCATGGCGTTCGGGTGACCTCCGGCGAGTACGAGTTCGACAAGTTCGTGGCGAGCCCAGTACAGATCCTGGCGGGTTCACGCTGTGCCTGATGAACGCCTACACCGGTTCGCTCAGCGGACGCTCCTCCGGATGTGACGCCGGTCGCACCAACACCGCGGCGAGGCAAGAAAGGGCGTCGCGGTAGAACGAAGACCCCGGCAGGGGCCAGGACGGTGGAGCTGCCGCCGAGCATCGCGGTGTTCTACGAAGAGCTGATGGACAGCCATCGTCACCCCTTCGTGTTCTGCACCCCTGCGGGCGGGCCGTTGCAGCGTAAGAACTTCCGTGCCCAGCGTTGGCGCGTCCAGTCGGGGATGGCATGGCCGTTGACGACTTCACCTTCCACAAAGGAGCGCACACGCACGCGACCTGGCTGGTCGAGGACCACGCCGGGTCGGGAGCCACCGCACCGTGAGGGTCCGGGGGCTCGGCCCCCTCGGGGGCGACAGCACACGAACACGGGAAAGGCCCCCAGCGAAGCTGAGGGCCTGAACACCATGAACCAGAGTGTGCGCGATACTGGGATTGAACCAGTGACCTCTTCCGTGTCAGGGAAGCGCTCTCCCGCTGAGCTAATCGCGCGAGGTGGAGACGGGATTCGAACCCGTGTACACGGCTTTGCAGGCCGTTGCCTCGCCTCTCGGCCACTCCACCGTGCAAGGCCCGAGAAGGCCTCCCGAGCGGACGACGGGACTCGAACCCGCGACCCTCACCTTGGCAAGGTGATGCGCTACCAGCTGCGCTACGTCCGCACTCCGCGATTTCCGGGTTCCGACCTGGTGTTCGTTCCCCGTCGTCGTGGTGTGGCAAAACCATATCGGACGCCGGATCGGGCGGTCACAGGGGGGTGGCTGTTCCGTGTCGCCAGGCCGAACATCAGCTCAAATCGTTCGGGATGAGGTGGGTGAGCGCGTCGTCGACGTCGACCCACAGGTGCTCGTTGCCCGGCAGCACGACGTCGTAGGTCCGGTCGAGGAAGTCGGCGAGCTCCTGGGCTGAGGCTTCGAACATCGCGTGGCCCGATGGCGAGTTCAGTTCGATCAGGACCGACTCCGGGTCCTCGACGGACGGGCGGATCCGGACGTCCCCGTCACCGGCGTCGGCGAGCAGCCCGTCCGCGAGCAGGTCTCGTGCGTATACCCACTCGACCCAGCCCGCGCGGCCGGTGCGGAAGGCCGCGACCACCGCGTACGGGTCGCGGGTGTCGTATCGGAGCTCCACCTTGACCGGAACGGCCGGCGTCCGAGGCGCCAGCAGGTCGAAGACCGCCGTCGAGCGGAGCGTAACGTGATCGTTGCGCATCGTCGTACCCTTCGTCTCCCTTCACGGCCCAGGTTGACCGAGTTCTGCTGGTGAGACGCGCCACGCCGCCGATTCGCTCGCGACTTTGCCGCAGATCACTCTTATGGGCTCACTGCGACCGCCCCAGACCATCATCACCCCTGTCTCGCGAGCCCCCGAGCTCGCCCCTGCTGAGGAGCTCCCGATCTCCATACTGGCGGGTTCGGCTGCCATGCGATAGCACCGTCAGGCGGATGTTGCACGCGTGTCTCCCACACTCGCGCGCGAACGGGCACGCGCGTGTGCGCGCAGAACCTTCGCTAGCTCGTACTTGTTCGCAGCGTGGCGGGCCGTGTGCGGATCGTGCGCGCCGATGAACCACCCGTTTGCCAGGCCCGAAAACGGGTCCGGTAGAGTCCTGACTCGTACCAGCGAGGGCGATTAGCTCAGCGGGAGAGCACTTCGTTCACACCGAAGGGGTCACTGGTTCGATCCCAGTATCGCCCACGCGACAGCAAAGGCGGCTTGTGTCTGCGGAACACGCGGACGCAAGCCGCCTTTGTGCTTCCCGGGGATCCCCCCCGGCCCGTCCTGGCGGGAGCTTCCGGTCGGCCGGGCACATTCAGTGGCGAACTCGCCCGAGTGTGTCGTTCCCGGTTCGATGCTTCGCCCGGGTGTGTTTTTGTGGGTGACGTGAGCATTGCGGTCCAGACCTTTGGTCGGTGTGGGCGAGGTCACGACCGGATTTCCACTTTGGGTGGTGGTCGAACCGGCAGATGGGTGATCAGGTGGGGATATCCACTGTGGACGCCACGGGCCGGGCCCGAGGTCCACAGTGGAGGAAGTGGGGCCGGTTGCGCGGCGGCGGGCGTCCGGCCGGGGCAGCGGATGCCGCCACGCGGCAACGTGACTGAATTACCAGCTACATACGGTAGCTGTTTGCCCGAAGTCAACGCTCACCCTTTGTCACTCGTTTGTTATCTGAATGAGGTGAACAGGACCTGGATGTTCCCGTAGACACGCCATAAAACCGCTCGCAGAGCGTTTGTAACGCTGTCGTCAGAGGGACCGATACCACCGCATGTATCACGCTGTTGACTACTGAACGTATACCGGGGTTGGTTACTCTGCGTTGCCATGCGCGGAGTCGAACCCGGCTACTTCGGCGGCCGTTCCGAACAGCCCGGACGAAACAGTGAACCCACCACCGCCGTTTTCGCGAACGGCACGCACAACCGCAGCACCGCGCCACCCGTCTTACCGCATGACCGCGAACCCGTGCCACGACGCAACTGTCCTGATGCGTCACCGAGCCAAGGATCTGGGAGGTCCGATGGAAGAGTCGGTGCGGCCCCTGACGACGGAGGAACCCGTCGCGCACCTCGACCTCCCACCCGCCCCGGCATCGCCGTCGCCGTCGCCATCGCCACGACGGGCCACTGGATCCGATCGGACGCCGTCCACCGCGTGGGAGGGCCGCTACCGCGCCTGGGTCATCGCGAGCGACCTCGCCGCGACCGTCGTCGTCATACTGGCCAGCGCCGTCATCATCGACGGGCTCGCCTTCGACCACCTGCACGCGCTCGGCACCGCGCTCGCCGTCATGATCGCGCTTCCTGCCAACCGCGCGTGGCACCAGCAGCTCCTCGGTGAGGGCGCGGAGGAGTTCCGCCGCCTCGGCAGGGGACTGGTCGCCGCTGCCGTGCTCGTCGCACTGGGCGGACTCCTCTTCGGCGCGCTCGACGTGCAGCCGTGGGTGTTCGTCGTGGTGCCCGTGATCGCCGCGCTCGCCTTCCCGCAGCGGTACGTCCTGCGCCGCGTGCTGCACCACCGGCGCCGCCGCGGCCGCTGCCTGCTCCCCGTGATGGCGGCGGGCGACCCCGGCACCGTCGGCGACCTGATCGCCCGCACGAAGCTCGAGTCGCACGTGGGCTGGCGGGTGGAGGCCGTGTGCACCGGCGACGGCTCCGCGGGTGCCGCGGGCAACGGCGAGGTCGGCGGCGTCCCGGTGGTCGGGCGGCTCGGCGAGCTCGCCGACCACGTGCGCCGTGGCGGCTACCGCGTCGTCGCCGTGACCGCGGACCAGTACTGGACGCCGAAACGCCTGCAGCAGCTCGCATGGGACCTCGAAGGCACCAAGGCGGAACTCGTCGTCGCACCGGTGCTGATGGAGGTGGCCGGTCCCCGGCTCAACGTCTCCGGCGTGTTCGGGATGCCGCTGCTCCGGGTCACCGCGCCGAAGTTCACCGGCGGCCGCCGGTTCGTCAAGGCCGTCGTGGACAGGGTGGTTTCGGCGGCGCTGCTCCTCGCGCTGTCCCCGCTGCTGCTGCTGATCGCGCTCGCGATCAAGCTCGGCGGCCGCGGCCCCGCGATCTACCGGCAGCGCCGCGTCGGCCGTGACGGCGACACGTTCACCATGCTCAAGTTCCGGACCATGGTGCGCGACGCGGACAAGGTGCGCTCGAAACTGGTGCAGGCCAACGAAGGCGCGGGCCCGCTGTTCAAGATGCGCAAGGATCCGCGCGTGACGAGGGTCGGTTCGGTACTGCGCCGCTACTCGCTCGACGAGCTGCCGCAGCTGTTCAACGTCCTCAGTGGACACATGTCGCTGGTGGGCCCCCGGCCCCCGTTGCCGGAGGAGACCGAGAGCTACGAGCGCGACGCGCGCCGCCGCCTGCTGGTGAAGCCGGGGGTGACCGGGCTGTGGCAGGTCAGCGGGCGCAGTGATCTCAGCTGGGCGGAGAGCATCCGCCTCGACCTCCGCTACGTCGAGGACTGGTCGCTCGCGCTCGACGTGGTGATCCTCTGGAAGACCGTGCGCGCGGTGATCGGCGGCGCGGGCGCCTACTGACGACGGCGGTGCCGTCAATCGGGTACGACGGCGGTGCCGTCAATCGGTACGACGGCGGTGCCGTCAATCGGGTGCGACGGCGGTGCCGTCCAAGCGATACGACGGCGGTGCCGCCGGTCAGGTCCGGCGGCGGGCGGTCGCTTCGACGACGGTGCGGATCTCGCGCCGGTACCGCTCCGGGGAGAACCTTTCGGCCGCGGCCTCGCGGGCCTTGTCCGCGCGGGTCGCGGTGGCGGCCCAGTCGGAGAGCACCTCCTCGATCGCGTCGGCGAGCGCGGCGGCGTCGCCCGCCGCGGTCACCGGGCCCCACCGGCCGTCCTCGACGGTTTCCGGCAGCCCGTGTGCGTCCGAGACCACCACCGGCACGCCGGCGAGCTGTGCTTCGATCGCGGTGTTGCCGAAGGGTTCGATCCGCGAGGGCACCAGCGCGAGATCGGCGTCCGCATAGGACTGCCACACCTCGGCGCGGAACCCGCGCCACCGCACCGCGGTGTCGCATCCGGCGGCCAGCGCCGCTTCGCGCACCTGCCGCTCGAACCATTCCCAGCCGGGGAACACCGATCCGACGAGGTCGAGCGTGACGTCGTGGCCGCGGGCGCGCAGCAGTGCGAGCGCTGCCACCGCGATGTCGGTGCCCTTGCGCGGGGAGATCCGCCCGACGAGGAGGAGCCGCACCGGACCCTGTGGCGCGGCCGCGGGGGCGACCGGTGAGCCGGGCCCGCGCACGCCGTTGTAGACGAGCGTGCTCCGCCCGCTGAGCCGTCGCAGTGAGTTACGCACCACTTCGGCGGTGGCCTTGCTGTTCACCACCACGCGGTCGGCGGCGAGCAGGGGCGCGGCGAGCCCGACGCGCACCGGTTTGGCGACGCCGTCCTCCGCCTCGTGGACGTGCGCCACCACCGGGATCCGGCGCGCGCGGGCCATCGCGAGCCACAGCGGGACCGTCACCGTGTTGACGTAGACGACGTCGGGGTCGATCACGCGGAGCAGGTGCCACATCGGGCCGGAGGACCGCCTCGCGAGCCCGAGCAGACGTGCGAAACCCGACGGCCGCAACGCTTCCTTGCGCAGCACCGGCGCCGGGCACACCGAGACCCGCGCGCCGGCGCGTTCCAGTTCGGCGACGAGCGGGCCCGTGACCGGGACGGTGGCCACCACGTCCCAGCCGTCCTCGGCCAGCGCGGTCACCGATTCGAGGAAGACCCGGTCCGAGCCGTACAGCTCGGCCGAGCCGTGCGCCATCAGCGCCGTGCGCCGCGCGGTCATGCGGTCGTCCTTCCGGCCAGCGAAAGCCAGGCCACCATCACGAAGAGCCAGGTGCACAGGACGTTCGCGGGCGCACCGAGCCCTTCGACGAACACGGAGTTCGCGAGCAGCGCGAACAGCAGCGCGAGCAGGATCGTGCGATCGGCCGACGGCGCGCCGTGGCGCCGCAGGCGGTGCGCGGCCAGCAGCATGCACCCCAGCAGCGCGACCCACCCGAGCGCGCCGAGCAGCCCGGTGTCCACCAGCAGGTTGACGAGCGCGTTGTGCCCGCCGCCGAGCCCGATCTGTTCGAGGAACAGCCCTCGCGACGAGGTGAGGCCGAAACCGTAGAGGGGGTGTTCGGCGAACCGTTCGAACGCGAAGCCCCAGAGATTGGTGCGCGAGTTCAGCGAAGCGAGGCGGGCCGCGGACTCACCGCGCGCGAAGAAGTCCTCGATCGCCGAGGAGGTGGTGAGCGCGACCGCGATCAGCGCGACCGCGCCCACCACGCCGACCTCGACCTTGCGCTGGCCGCGCCACCGGGTCCAGACCAGCACCAGCACGCCGACGATCGCGCCGAGCACCGCGCCGCGCGTCTTGGTCGCGACGAGACCGGCGGCGCACACCGCGAACAGCGCGGCGTACACCGGCAGCCGCCAGCGCGGGCCGGCGCGATCGAGGCCGGTGGTGATCGCGTACCCCGCCATCAGCACCGTCGCGACCGCGAGCATCGCGCCTGCCTGCACCGGGTGCACGTAGAGCCAGGTGAACCGGCCCTTCTGTGTCGGCAGTTGGGGAAAGCGCACGACGAAGCCGAAGCACACCGACGCGGCCATCAGCACCGCGTACGCGTGCGCGATCCGGTGGGGCGCACCCTCGTCGCAGTGCCGTGCGATCGAGCGCGCCAGCGCGAGCACGACGATGACCTGCGCCGCGCGAACGAGCGCGAGCTGGAAGTAGGGGGAGTACAGGGCGGAGCCGGCGAGCACGATCGCGTAGGCGTAGGCGAGCCAGGTGAGCAGATCGCCGCGCCTGGTCCGGACCGCGGGCCGGAACCGCACGAACAGGAAGCACGCCACCACCGCGTACAGCGCGATCTCGAGCAGCACGAACGGGTCGGCGTTGCCGGAGACGGCCTGGTCGTTGGCGCGGAGCCGGAACTTGAAGTCGCTGGCCAGCACCAGGGCGAGTACGCACCACACCGGCCAGGTGGGCTTCGCCTCGGCACGGGTGCCGTCGATGCCGATCGGTGCACGGGCCACGCTGGTCAGTTTCCCGGCTCCTTTCACCGTGCCGTCCGTTCCTCGGCCGGTCAACGGGGGTAACCCTCGTTAGCCGCGGGGGCAATCCCCGCGAACGGAGTAGCGGCGGCCTCAGGTGTGCATAATACGATGCGGTGAATCACACGCAGGGCGCCGACCCCCACGGTGTCCCGGTGCCCGTTTTGACCGCGAGCGACCTGATCGGTGACGATGCGAATTTCGATGATGGGCACGCGTGGGGTTCCCGCGCGGTACGGCGGTTTCGAAACCTGCGTCGAAGAGGTTGGTCAACGACTCGCGAAACGCGGCCACGAAGTGGTTGTCTATTGTCGGCGGGCCGAGGGCGACACCGAGGAGCCGCCGTCGGACCACCTGGGCATGACCTTGATCACCTTGCCCGCGATGCGCCGGAAAACCCTGGAAACGCTGAGTCATACCGCGTTGTCGGTGCGCGACGCCCGCACCAGGAAACCCGATGTCGCCTTCGTGTTCAACGCCGCCAACGCACCGTTGCTGCCGCTGCTGCGGCTGTGGCGAATTCCGGTGGTGACCCACGTCGACGGGCTCGAATGGAAGCGCGCCAAGTGGAATGGAGCCGGCCGCCGCTACTACCGCGCCGCGGAATCACTGGCCGTGCGCTGGTCGGACGCGCTGATCGCGGACGCGCGCGGTATTCAGGACTACTATTCGGAACGCTTTTCGGTGTCGACCGACTACATTCCGTACGGGGCGCCGAAACTGGGTGAAGTCGGGCAGGACCGGATCGCCGAACTGGGACTGGCTCCCGGGGGCTACCACCTCGTGGTCGCCAGGTTCGAGCCGGAGAACCACGTGGACCTCGCGGTCGAGGGGTACCGGGCCAGTGCCGCGAAACTCCCGCTGGTGGTGGTCGGGTCGGCACCGTACGCCGACGCTTACACCCGCAAGATCCGCTCGCTCGCCGGGACCGACGGCGCGGTGCGGCTGCTCGGCGGCGTCTGGGACCAGCTCCAGCTCGACCAGCTCTACGGCAACGCGCTGACCTACGTCCACGGCCATTCGGTCGGGGGCACGAACCCGTCGCTGCTGCGCGCGATGGGGGCCGGCACCGCGACCTCGGCGTTCGACGTGAACTTCAACCGGGAGGTGCTCGGCGAGCACGGCCGGTTCTTCGGATCCGCGGCCGATCTCGCGGCGCTGTGCGAGGCCGCCGAAGCCGATCCGGAAGGCACCCGCGGCCGCGGTCGCGCGCAGCTCGGCACGCTCGACCGGTACGACTGGGAAAGCGTGGCCGACGCGTACGAGGCGCTGGCGACGCGCCTGGTCCGCAGGGCGCCCCGCAACAAGAGCCCCGACGAGTAGCACTCGCCGGTCGGTGGGCCCCGCTCACCGCGTTTTCTCCCTCCCCTCCCCAATCCCCACCGATACGAAGGAACTCCCATGTCTTCTGCGCGAAGGCGGGCGAGCACGACGGTCACCGTGATGGCGGCCGCCTCCCTCGCCGTGTCGCTCTCGTCGACCCCGGCGCTGGCGGCCGTTCCGCTCCCGAGCACCCTCGCCGCCGTCCCGCTGCCCAGCACGGTCACCGCGGGCGCGCTGCCCACCCCGCAGACCGACGGGATCGTGTTCTCGGTCGCGGTCGTCGGCAACACCGTCTACGCGGGCGGCCGCTTCACGAAGGCGCGCCCCGCCGGTGTCGCTCCCGGCGGAGCGGGCGAGGTCGTCCGGCACAACCTGCTGGCCTTCGACCTGACCACCGGTGCGCTGCTGCCGTGGGCGCCGATCGTGTCGGCGAGCACCACGGTGACGAACAACCCCGGCCCGTACTGCACGCAGACCGGGACCTCGGCGTGGATCTGCGACTCGGTGTTCCGCATCAAGGGCTCTCCCGACGGCAAGAGCGTCTACGTGGTCGGCGACTTCGACAAGGTCGACGGGCAGTGGCGCTCGCGCGTCGCGCGGTTCGACACCGCGTCGGGCGCGCTCGACCCGAACTTCAAGCCCACCGTCGCGGGCCGGATCAGGGGCATCTCGGTCACCCCGGACACCGTCTACCTCGGCGGTGGGTTCAACGCCGTGAACGGCACGCCCCGCACCCGGCTCGCCGCGGTCGGCCTCGACGGCGCGCTGAAGCCGTGGGCGCCGGCCGTCGACGCCGAGGTGTTCACCCTGCTGGCCGCGCCCGCGCAGGGCCGCGTGCTCGTCGGCGGCGCGTTCGACACCGTCAACGGCACCCGCCGCCACGGCATCACCGCCGTCGACGCGACGAGCGGCGTGAACGTGGCGTGGGGCCTGAAGACCCCGGGCACCGAGACCGTCACGGACATCGAGACCGACGGCAACGGCGTCGCCTACTTCGGTGCCTACGACTACGCGGGCGGGTCGACCCGGCTCGAAGGCAGGACCGCGGTCGACATCGCGACGGGCCTGCCGAAGTGGTTCGACGGGTGCTACGGCGACACGCAGGCGGTCACGGTCAGCAACGGCGTGGTGTACAGCGCTTCGCACACCCACGACTGCGTCGCGATCAACGGGAACCCGGACAGCAGGCCCGCCTACTACCGGCTGGTGGCCGAATCGGCGGCCGCGACCGGCAAGGCGACGGTGAACAGCAACATGGTCCGCGTTGGCGACCCCGTCCCCGAGATGCTGCCGTGGTTCCCGAACACCAACGGCGGGCCGGACACCAGCGTCTGGAAGGACGGCCCGTGGGCGATCGATTCGAACAGCCAGTACGTGGTCGTCGGCGGTGAGTTCACCACGGTCAGCGGGAAGCCGCAGCAGAGCCTGACCCGGTTCGCCGCGCGCGGGGTGCCCGGCGCGGTGAACAACGGCCCGCAGCAGGCGCTGATGAAGGCGCCGTCGCTGTCCAAGAACAACGGCAACCCGGTGATCAGCTGGGGGAGCACCTGGGACGCGCAGAACTCGGACGTGACCTACCAGGTGTTCCGCACCGGCACCGCGGAGCCGATCTACACCGTGACGCAGCGTTCGCGGCCGTGGGAGCTGCCGAAGCTGAGCTTCACCGACCGCCAGGTGACCGGCGGGACCTACCGGATCAAGGCGACCGACGCCGACGGCACGGTGGCCTCCTCGCCGACCTCGACGATCAACTGACGATCAACTGGCGATCAACTGACGCCGTCGCGCGGGCGCTCCGCTCAGGAGTGCTCGCGCGCGGTGAGCACGCCGATATCGGGGCCGTCGACGGGTTTGACGCCGAGCGCGGCCGCGATGTCGGGCGGCAGCGGCTGCCCCGCGTGGACGCCGGGCACCCCGGGGCGCAGCCGGTAGTCGCCCTTGGCCGGGTCGGCGAACATGGCGGCCGCGGGCGCGGTCTGCAGCGCGTGCGCGTCCTGGCCGGTGGACTTGGTGAACTCGGCGAGCGTGCGGAAGTCCTCTGTCCGGCCCGCGCCGACCGACCAGGTCAGCAGCGTGCCGGTGCCGGGACCGGGGCGCAGGTACGCGTTCCCGTCGCTCCTGGCGACGAAGGCCGCGTTGCCGCTCTGGTCCTCCTTGTAGTCGGCGGACTCCACGAACGGCGTCCCGGAACCGGCCTGCACGAACAGGTTGTTGGCCAGCACGGTGCCGCTGGTCAGCCAGCGCAGCCCCGCCTGCGCGCTGTACGGGTCGACGTCGGGGGAGCGGGGGTCGTTGTAGAGGCCGAGGTCGAGCGCGTTGCGGTCGAAGGTGTTCTGGTGCACGCGAACGCCGTCGGAGCTGGACACCTTGAGGCCGCGCGCCCGGTTCCCCGCCAGCACGTTGCCCGCGATGATCGCGCGCGAGGACACCTCGTAGTACAGGCCGTTGACCGCGTTGGCCCGCGCCACGTTGCGCGCCACGACCGCGTCGGTGCAGCCGAGGTCGCACCACCAGCCGGAGGCGATGTTGTCCTCGAAGACGTTGTCCAGGATCACCGGGCGCTTGGTGTGGGTCACCTTCACCCCGGCCGCGCCGATCGCCTCGCCGGACAGCGCGAACCGCTCCTGGTTGTTGGCGGCGAACCGGCCGCCGGTCACCCGCAGCCCGTCCGCCTTGTTCGCGACGAGCCCGGCGAGCCCGTTGTCCACGAACGACCCGCCGACGACCCGGCCGCCCGGCTGGGAGATCAGCGCGCCGGTGGAAGCAGACCAGGCGAAGGTGGTGTTCTCCAGTGTCACGTCCGGGGCGTTGGCCACGACCATCGCGGCGCGGTTCCCGTAGTCCTGGTTGCTGGCGTACTGCGCGATGCCGACGCCGCGGATGACGCTGCCGCGCGCGCCCTCGCCGTCGAACTGGAGCAGGCGGTCGAACTTCGTGGCCTCGACGGTGCGCCCAGCCGGGTTTTCCCCGAGCACGAGCGCCTTGGCGTCGGTGTCGACGAAGAACGTCCCGGGCCCGGCGTCGTCGGCGTCGTCGACCTGCTTCAGCGGGCGGCCGTCGACGAACACCATGTCGGGCAGCCCGGCCAGCGGGTGCGCGGAGTCGATGATGGCCTTGAGGAAGCACGTGCGGCACAGCTTCGGGTCCCAGCCGTCGTGCCGCCAGCGCCCGCCGTCGGCCTTCCAGCCGCCGACGACCACGGTGCCCTTGAGCCACGCCTTCTCGCCAGGGTAGGGCTGGAGCGTGATCCGCTTCTTCACCATGCCGACCGTCTCGCGGTAGGTGCCGCCGCGGAGCACGATCGTGGAGCCCTGCCGCGCACGGGAGAAGGCAGCGGCGACGGTGCGCAGGGGAGCCGCGACGGTACCCGCCGCGTGATCGTCCCCGCCCGGCGCGACCACGATCGCCCCGTCCGGCACCGGGTAGCCGGTCGCCGTCAGCGGGAGGTCGGTCGCGGTGGCGGTCACCTCGTCGGCGCCGGGGCCGTCGTGGCGCACCCCGGTCAGCAGGGCCGCGACCACCACGCCGGCGACGGCGAGCACCGCGGCGACCAAGCCGAGGGTCCGCCGCGGCGACCGTCTCGGAGGCGGGTCGCCGGACACCGGCGCGTCTTGAGGGGGCACTGGACCTTCCGGGGTGGATCGGCGGGTCAGGAAGGGATCGAGATCAGCTTCCGCAGCGCCGAGCTCGAAGTTTGGATCGTGTAGGGAAAGTAGATCACCTTGGCGCCGACTTCGCCCAGCCGAGCCTCCAGCAGCTTCCCCCGTTCGGTACCGCGCCAGTCGTCACCCTTGAACAGGACGTCGAACCGCAGGTGCTCCCACGCCGCGAACTTGTCCACGTGCGGGTCGGGGACGGCCTCGTCGACGTACCGGACGCTGCGGACGATCTCGATGCGCTCCTCGAACGGCACGATCGGGAGCTTGCCCTTCGCGCGCAGCATCACGTCGTCGCCGACCACCCCCGCGACCAGCCGGTCGCAGTGCTCGCTCGCGCGCCGCAGGATGTTCAGGTGTCCGATGTGGAACATGTCGTAGGCGCCGGGGGCGTATCCGACGATCGTCATGCCGGTCCCTCCTGTCCTGGCCCGTTCTGCCGTGCTAGCCCCCGCGCGTCGCGGTACCACTTCGGCAGCGCGGCGGCGAGGAACGCAGCGTTCGCCGCGAATAGCAGTCCGTACAGCGGTTCGAACACGGCCGGGAAGCCGAGCAGCGCGAAGCCGAGGCACAGCACGCCGTAGTCGGTGGGCACAACGAGCAGGGAGCGGACCGGAGACGGTTTCCCGCCGGGCAGCCGCGCGGCACCGGCCCGGTGCCGGAGCTGTTCGTTCAGGATCAACGCGAAGAACTGCACCGAGGCCACCACGGAGAAGCCGATCGGCACCAGCAGGAACCCCTTCGGCAGATCCGAAAAGCGATATGCCGAGACGAGTACGGACAAATGGAGCGTCGCGATCTTCAGCGCGTCGATCACGTGGTCGAGCCATTCCCCGGCGAGGCTGCCGCCGCCGCGCAGCCGGGCGAGTTGCCCGTCGGCGGCGTCGAAGGCGTACCCGGCGACGAGCGCGAGGCAGACCGCGAACCCGGTGACCGGCACGGGCGGGGCCAGCGCGATGACCGCGATGCCGGTGAAGGTGAACGCCGCGCTGATCGCGCTGACCTGGTTCGGCGTGCGGCCGAGGTGGTAGGCGGCCGCGGCGAGGTACCCGCCTGCCCTCCGGTTCACGAAACGTGAATAAGCGGGCGCGCCTTTCGCGCTCTTCTGGGCGGACGGCAGCCTCTCGAGGGTTTCGGTGAACCGGGTGCCTTTGGCAGGGAAGCTGCTCACCCGGCCCCGCCGGGCCGTCTCACGCTGACGCTGCTGGCGCGCTTGCTCATCGAAGGTTTTCTCACGATTCCTGAAGGTGGGGACACCGTAATCCGGCTGAGGCTATCAGTGCCGGGGCGCCTGGCTCTTCGGCAATTCGGTTACAGTGCCCTCACGAACTGAAAACGGTGTCCTCCAACACTTTCCGCTAACGCCCGGGTGCTCGGCTCGCGGGCGGGCGGTCCACGGGGTGCTGGTATATTCCGCCAGCCACGCTCGGTGAAACGATCGGACACAAGACGTATGGAAGAGCAGCCGTCACCGAAGATCCTCGATGCGCTCTGGCGGTATCGGTGGACTTCACTGGCGATCGTCGCACTGGTCGTGCTGGCCAGTGCGCTGGCCGCGTGGCTGCTGGGGGGTACCAGCAGCGCGGGCGCGCGCATCGTGCTGAAGACGCCGGACAAGGCGGGGATCGTCGGCGTAGACGCGCAGAGCGAAACCGCGTTCGTGCGTTATGTCAACCAGCGCGCGCTCTTCCTCGTCTCGGACCGGGTCCTTTCCGGTGCGAGCGCGAACCTCGCGGGCGCGGTCCCGGTGGACGTCCTCCGCGACGAGGTGGCCGCGAAGGCATCCGACAACGGTGAGTCCATCATGGTCACCGTCAACGCGGGCGACTCCGAGAGTTCGGCTTCGATCGCCGACGCGGTGACGAAGGCGTACCAGGCGGAGTCGAAGGAGGACGTGCGGGCGGCCGAGCAGAAGACGCTCGACACGCTCGCCGCGCGCCGTCGCGACGTGCTCGCCTCCGTCCCCGCCGACAAGGGCGCCGACCCGAACACCCTCGCCGCCGGCCCGACCCTCGGTGATCTGGACAAGCAGGCGACGCAGGCAAGGATCGCCGCCGAGCAGTTCGGCGACGGTGTGTCCTTTGTGGACAAGGCGGTGGCCGACGGGACGAGCGTGCTCGGCACCATCGCCCGCGATCTCGCGATCGGGTTCGTGGTCGGGCTGCTCATCGCGGGCGCCGTGGCATGGGTTCGCGCCGACCGCGACCGCCGCATGCGCGAGGTCGACGACCTGACCGCCGCGACCGGGGAGCCGGTGCTCGCCGAGATCGAGCTGCTCGCCGAGCCGGAAGCCGCCGCGCTGCGCGAAGTCGGCAGCCATCCACTGTGGCCGTACCAGTTCGCCGCGTCGAGCCTGCGGACCTCGGTCGAGCGCGGCGTCGTCGTGGTCACCTCGAGCGCCCCCGGCGACGGCAGCACCACGTCGACCCTGCAGATCGCCACCGCCGCGGCCCGCAGCGGGGCGCGCGTGCTCGTCGTGGACGCC
Organism: Amycolatopsis minnesotensis; assembly: GCF_039529815.1. Taxonomy (NCBI): domain Bacteria; kingdom Bacillati; phylum Actinomycetota; class Actinomycetes; order Pseudonocardiales; family Pseudonocardiaceae; genus Amycolatopsis; species Amycolatopsis minnesotensis. Next base: position 87,202 of record NZ_BAAANN010000031.1, on the reverse strand, counting down.
TCGGTCCGCACGCACGGCCTGTCCGACCTGCTCGGCCTGCGCTACGACCCGAAGGGCCTCACCTCGATCGCGGTCGGCGCCTCCCGGATGGACGAGTGCACGCGCGTCGTCGACCTCGGCGACCGCGTCTACCTGTGGGCGATCCCGGCCGGGCAGTACCAGGAGGCCACCCTCGACCACTTCCGCTCCAGCCTGCTGCAGGCCGCGGTCGGAGCTATGCGCTCGGCGTACGACCTGGTGCTCATCGACACCGCGTCACCGTCCAGCGCGCCCGAGGTCACCCCGGTGATCAAGGAGTCCGACGGTGTCGTGGTGGTCGTCCGCCGCGACCGCGAGGCACGGCTGGTGCACCGGCTGCGCGAGCAGATCCGCCTGCTGGGCGGTCAGGTCGCCGGGTACCTGTTCACCTTCGCGCGCCCGCAGCCGGACACCCCGCACCGCGCGGTGTCCGCGCGCTCGCGGCAGCAGCCGATGGCGCAGCAGCCGGGGTCCGGCCCGCAGCAGCGCGGCCAGCAGTCCCCGGCGCAGCAGACGGTGCCCGCCCAGCCCGCTGTGCAAAAGGGACAACAGCCGGTGCAGGCCCAGCCCCTGAAGCAGCAGCAACCCCAAAAGCAACAGTAGCGTTGGCGGGACTCCGGGTACTCCGCGGTTTGCTCGGCAGGCTGGGTGCGCCGGTCCTGTCGCAGGGCATCACGGCCGGCACGAGCCTGCTGCTGCAGGTGCTCGCGGCGCGCGCGCTCGGGCTGGGGGAGTACGGGGCGTTCGCGGTGTACCTGGCCGTGCTCGTCAGCGCCACCGCGCTCTACACCGGCTACGTCGGTGACAGCCTCGCGGTGCTGGACCGCCGTGACCCGCGCATCCGGTCCGCGCTGTCGGCGAGCGCGCTGCTCGGCCTCGCGCTGTGCTTCGCGGTCGGGATCGTCACCTCGCTGATCCTGCGGCACGGCGACTACGTCGCGGCGTTGCTCTACGCCACCATGCTGGTCGGCTGGCTGCTTGAGGAGACCTTCCGCCGGGTGCTGATCGCGCGCCAGGAGTTCTGGAAGCTCGTCTGGAACGACACCGGGTACCTGCTCGGCACCGCCGTCGCGCTCGTGGCCTGGTTCGCCACCGGCGCGCCGGTCACGCTGCCGATGCTGTTCGCCGCGATGGGCGTCGGCACGATCACCGCGATCGTGCTGGGCTTCGCACAGGTGCCGCCGTCGGAGCGCCGCGGCGTCCGGCTGAAGGCGGTGAGGCTCTCGGGGCTCGCCGAGGTCGCGGCGTTCGCGGGCTGGCGGTCTCTGCACGCCACGTTGCGGCCCGCCGCGCAGCTCGCCGCCCGCGTGCTCGTGGCGAATCTGCTGTCGTTCACCGCGGTCGGCATGCTGGAGGCGGGCCGCCTGCTGATCGCGCCGCTTCAGGTCGTCGTCAACGGGGCCGGCGGTTTCCTGCTCGCCGGGTTCGCCGCCGGGGAGCGGAAGGGGCGTGCGGATCACGGCCTCGCCCGCCGCGCCGCGATCCTGCTGACCGGCGCGACCGTGCTCGGCGGCCTGGTGCTGACGGTGTTCGCGCACCCGCTCGGCACGCTGCTGACCGGCCAGCCGGTCGACCCGGTGCTGCTGCTGGGCTGGGTCGCCTACCTCGCGGTCTGGGCGGCCGGACTGCCCTACGTCACCGAGGTGGTGGCGCGCAAGCTCGCGCGCACGGTGTTCACCGTGCGGCTGGCCGACTCCGTCGCGGGGCTCGCGCTGGCGGCGACCGTGCTGGTGCTCGGCGGACCGGTGGCCGCGGTGCCGTGGCTGCTGACCGCGGGCGGGCTGTACTCGGCGTGGCGGCTCGGGCGGATCGCGCTGCGCACGCGCCAGGTTCGTGGTGACGAGAAGACGGTCCGGATCGACCTGGAGGCGACGATGCGGTTCCCGCCCGTGTGACCTGACGCACACGCAGAGGTAGTTGAGAGCGAAATAGTAGAGGGCTCAACTATGTTGGTCATCGGCAGAACGCACGAACCGAAAGGTGCCGATCCATGACCTCGACCACTTCCGTCGACCCTGCTTCGCTCCAGTTGCCCAGCGACGTTCAGGACCTGTTGTTCCGCGAAGCCCGCACCGCCAACACCTTCAGCGACGAGCCGGTGAGCGACGAGCAGGTCAAGGCGATCTACGACCTCGTCAAGTGGGCGCCGACGTCGATGAACACCCAGCCGCTGCGGGCACTGGTCATCCGGTCCGGCGAGGGCAAGGACCGCCTGCTGCCGCACATGGCCGAGGGCAACCGCGCGAAGACCGGCGCCGCCCCGGTCACCGTCGTGCTCGCCGCCGACCCCGACTTCCACGAGAACCTGCCGAAGACCTTCCCGCACAAGCCGGATGCCAAGGACCTCTTCGGCGACGCCGGCGCCCGGCACGAGTTCGCCAGGCTGAACTCGCTGCTGCAGGTCGGCTACTTCATCATCGGCGTCCGGGCCGCCGGGCTCGCCGCGGGCCCGATGACCGGGTTCGACGCCGCGGGCGTCGACGAGGAGTTCTTCGCGGGCAACGGGTGGAAGTCCCTCGTGGTGATCAACGTCGGCAAGCCGGGCGAGAACCCGTGGTTCGACCGCCTGCCCCGCCTCGACTACGACGAGGTCGTCGAAACCGTCTGACCCGTTCGCCGGGGCGCTGTTCATACCTCGAAGGATGTTCCTGCTCCTACTAGAGGTCAAGGCGAGGTTCGCGCCCCGAAGGGGCCCTTGGGGGAATCTGACGCCGCGAAGGCGTCCTTCAGGGCATCAGCAGAGCCATGCCGCTTGCCGCGAGGGGCGAGATTGGGACGTCAGATTCCCTGAAGGCGTCCTTGGGGGCATGGGCTGGTGATTTCGCGGCTCTTTCTCGTTTCCGTGCTGGTGCCCCGAAAGGGGGCCTTCAGAGGCGTGAATGTCGCGGATCTGGCCTTCGCGGGGCCTGCCCTGCTCCGGGCCTCGTGCGCTGAAGGGGCCCTTGAGGGAATCTGACGCCGCGAAGGCGTCCTTCAAGGCATCAGCAGAACCATGCCCCGCCCCGCGAGGGGCGAGATTGAGGCGTCAGATGCCTCGAAGGCCACCATCACGGCATGAACAGCCGCTGGGAATGTGGCGTCAGAGGTCCTGAAGGGCACCTTCAGGGGCGACGCGCACGCTCCCCGGAAAGCCTGCGCCTTCGCCACTGATCACGCCGGAGCCATCGCGACCCGCGCACCCCGGGAATCGGCGCCGGACGGGCGACGGGGGAATGCGGTCGAAGTGCCGGGCTGGTGGCGGCTAGCATTCACCGGGTCAACAGTTCGTGATCTCGTGCTCTAGGAGCCCATCGTGTCCCTCTCGCCCGCATCCGCAGCCGTGCCCGCCCCGCGCGTGGTGGTGCCAGCGGGGACTACGGCGAGTGCCGCGGTACGGGCCGCGGACCTGCCGGGCAAGGGCCCGGACGCGATCGTCGTGGTCCGCGACGCCGAGGGCAACCTGCGCGATCTGGCGTGGAGCCCCGAGGCCGACACCGAGGTCGAGGCCGTCGCCGCGAACACCGAGGACGGGCGCGGTGTGATCCGCCATTCGGCGGCGCACGTGCTGGCCCAGGCCGTCCAGCAGCAGTTCCCCGAGGCGAAGCTCGGGATCGGCCCGCCGGTGCGGGACGGCTTCTACTACGACTTCGCCGTGGACACCCCGTTCACCCCGGAGGACCTGCAGGCGCTGGAAAAGCGCATGAAGCAGATCATCAAGGGCTCGCAGCAGTTCTCGCGGCGGGTGCTCGGATCGGTGGAGGCGGCCAAGGAGGAGCTGGCGGGCGAGCCGTTCAAGCTCGAACTGGTCGACCTCAAGTCCGAATTAGACACTGCGGACACCGCGGAGGTGATGGAGGTCGGCGCTGGCGAGCTCACCAGCTACGACAACCTCGACCCGCGCACCAAGGAGCGCGTGTGGAGCGACCTCTGCCGTGGCCCGCACGTGCCGACCACCAAATACATCCCGGCGTTCAAGCTCACCCGCGTCGCCGCCGCGTACTGGCGCGGCAACGAGAACAACCCGCAGCTGCAGCGGATCTACGGCACCGCGTGGGAGTCGGCCGAGGCGCAGGACGCCTACCTGGAGCGGCTCGCCGAGGCGGAGCGGCGCGATCACCGCAAGCTCGGCGCCGAGCTGGACCTGTTCTCCTTCCCCGAGGAGATCGGCTCCGGGCTGCCGGTGTTCCACCCCAAGGGCGGCATCGTCCGGCGCGAGCTGGAGAACTACTCGCGCCGCCGCCACGAGGACGCGGACTACGAGTTCGTGAACACCCCGCACATCAGCAAGGCGGGGCTGTTCTACACCTCCGGGCACCTGCCGTACTACGCGGACACCATGTTCCCGCCGGTGCGGTTCGAGGAGGAGGACTACTACCTCAAGGCCATGAACTGCCCGATGCACCACCTGATCTTCCGCTCGCGCGGGCGGTCCTACCGCGAGCTGCCGCTGCGGCTGTTCGAGTTCGGCGCGGTGTACCGGTACGAGAAGTCGGGCGTCGTGCACGGTCTCACCCGCGTGCGCGGGCTGACCATGGACGACTCGCACATCTACTGCACCCCGGAGCAGGCGCCGGGTGAGCTGCGGTCGCTGCTGAACTTCGTGCTGGACCTGCTCGCCGACTACGGTCTCTCCGACTTCTACCTCGAACTGTCCACTCGCGACGATTCGCCGAAGTTCATCGGCGAGGACTGGCAGTGGGACGAGGCGACCGAGACGCTGCGCCAGGCCGCGCTCGACTCCGGCCTCGAACTGGTGCCCGACCCCGGCGGCGCCGCCTACTACGGGCCGAAGATCTCGGTGCAGGCCCGGGACGCGATCGGCAGGTCGTGGCAGATGTCGACGATCCAGCTCGACTTCAACCACCCCAAGCGGTTCGAGCTCGCCTACACCGCGCCGGACGGCTCGCGCCAGCAGCCGGTGGTCATCCACCGCGCGCTGTTCGGCTCGATCGAACGGTTCTTCGGCGTGCTGACCGAGCACTACGCCGGCGCTTTCCCGGCGTGGCTGGCGCCGGTGCAGGCGGTCGGCATCCCGATCACCGCGGACCAGGTCGACTACCTGCGTGGCGTGGAGAAGGCGTTGCGGGACAAGGGGATCAGGGTCGAGATCGACGCGAGCGACGACCGCATGCAGAAGAAGATCCGCACCCACACCACGCAGAAGGTGCCGTTCATGCTGCTGGCGGGGGCGAAGGACGCGGACGCGGGCGCGGTGTCATTCCGCTTCCGCGACGGCGGGCAGATCAACGGGGTACCGGTGACCGCCGCCGTGGACGCGATCGCCGGCTGGGTGCAGCGGCGCGAGAACGCGTCACCGACCGCGGCGGCGCTGGAGGCCGTTCTCGGTGAGTGACCAGGAGTTCGTGGCGCAGGACGGGGTCGGGGTCCAGGACGCGTTGCAGCGGCTGTGGACTCCGCACCGCCTCGCCTACGTGCAGGGCGCGGACAAGGCGGACGGGGACGAGCCGCAGGGCTGCCCGTTCTGCCGCCTCGTCGAGCGCGACGACGCCGAAGCGCTCATCCTGGCGCGGGGCAAGCTCGTCTACGCGGTGCTGAACCTGTACCCGTACAACCCGGGCCACCTGATGGCGGTGCCGTACCGGCACGTCGCGGACTACCCCGACCTGACACCGGAGGAGACGGTCGAACTCGCCGAGTTCACCCAGCGGGCGATGACCGTGGTGCGCGCGGTGTCCGGCGCGCACGGGTTCAACATCGGCATGAACCAGGGCGTGATCGCCGGCGCGGGCATCGCCGCCCACCTGCACCAGCACGTGGTGCCGAGATGGGGCGGCGACGCCAACTTCATGCCGGTCGTCGGCCACACCAAGGTGTTGCCGCAGCTGCTCGGCCAGACCCGCGAGCTCCTCGCGGGCGCCTGGCACGAGCGCTGACTCAGGCCTTCGCGGCCTGCAGTTCGATCTCGATCTTGACCTTCTCGCTCAGGAAGGCGTTGCCCTCCGGGCCGACGCCGAAGTCGCGGCGGTTGACCGTGGTCTCCGCCGAGACGCCGAGGGTGTCGGTGTTGTTGTTCGCCGGGTTCGGGTTCACGCCGTTGAACTCGGCGTTGAGCGAAACCGGGACGGTGGCGCCGCGCCAGGTCAGCTCGCCGTCGATGACGTAGTCGCCGTCGTCCTCGCGGATGCCGGTCGAGCGGAAGGTGATGGTCGGGTGGTTCTCGATGTCGAAGAAGTCGGCCGCGCGCAGGTGCTCGTCGCGCTGCGTGTTGCCGCTGGCGACCGAGGCGGCGTCGATCTCGACGGTCACCTTCGAGTCGAGGATGTTCTCGGCGGTGACGACCTCACCGGAGAAGGCGGTGAAGTTGCCGCGGGACTTGGCGATCCCGAGGTGCTTGACGCTGTAGGCGACGTCGGAGTGCACCGGGTCGACGGTCCAGGTCGAGGCGACGTACCCGGGGAGACTGGTGGTGGACGTGCTCATGTGTTCGTGCTCCTGCTTCGATCGGCATGAATCGGGTTACCGGGCGTTCACTTGATTGAGCCCTCAACAAACACTGTAGCGCAGTTTAGTTGAGGGCTCAACCAGGGGTACTATGGGTCGCATGCCGGAATCTCCCCGATGGCTCAGCGACCACGAACAGCGCGTGTGGCGCGACTTCTCGGCCGCCTTCGACATGTTCCGCGCGCATGTCGAAGGCCAGCTCCAGCACGAGTCCGGGATGCCGCACACCTACTACGAAGTGCTCGTCAAGCTCTCGGAAGCGCCGAGCCACACGCTGCGGATGAGCGAGCTCGCCGAGGCTTCGCGCTCGTCGCGGAGCCGCCTTTCACACGCCGTGGCCAGACTCGAAGCCAACGGGTGGGTCCGGCGCGAGTCGTGCCCCACCGACAAGCGCGGCGCATGGGCCACGCTCACCGCCGAGGGGGTCGCGGTGCTCGAAGCGGCCGCGCCTGGGCACGTCGAGGCCGTCCGGCAGGGCCTGTTCGACGCGCTCACCCCCGAGCAGGTCACGGCGCTGGGGGAGATCAGCGCGGCGATCCTCGGCCAGCTCACGCCGCGGTGCGCGGCGGCGAAGGCAGCCGAGGAGGAGGCCTGCGCGAAGGCCGGAGAATGCGAGGTCGACGAAGTCCCCGGCGCGCCGGGGACAGTGCGCAACGGGATGCGGAGTGCCGCCTTATAGGCTTCGGACGCCCCGTCCGCTCATCTTCGCCAGGACCGATGCTCAACATCTTCGCGCGCGCCTCCGTTTCCCGCGTCACCGATCCGATCGGTGCCGCACTGCTGCGCGCTGGGCTCACCCCGAACGCGATGACGGTTCTGGGCACCGCGGGCGCGATCGCGTGCGCGCTGGTGTTCTTCCCCAACGGCTGGCTGCTCACCGGCACCTTCACCGTGTGGGGCTTCGCGATGCTCGACCTGCTCGACGGCGCGATCGCCAGGGCGAGGGGGCACGGCACGCCGTTCGGGGCGGTGCTGGACGCCACCTGTGACCGGCTGGTCGACGGCGCGCTGTTCGCCGCGATCGCCTGGTGGTGCTTCGTGCACGACCAGAACCACCCCGCGGCGGCCGCCGCGCTGATCTGCCTGGTGCTGGCCCAGGTCATCTCGTACGTGAAGGCGCGCGCCGAGGCGTCCGGCCTCGAAGCGGACGGCGGCCTCGTCGAACGCGCGGAACGGCTCATCATCGCGCTCGTCGGCACCGGTCTGCACGGGTTCGGCGTGCCGTACACGGTCGACGTGTCCCTGTGGCTGCTCGCTGCGCTGTCGGTGATCACCTTGCTGCAACGCCTGCTCGCGGTGGCCAAGACGGCGCGGGAACGCACCGAGGGGCGAGGGGAGGGGGGAAGTCCATGAGTGGTCTGTCCGAACGCGCGACCGACCTCGGCTATGCCGCGGGCTGGCGGCTGAGCCGGTTCGTGCCCGCGTCCGCGTTCTCGCTCGGCGCCGACATCGCGGCACGCCGGGGGGGAGCGGGGGTGCAGCAGCTTCGCCGCAACCTCGCGCGGGTCGTCCCGCAGGCGGACGACACCGAACTGGACGACCTCACCCGCCGGTCGCTGCGCTCCTACGCCCGGTACTGGCACGAGGCGTTCCGGCTGCCGTCGATGGACCTGAAGAAGGTCGCCGACAACGTGTGGCAGACCATCAGCGGGGTCGAAAACCTCGACGCGGCGCTCGCCGAGGGCAACGGCGCGGTGCTCGCGCTCGCCCACACCGGCAACTGGGACATCGCGGGCGTCTGGCTCAACTCCCATTCCGGCCGCTTCACCACCGTGGTGGAGCGGTTGAAGCCGGAGTCGCTGTACCGGCGGTTCGTCGCCTACCGCGAATCGCTCGGGTTCGAGATCGTGCCGCTCACCGGGTCCAGCGCGGCGTTCCGCCTGCTGTTGCAGCGGTTGCGGGAGAACAAGGTCGTCTGCCTGCTCAGCGATCGCGACCTCACCCCGGGCGGGCTCGAGGTCAGCTTCTTCGGGGAGCAGACCAAGATGGCGCCCGGCCCGGCCAGGCTCGCGGCCACCACCGGCGCGGCGCTCATCCCGGTCGGCTGCTGGTACACCGAGGACGGCTGGCAGATCCGGCTGCACCCCCGGATCAGGGTCACCCACCGCACCGAGGTTCCCGCGGCCACGCAGGCGTTGGCCGACGTCTTCGCGGGCGACATCGCCGCGCACCCCACCGACTGGCACATGCTGCAGAAGTTCTGGCTCTCGGACTTCGCCGAATCCGAGCACGCCCGCCTCGAAGAGGCGGAAGGCGCATGAAGATCGGGATCGTCTGCCCGTATTCGCTCGACGTCCCCGGTGGTGTGCAGGGCCACGTGATGGACCTGGCGAAGGCGCTGCTCGCGCGCGGGCACGAGGTCTCGGTGCTGGCGCCCGCCGACGAGGGCGCGGACCTCCCGCCGTTCGTGCACCCGGCGGGCAAGGCGCTCGGCATCCCGTACAACGGTTCGGTGGCGCGCCTGCAGTTCGGCCCGGTCTCCTACGCGCGCGTGCGGCGATGGCTGCGCGAGAACGCCTTCGACGTGCTGCATCTGCACGAGCCCACCGCCCCCAGCCTCTCCATGCTCGCCCTCAAGGTCGCCGACGGTCCGATCGTGGCGACCTTTCACACGTCCACGCCGCGTTCGCGGACGCTCTCGGCGTTCCAGCCGGTGCTGCGGCCGCTGCTGGAGAAGATCACCGCCAGGATCGCGGTGTCCGCGCTCGCCCGCCGCGTCCAGGTGGAACACGCCGGCGGCGACGCCGTGGAGGTCCCGAACGGCGTCGACGTCGAGTTCTTCTCCCGCGCCACGCCGCTCGACGGGTACCCGAGGGCGGGCGGCACGATCGGGTTCGTCGGCCGGTTCACCGAGCCGCGCAAGGGCATGGGCGTGCTGCTGGCCGCGTCTCGCCGGATCCTGCCGGACTTCCCGGACCTGCGCCTGCTCGTGGTCGGCCGCGGTGACGGTGACGCACTGAGGCGGGAAGCGGGCCCGGAACTCGCGCCGAGGATCGAACTGCTCGGCCAGGCCGACGACGCGACCAAGGCGCGCGCGCTGCGCAGCGTCGACGTGTACTGCGCGCCGAACACCGGCGGCGAGAGCTTCGGCATGATCCTGACCGAGGCGATGGCCGCGGGCACGCCGGTGCTCGCGAGCGCGCTCGATTCGTTCCGGCGGGTCCTCGACGACGGGCGTGCCGGGATGCTCGCGCCGACCGGGGACCCGGCGGCGCTGGCCGAGGCGCTCGCGGATCTGCTCAGCGACCCCACGAGGCGCGCGTCGCTCGCGGCAGCGGCGGGGGAGCGGGTCGCGATGTTCGACTGGCAGGTCGTGGCGACGCAGGTGCTGCGCGTCTACGAGACCGCGGTGGCGGCCGATCCGCGCCGGGTGAGCGCGGGCGACCAGCCGGAAGCCGCGCGGTGACCGGGTTCGCGCTCGTCGTCGCGCTCGTCGCGCTGCTGGTGGTGCTCGGAGGGCTGTTCCTCGTCGCGACGGCGAACCGGCTCGATCGCCTGCACATCCGCACCGATGCCGGGTGGGCCGCGCTCGATGCCGCGCTGGCCCGTCGCGCCGTGGTCGCCCGCGCGGTCGCCGCGGGCGCGTTGACGGGCGAGGAGGCGTCGACGCTGATCGCGGTCGCCGAAACCGCCGAACACGCCACGCGCGGCGAGCGGGAGGCGGAGGAGAACGAGCTGACCCGCCTGCTCGCGCGCGTCCGGCGCGAAGACCTGCCGAAACCGCTCACCGACGAGCTGACCGACGCCGAGCACCGCGTGGTGATCGCGCGCCGGGTGCACAACGACGCGGTGCGGGACACGCTCGCGTTGCGGCGGCGGCGCAAGGTCCGCTACTTCCGGCTCGCGGGCACCGCGCCGCAGCCGGAGTACTTCGAGATCGCCGAACCCGAGGTCTGAGCTGGTGGCAGACTGCGGGCATGACCGACCCCTGCGCCGTCGCCCACGGTGAATCCGCGCCGCCCGAGGCAGGCCGCGTGCTCGTCGCGGTCTTCGACTCCCCGGTCGCGGAGTACCTGCTCCGCTACGGCGAGGATCTGGGCTACGAAACGATCCTCGTCGACCCGGCGGGCGAAACCACCGCGATCCCCGCGCTCGACGAGCGCGCCGACGTCGTCGTCACGAATCACCACCGCCCGGAGCTGGGCGCCCAGCTCCAGGCCGCGCTGGCGCAGCCCGCGCGCTGGATCGGCGTGCTCGGTAACCCGCGTCATCCGGGGCCGCACGTGGAGGCACTGCGGGCGCTCGGCGTGCCGGACGAGGAGATCGCGCGGGTGCACCGGCCGGTGGGGCTGAACATCGGCTCGCGCACACCGCCCGAGATCGCGATCGCGACGCTGGCGGGGCTGCTCGCGGACCGCAACGACAGGCCGGGCGGCTTCGCATTCCCCGCGCCCTGACGAGCGCGACCGCCGGGAATCGGGCGAACGGATCCCTTCGCGGCTAAGGGGAGCCCTTGATTCAACACTACCGCGAGCCACCGACAGTTTTCGCTTCGCGCTGCGGATCATGTTGCGGCTTGTGTTGCGGCACAGGGGTTTCCGGTGCCACCGCGCCGGAAACCCCTGTGCGGGCTAGAGGCGTACCCCCTCCGGGAGCGGTTCGAAGCGGGCGTGGTGCCGGGTGAAGGTCGCGGTGCCCGAGGTGAGCGAGCGCAGGTCGATCGCGTAGCGCAGCAACTCGGTCGCGGGAACCTCCGCCTTGACGACACTGCGCCCTTCGGCGACGGCCTCGGTGCCGAGAACCCGGCCGCGGCGCGAGGAAAGGTCGCCGAGCACGGTGCCGAGGTGCTCGTCCGGCGCGATGACCACGACCTCGTCCAGCGGTTCGAGCAGGCGGATCCGCCCGTTCGACGCGGCGTCCTTCAGCGCCATCGAGCCCGCGGTCTGGAACGCCGCGTCCGACGAGTCGACGCTGTGCGCCTTGCCGTCCACGAGCGTGACCCGCACGTCCACCACCGGGTGCCCGTCGGCGAGCCCGCGCGCGAGCTGGGCGCGCACGCCCTTCTCCACGCTCGGGATGAACTGGTGCGGCACCGCGCCGCCGACCACCTTGTCCACGAACTCGAAACCGGCGCCGCGTTCGAGGGGGGCGACCTCGATGTCGCACACCGCGTACTGGCCGTGGCCGCCGGACTGCTTGACATGCCGCCCGTGCCCCTTCGCCGGACCGGCGAAGGTTTCCCGCAGCGAGATCCGCACCGGCTCGGTGTCGATGTCCGCGCCGCCCGCTCGCAGCCGGGACAGCACGACGTCGGCGTGCGCTTCGCCCATGCACCACAGCACGAGCTGGCTGGTTTCGGCGTTGCGCTCAAGCCGCAGCGTCGGATCGCCCGCGACGAGCCGGGCCAGGTTGCGCGCGAGCGTGTCCTCGTCACTGCGCGACTTCGCGATGACGGCGACCGGGAGCAACGGCTCCGGCATCGTCCACGGGCGCATCAGGATCGGATCCTCCGGTGAGGACACCGTGTCGCCGGTCTCCGCCGAGCTGATCTTCGTCAGCGCGCACAGATCGCCTGCCACGCAATGGGAAACCTCGCGGAGGTTCGCGCCGAGCGGCGAGTAGAGGTGTGCCACGCGCTCGTCGGCGTCGTGGTCCTCGTGGCCGCGTTCGGCCAGGCCGTGCCCCGAAACGTGCACGGGGCGTTCCGGCCGCAGCGTGCCGGAGAAGACCCGCACCAGCGAAACCCTGCCGACGTAGGAATCCGCCGCGGTGCGGACGACCTCCGCGACGAGCGGCCCGTCCGGATCGGCCTTCACCGGGGCGTGCGCCGAGCCGTCGGGGGCGGTGACCTCGGGCAGCGGATGTTCCAGCGGGGACGGGAAAGCGCGCGCCATGCCGTCGAGCACTTCGGTGAGCCCGACGCCGGTGGTCGCGCACACCGGGAGCACCGGGTGGAAGCTGCCGCGGGCGACGGCGGTTTCGAGATCCGAGATGAGCGTGGCCTCGGAAATGTCCTCGCCCGCGAGGTACCGGTCCATCAGGGTCTCGTCCTCGCTCTCGGCGATGATCCCTTCGATCAACTCGTCGCGCGCGGTGGCGATCCGGTCGAGATCGGCGGCGTCGGGTTCGGTGACGGTGGCGGGCAGCCCGTTCGAATAGTCGTAGTAGCGACGGGTGATCAGGCCGATGAGCCCCACCTTCCCGCCGCCCGCGGGCAGGTAGAGCGGGAGCACGCCCGCGCCGAAAGCCTCTTGGCAGGCGGCGATTTCCGCCTCGGCGTCGGCGCGCGCGTGATCGAGCCTGGCGATCACCACCGCCCGCGGCATGCCCACCGCGGCGCATTCGGCCCACACCGCGGTCGTGGCGGCGTCCACGCCCTCGGCGGCGCACACCACGAACAGCGCCGCGTCCGCCGCGCGCAGCCCGGCGCGCAGTTCGCCGACGAAGTCCGCGTACCCGGGGGTGTCGATGAGGTTGATCTTGACGTCACCGTGCAGCAGCGGTGCCACCGAAAGCCCGACGGAGCGCTGCTGGCGCACCGCCGCGGGGTCGTGGTCGCACACGGTCGTGCCCTCGACGACCGAGCCCGCCCTCGTCACCGTCCCGGACGCGGCGAGCAGCGCCTCGGTCAGCGTGGTCTTGCCCGAGCCCGACGGCCCGACCAGTACCACGTTGCGGACCTTGCCAGGGTCGTCGACAGCGACCGCGGCCCCGGACTCGGTGCTCCTCGCCTGTTTGTCGGCCATGAAGGCTCCTCGGCTCGGCGGGGGTGACCCCGCGAGTTCGCGCGCGTCCGTGGCTTGTTCGATGGCGCGTCCACCGTCGACGAGCGCCTTGTGTCCCCGATCACACACCCGTCACCCGGTGCGGGCAAGACCGGGCACGCGGTCGCACCCCCTCGGACGAGAACTGACGAGAAGTGGACTGCCGAGATCGGCTCGTACTGGCCTGCGTCACCGGTCCAAAGCCGACGTAGCATCGAATTGTCCGCAGTTCTTCCCAGAAAGGCCCTTGCCGTGTCTGACGCCCAGCCCACCGCAACCCCCGCCGCGACCGGCACCGCCCGCGTCAAGCGCGGGATGGCCGAGATGCTCAAGGGCGGGGTGATCATGGACGTGGTCACCGCCGAACAGGCGAAGATCGCCGAAGACGCCGGAGCCGTCGCGGTGATGGCGCTCGAGCGCGTACCGGCCGACATCAGGGCGCAGGGCGGCGTCGCCAGGATGAGCGACCCCGACCTGATCGACGGCATCATCGAGACCGTCTCCATCCCCGTGATGGCGAAGGCGCGCATCGGGCACTTCGTCGAGGCGCAGGTGCTCCAGTCGCTCGGGGTGGACTACGTCGACGAGTCCGAGGTGCTCACCCCGGCCGACTACGCCAACCACATCGACAAGTGGGCGTTCACCGTGCCGTTCGTGTGCGGCGCGACGAACCTCGGCGAAGCGCTCCGCCGCATCAACGAGGGCGCCGCGATGATCCGGTCGAAGGGCGAGGCCGGCACCGGCGACGTCTCGAACGCGACCACGCACATGCGGCAGATCCGGGCCGAGATCCGGCGCCTCACGTCCCTGCCCGAAGACGAGCTTTTCGTTGCGGCAAAAGAACTTCAGGCGCCCTACGACCTCGTCAAGGAGGTTGCGGAGAAGGGCAAGCTCCCGGTCGTGCTGTTCACCGCGGGCGGGATCGCGACCCCGGCCGACGCCGCGATGATGATGCAGCTCGGCGCCGAAGGCGTGTTCGTCGGCTCCGGCATCTTCAAGTCCGGCAACCCCGCGGAGCGCGCCGCGGCGATCGTCAAGGCGACCACTTTCCACGACGACCCCGATGTGCTCGCGAAGGTCTCGCGCGGGCTGGGCGAGGCCATGGTCGGCATCAACGTCGACGACGTCCCCGAGCCGCACCGCCTCGCCGAACGCGGCTGGTGATTTCCGCTCCGCCGCCCCGGCCCCGAAGGATGCTCCTGTAGCGGTCAAGGCGAGGTCCGCCGCGCATGCCCCGAAGGTGCCCTTCGGGGCATGCGATGCCGTGAGGGTCACCTTCAGGGCAAGCGGCAGGAAGCGCTGAGCCGGAGCGGGCGATCGGGGTCGCGCGAGGTGAGCGATGCGGCGGAGCGGGCGATCGGGCGGAGCAGCGCGACTCCGCCGAGTCCCCGAAGGGGCCCTTCAGGGAATCCAACGCCGCGAACTCGTCCCTCACGGCAAGCTGCATTGCCAGCCCATGCCCCGAAGGTGCCCCTCACGGCGAGTCGACATCGCCACGCACACGCCCGAGGGGGGCCTTGGGGGAATCTGGCGCCGCGAAGGCTGCCTTCGGGGCATGGGTGTCGCGGTGGCGGATGCCGCGAGGGGCGGGATTGTGGCGTCAGATGCCCCGAAGGCGTCCTTCAGTCATCTGTGTCCCCTGGCGGGGACGTCCCTGCCAGAGGTGAAAATGGGGGCGCGCGCCTCCGCTGGAGGGGCCATCTTGCTGCGCCCCGGCGAATCTGCTTATTTACGAGCCAGGGCATGTGCGTGGCCGTGTCGTAGGCCGCCGAGGCGTCCTTCAGGGAACGTACCGGGCTTCCCAAGCTCACCCCTCTTCCCTGCTGCCACGCACACGCCCCGAAGGGGGCCTTGGGGGAATCTGGCGCCGCGAAGGCCGCCTTCGGGGCATGGGCGTCGCGGCGCCGGATGCTGCGAGGGGTGAGATTGTGGCGTCAGGTTCCCCGAAGGCGTCCTTCAGGGACCGCGCGACGCGAAGTGAGCGCCTCGTGCGGCGGGGTGCAAACGCGGGGGTTTCCCCGAGCACGGCATCAGGGGTGTTCGGAGATCTCGACGGCGCGCGTGTCGGGTTCGAGCGCTTCGAAGAGGTGCGGCACGTCGCCCGGGTAGCAGATGTAGTCGCCGGGGAACAGTTCGGTGGGGTCGTCCGTCGGCCCGACGAGCGCGCGCCCGGTGCACAGCGTGATGTGCTCGACGACGCCGTGCATGTGGGGATCCGATCGGCGGGGCGCGCCCGGCTGCGCGACCACCTGGTAGAGGTCGCGCTGCATGTTGGGCGGGCACGAGGCGAGCAGTGTGCAGGCGTAGTTCGCGCGCTCGGCGAGCACCCGCGGCCCTTCGCCGGACCTGATCACCCGTACCTGGGGGTGCTGCGGTTCGACGAGCCGGGAGAACTGCACGTCCAGTGCGACGCCGAGTGCCCACAGGGTTTCCACGCTCGGATTGCCGGTCGCGGATTCGAGCTGGGACAGCGTGGACTTCGCGATCCCGGCTCGGCGCGCCAGCTCGGTGAGGGAAAGCCCGGCGCGCGCCCGTTCCCGCCGCAGCGAGGCCGCGATGGTTTCCAGCGGTGCGCCGCGCTGTTCCCCGCCCGGCGATGGATGCCCCTGATCGATCATGGCGTGCTCCGTGAGGTTGTTCGGTAGACCGGCCGTTCGTTCTCCTTGACGAACGGCGGCGACTTGTTCATCATACGATGCTATGCGTTCGATTTGGCGAACCCTCGGTCCCGAACTGGGCAGGGACATTGGCCTGGTGTGCCTCGCCGACTGCCTCGTCGGCGCCTCCTACGGCGTGCTGGCGGTCAGTTCCGGTTTCGAGATCTGGGTGCCCATGATGTTGTCCCTGCTGGTCTTCGCCGGCGCGGCGCAGTTCCTGTTCATCGGGATGATCGCCGCGGGCGGCAACCCGATCGCGGCCGTCGTCGCGGGCCTGCTGGTGAACACGCGCCACGTCCCGTTCGGCTTCGCGGTCGCCGAGGTGCTCGGTGACGGCGTCCTCCGGCGGATGGCGGGCAGCCATCTGATGATCGACGAGAACGTGGCGTTCTCGCTCGCCCAGAAGGATGCCGAGCGCCGCCGGGTCGCCTACTGGGCCTGCGGGGTCGGGCTGTTCGTGTGCTGGAACCTCGGGGTCGTCGCCGGCGCGTTCGCGGGAACCGCGATCACCGACACCGACGCGTTCGGGCTCGATGCCGCCTTCCCCGCCGTGCTGTGCGCGCTCGTGCTGCCGTCGCTGAAGGACCGCGAGACCCGGCTCGCCGTGCTCATCGGGGTCGTCGTCGCGCTCGCGACGACCTTCTTCCTGCCGGCCGGGCTGCCCGTGCTGTGCGCCGTCGTCGGCGTACTCGTGGTGCTGCGCAAGGCGAAGGCCACGGAGACTTCGGAGGTGGCCGCGTGATCACCCCGCTGACGCTGATCCTGTGCACCGTCGTGCTCGCCGCCGGGACGTTCGCGTTCCGGTTCGCCGGGCCCGCGTTGCGTTCGCGCGTAACGCTTTCCCCTCGCTCGGAGAAGATCATGGCGACCGCCGCGGTCGTCCTGCTCGCCGCCGTCGTGGCGACGACGGCGCTCACCGAGGACCAGTCGTTCGCCGGGATCGCCCGCCCCGCGGGCGTGCTCGTCGGCGGCGTGCTCGCGTGGCGGAAGGCGCCCTTCCCGCTCGTCGTGATCGCCGCCGCCGCGACGGCCGCGCTGCTGCGGTTGATCGGCGTTCCTTGACGCGGAGCCCTTCAGCGCAGGGCGTCCGGGGTAGGCGGCACGTCCGCCTTGCGCCGGTGCTCGAACAGCAGGTTCGTGTGCACCTCGGCCACTTCGCGGCGGGTCGTGTAGGAGTCGAGCAGCAGCCGTTGCAGGTGCGCGGCGTCGGCCACCGCCACGTGCACGAGGAAGTCCTCCGGGCCAGCCACGTGCGACACCGAGACGGTTTCCGGCAGGCCGAGCACGAACTCCATGAACACCTGCACCACGGCCCTGGTGTGCGGGCGAATCCGCACCGCGACCACCGCCTGCAGCGGCCTGCCGAGCGCGCCGAGCGACACCTCCGCCCGGTAGCCGCTGATCACCCCGGACTCCCGCAGCGCCCGATGCCGGACGAGGCAGGTCGACGGTGCCACGTTGACCAGTGCCGCCAGGTCCTTGTTCGGCAGCCGCGCGTCGTTCTGCAGGGCCGCCAGAATCGCGACGTCGATCGCATCCAGCACGAAACTTCCTCCAAGTCGCCGAAGATGCTTTCGAAGATGCCCTAGATCGCCGCTTTCCGTCCAGCATTGGCGCGTCCGATGTGAATCGAGGAGGTAGTGGTGACGGGTGTCAGGACGCGCGCGGTGCACGGCGGCAAGGAGGATCTGGGCGGGCTCGGGCTGCACGTCCCGCCGATCGACCTGTCCACCACGTACCCGGTGCCGGACCAGGCGGCGGGCGGGGCGGCGCTGGCCGACTGGGCGGACGGGCTCGCCGACGCGGCGTCTCCGGTTTACGCACGGCTGCACAACCCGACGGTCGCGCGCTTCGAACGAGCGCTCGCCGATCTCGAAGGCGTGGACTCCGCCGTGTCGTTCGCCAGCGGCATGGCGGCGATGACCGCCGTCCTCCAGGCGGCCTGCCTGATGCGCGGGCGCCCGCACGTGGTCGCCGTCCGCCCGCTCTACGGCGGCACGGACCACCTGCTGGCCACGGGCCTGCTCGGCACCGAGACCACCTACGCGCGCGCCGGGGACATCGCCTCGGCGATCCGGCCGGACACCGGGCTCGTCGTGCTGGAGACCCCGGCGAACCCGAACCTCGACCTCACCGACATCGCGGCCGTGGTGCGCGCGGCGGGGGAGGTGCCGGTGCTCGTCGACAACACCTTCGCCACCCCCGTGCTGCAGAACCCGGCCGCGCACGGCGCCGCCTACGTCCTGCACTCGGGCACCAAGTACCTCGGCGGGCACGGTGACGTGCTGGGCGGCGTGGTCGCCTGCGCCGAGCCGCTCGCCGGCCCGCTGCGCCAGCTCCGGATCCTCACCGGCGCCGTACTGCACCCGCTCGGCGGATACCTGCTGCACCGCGGGCTCGCGACGCTGCCGCTGCGCGTCGAAGCCGCCACGCGCACGGCATCGGAGCTGGCGTCGAGGCTCGCCGAGCACTCAGCCGTCGAAAGCGTGCGGTATCCGGGGCTCACCGGCGGCCCGCTGCTCGGCACGCAGTTGCGGGAGCCGGGCGCGATGCTCGCGTTCGAGCCCGTCGGCGACCCGTACGCCGTGGTCGGCAAGCTCGGCCTGATCACCCCTGCGGTCAGCCTCGGCTCGGTCGACACGCTCATCGAGCACCCCGGCGCGCTGACCCACCGGCTCGTCGGCGAGTCCGACCGCGAGGCCTGCGGCGTTTCGTCGAGCCTGCTGCGGGTTTCGGCGGGTCTCGAAGACGTCGACGACCTCTGGGACGACCTCGACCAGGCACTGCGCGTCGCGGCGGCGGATCGCCCCCGGGGGTGAGCCGCGCTGACCTGCGCATTAGGCTTGTGCGGTTGCCTTAGCTGACGGAGGTGCCGGTGGACAGGCCAGTGGTGGGCGTGCTCGCCCTGCAGGGGGACGTGCGCGAGCACCTCGCCATGCTGACCGGCGCGGGCGCCACCGCGCTGCCCGTCCGCCGCCCGGCCGAACTGTCCGAAGTGGACGGTCTGGTGCTGCCGGGCGGCGAGTCCACCACGATGTCGCGCCTGCTCGAAACGTTCGAGCTGCTCGAACCGCTCCGCGAGCGCATCGCGGCCGGCCTGCCCGCGTTCGGGTCGTGCGCCGGCATGATCCTGCTCGCGCGCGAGGTGCTCGACGGCAGGCCGGACCAGCGCCAGCTCGGCGGCCTCGACGTCGTCGTGCGCCGCAACGCCTTCGGCCGGCAGGTCGACTCCTTCGAGTCCGACCTGGACTTCACCGGTCTCGGCGCGCCGGGGGAGACGCCGTTGCACGCTGTCTTCATCCGCGCGCCGTGGGTCGAGCGGGTCGGCGACGGCGTCGAAGTGCTCGCACGGGTACCGGACACCCCTGCCGCCGGGGACGCTGCCGCTAGGATCGTCGCGGTCAGGCAGGGATCGGTGCTCGCCACCGCGTTCCACCCGGAGCTCACGGGGGACGAGCGCGTGCATCGGCTGTTCGTCGGCATGGTACGAGACCGCGTTCCCGCGTAGAAGCAGTTGGAGGAGAGATGAGCGGCCACTCCAAGTGGGCCACCACCAAGCACAAGAAGGCCAACCTCGACGCGAAGCGCGGCAAGCTCTTCGCGAGGTTGATCAAGAACATCGAGGTGGCGGCGCGCACCGGCGGCGGTGACCCCGACGGGAACCCGACTCTCTACGACGCCATCGCGAAGGCCAAGCGGAACTCGGTTCCCGCGGACAACATCGAGCGCGCGCGCAAGCGCGGCGGCGGTGAGGAAGCGGGCGGCGCGGACTGGCAGACGATCACCTACGAGGGGTACGGCCCCAACGGTGTCGCGGTGCTGATCGAGTGCCTCACCGACAACAAGAACCGTGCCGCGATGGAGGTGCGCACCGCGCTGACGCGCAACAACGGTTCGCTCGCCGACCCCGGCTCGGTCGCCTACCTGTTCAACCGCAAGGGCGTCGTGCTCATGCCGAAGAACGAGCTGAGCGAGGACGACGTGCTGATGGCCGTTCTCGACGCCGGTGCCGAAGAGGTCAACGATCTCGGCGAGAGCTTCGAGATCATCTCCGAGGCGACGGATCTGGTCGCGGTGCGGAAAGCCTTGCAGGAAGCCGAATACGACTACGAGTCGGCGGACATGAGCTTCCTGCCGTCGATGACCGTGGCGCTCGAGGCCGATGGCGCGAAGAAGGTGTTCAACCTGATCGACGCGCTCGAAGACTGCGACGACGTCCAGAACGTGTACGCGAACTTCGACGTGTCGGACGAGGTGCTGGCTGAAGTCGGCTGACCGTTCGCCCCGGAAACGTGACCGGTAAGCGAAATGCGGGCGGCCGGTACCTTTCCCGTCGAGGGCCGGATACGGCACAATGGCGCCCGTGACCGCCGAAACCCTTGCCCCCGAAGAAGAAGCGCTGCTCGAGTGGATTGTCCAGCAGGGGCAGCAACGGGGGAACGCCGTCATCGCGGTGCCCGATGACGACGAGGGCGCGGGCTACGCCTTCACCGCTTGCGCGTGGGCGTTGCACGGAGTGCCCGAAGCGGTCGTGGTCGGCCTGCCGGCCGAGATCGGCCCGGTTCTGCTCGACGCCTATGTGGACCGTGCGGCGGCGGGGGAGCAGTTCGAGTACGGCAAGCTGTACACGGACTTCTTCGAAGGCGTGCCGGTCACCTTCGAGAAGGTCGCCAAGGGGCACTACCTCGAGTACTTCGGCAGCGCGTTCCTGGTGTACCCGGACGGCGACTTTCCCGCCGTGCAGCTGATCGTGCCCACTCCGGACGGTTCGTGGCCGTGGCAGGAGAGCGCGCCGGACGGCTTCGCCGACTGGCAGCTCGTGCTCACCGAGAGCGGTGAGCCGGAGAGCTGGACACCGGGCGTCGACGGTCCGTGACACCCGCACGGCGCGTCCTCGCCGCGGCGGCGAGGCGAGGCCGGTAACCTCACCTCGAACTGGTGTTCGGCGAGAGGTGAACAGGTGCGCGTGCTCGGTGTGGACCCCGGGCTGACCCGGTGCGGGATCGGCGTCGTGGACGGCGGCACCGGCCGGTCGGTCAGCTGCGTCGCGGTCGACGTCGTGCGCACCCCCGTCGACGCCACGCTCGCGAACCGGCTGATGGCGGTAGCCGACGCGGTGGAGGACTGGCTGGACCGGTACCGGCCGGAGGCGGTCGCCATCGAGCGGGTGTTCAGCCAGCACAACGTGCGCACGGCGATGGGCACCGCACAGGCGGGCGGTGTGGTCGCGCTCGCCGCGGCGCGCCGCGGCCTCCCCGTCGCGTTCCACACGCCGAGCGAGATGAAGGCCGCCGTCACCGGGTCGGGCCGGGCGGACAAGGCGCAGGTCACCGCCATGGTGACCCGGTTGCTCAAGCTCGAGAACGCGCCGAAGCCCGCGGACGCGGCCGACGCGCTCGGGCTGGCGATCTGCCATCTGTGGCGCGAGCCGATGCGGCTGCGGCTCGCCGAGGCGGAGGCGCGGGCGAAGGAACTGGCGACGGCGCACAAGGCCCGTCTCGCCAAGGCGGCCAAGGCAGCCAAGGCAGCGAAGAGCGCGGACAGGAACACGGGAGTGCGGCGATGATCTCTTCGGTACGCGGAGAAGTCCTGGAGGTCGGGCTCGACCACGTGGTCGTCGAGATGGGCGGGTTCGGCGTCGCGGTGCAGGCGACGCCGACGACGCTCGCGACGCTGCGCCGCGGCGAGCAGACCCGGCTGCACACGACGCTGGTCGTGCGCGAGGACTCCTTGACCCTGTTCGGTTTCGCCGACGCCGAGGCGCGGGAGCTGTTCGGGCTGTTGCAGACGGTGTCCGGGATCGGGCCGCGCATCGCGCTCGCGGCGCTGGCCGTGCTCGACCCCGACAAGCTGAAGGCCGCGTTGTCCGAAGGCAACATCACCGTGCTGACGCAGGTGCCCGGCATCGGCCGCAAGGGGGCCGAGCGCCTCAGCCTCGAACTGCGCGACAAGGTGGTCGCCACCGCGCCCGGCGCACCGGAGACCGCGGGGGGTCCCGCCGCGGGTTCGGCGGTGCGCGCCGAGGTCGTGGAAGCGCTGGCAGGGCTCGGGTTTCCGGCGAAGCAGGCCGAGCAGGCCGTCGACAAGGTCCTCGCCGACGACGAAGCGCAGCACACCACGTCCACGGTCCTGCGCGCGGCGCTCGCCGCCCTCGGCCGCAAGCGGTAGGCCACGGGCGTGGACCATGGGCACATGACGGACTCCGAGACGGACGAGACCCTCTCCGCCCTCCCGCAGACCGGGGAGCGCGAGGTCGAGACCACTCTGCGTCCGCGAAAGCTCGACGAGTTCGTCGGCCAGCCGCGGGTTCGCGAGCAGCTGCAACTGGTGCTGGAGAGCGCGCGCCGCCGCGGTGTCCCGCCCGACCACGTGCTGCTGTCCGGCCCGCCGGGGCTCGGGAAGACGAGCCTCGCGATGATCGTCGCGGCCGAGCTCGACGCGACGATCCGGATCACCTCCGGTCCCGCGCTGGAACGCGCGGGTGACCTGGCGGCGATGCTGTCGAACCTCGCCGAGGGCGACGTGCTGTTCATCGACGAGATCCACCGGATCGCCCGCCCCGCCGAGGAGATGCTGTACCTCGCGATGGAGGACTTCCGGGTGGACGTGGTGGTCGGCAAGGGCCCCGGCGCCACCAGCATCCCGCTCGAGATCGCGCCGTTCACCCTTGTCGGCGCCACCACGAGGTCAGGGGCGCTGACCGGCCCGCTGCGCGACCGGTTCGGCTTCACCGGGCAGATGGAGTTCTACTCCGACGACGAACTCGACCTGGTGGTGCGCAGGGCGGCGGCCATCCTCGGCATCGAGATCGACGCCGAGGGCTGTGTCGAGATCGCGGGCCGCTCGCGGGGCACGCCCCGGATCGCGAACCGCCTGCTGCGCCGCGTGCGCGACTACGCCGAGGTCAGGGCGGACGGCACGGTGGACAGGGAGATCGCCCGCGCGGCACTGGCCGTCTACGACGTCGACGAGCTGGGCCTCGACCGCCTCGACCGCGCGGTGCTGACCGCGCTGTGCCGCTCGTTCGGCGGGGGACCGGTCGGGGTGACGACACTGGCGGTAGCGGTCGGGGAGGAACCAGGTACCGTCGAAGAGGTGTGTGAGCCCTACCTGGTTCGCGCCGGCATGCTCGCCCGCACCCCGCGTGGCCGGGTGGCGACACCGTCGGCGTGGGAACACCTCGGGCTCACCGCGCCTGCCGGGTACGGCAGTGGAATGGGCCAGCCGGGCCCTACGCTGTTCGACCAGCAGGCGTTCGACCAGTGAGCGCGGCGCCCCCGGCGGGAACGGCAACACCGGTGCTGGCGTTTTCAGTGGTACCTGGCACACTCTGAAGAGCACATCTATACAAAACCGGACGTAACACCCCTGAGCATGCGTCCGTCGAATGGAGAATCATGGAACAGTTATTGCTGCCGGTGCTCCTCATGCTCGTCGTGGCGGTCCCGCTGGTGATGGGAACCCGCAAGCAGAAGCGAGCGGCGGCACAGCAGCAGGAGCTGCAGAACAGCCTGAGCGAAGGCGACCGCGTGATGACGACGTCCGGTCTTTACGGCACCGTCGCCAACACCGATGACGACACCACGATCGACATCGAGGTCGCGCCGGGCGTGGTGACCACCTGGCTGCGCCAGGCGGTTCGCGAGCGCGTCGAGCCGGTCGTCGAAGACGACTCCGCCGACGAGGACGCTCCTGGTTCCCACGAGGCGATTCCCGCCGAAGAGGCGTCGGCCTCGTCGGTGACCACGACCTCGGCGTCTTCGGCGTCGTCGGCGTCTTCGGCGACCGAGGACAAGAAGACCGAGGAGTCGGGCGCCCAGATCGCCCCGCCGCTGGAGCACGGCAAGAAGTAGCTCCGCTGCCGCCCGCGGAAACCCGACGAAAGTGGGTACGGGGGCAACGCCGGGTTCACGCAGCACCGAGTAGTGTCTCGGTGCTGCGTGCGTGTCCGGCGTCATAGTGTGCTGTCGTGACTGTTGTGTTCGTGCGCGGTGGCTGCCCCGCGTGCGAACACCTCCGTTCGCGCGCGCCGCAGCGCCGAGTCCGGGAACTTCCACTTCGAGGAGAACGACCACCGTGGCACCACCGGCCGGGCAGATCCGCCCGGGACGTTATCTCGCCTTCTTCGGCATCATCGTGGTCGCGCTCTACGCGCTGGTGTTCCTCACCGGCGACGGGAAGCCGACCCCGAAGCTCGGGATCGACCTCCAGGGCGGCACGCGGGTCACGCTGACCGCGCGCACACCGGAGGGCGGGGCCCCCTCGAAGGAGTCGCTCGACCAGGCGCGCCAGATCATCGAAACCCGCGTGAACGGGATCGGTGTCGGTGGTACCGAGGTGGTGCTCGACGGCGACAACGTCGTCATCACCGTCCCCGGTGACCAGGGCGACCAGGCGAAGAACCTCGGCAAGACGGCCAAGCTCGGCTTCCGCGAGGTGATCCAGGCCGAGCGGGCCGGGGCGCCGCAGCCGCAACCGGGGCAGCCGCAACCGGGGCAGCCGCAACCGGGGCAGCCAGGTCAGCCCCAGACCGGTCAGCCGGGCCAGTCCTCGGCCCCGGCGCCGAACCCGTCGGCACCACCGGCCTCGGCACCCGCGGGCAAGCCGTCGAACGCGCCCGCCCCCGGTGGTGGCGGTGGCGCTCCCGGTGCGGCCCAGCAGCCGCCGACCCCTGCGCCCGGTGACGATTCGATCGACCAGAAGACCAAGCAGGAGATCGCGGCCGCGAAGGCGGCGCGGCAGAATCCCGGTCTGGTCGCGAAGGACCCGAACAACCAGCAGCAGGCGGCCGCCGCGCAGCAGTTGCAGCAGCAGGCGCTCGCCGCGATGACCTGCACCCCCGGCAAGAACGACCCGCTGGCCGGTAACGACGACCCGGACAAGCCGCTGGTCACCTGCCTGCAGGACGGTAGCGAAAAGTACGTGCTCGGCCCGGTGTTCCTGCAGGGCACCGAGATCGCCGACGCGCAGGCCGCGCCGCCCGCCCCGCAGAAGCCGGGCTGGACGGTCAACCTGCAGTTCAAGGCCGACGGCGGCAAGACCTGGGGCGATTTCACCTCGTCCCACGTCAACAAGCGCGCGGCGTTCGTGCTGGACACGCAGGTGGTCTCGGCGCCGAACATCAACGGCCCGATCCTCGGCGGCAACACCGAGATCAGCGGTTCGTTCACCCAGACGGAGGCGAAGAACCTCTCAGACATCCTCAAGTACGGCTCGCTGCCGCTGTCGTTCGTTTCGTCGGACGCCACGACGGTGTCCGCGACCCTGGGGCTCGCCTCGCTCGAAGCGGGCCTGATCGCGGGTGCGGTCGGGCTCGCGATCGTGTTCGTCTACTGCCTGTTCTACTACCGGTTCCTCGGCGTGCTGACGATCCTGTCGCTGGCGTTCTCCGGCGTGCTCGTCTACTCCGTGCTGGTGCTGCTCGGCAGGTGGATCGGCTACACGCTCGACCTCGCCGGCGTCGCGGGTCTGATCATCGCGATCGGGATCACGGCCGACTCGTTCGTCATCTACTTCGAACGGCTCAAGGACGAGATGCGCGAGGGCAGAAGCTTCCGCTCCGCGGTGCCCCGTGGCTGGGTGCGGGCACGGCGCACGATCCTGGTGTCGGACGCGGTGAGCTTCCTCGCCGCCGCGGTGCTCTACATCATCGCCGTCGGCGACGTGCGGGGCTTCGCGTTCACGCTCGGCATGTCGACCGTGCTCGACCTCGTGGTGGTGTACCTGGTGACGCACCCGCTGGTCGCGATGATCTCCAAGAGCAAGTCGAAGACGTTGACCAACCCGAACTTCCTCGGGCTCGGCGCGGTGCAGAAGCTGGGCGCGCTGAAGTCGGCCGCGAACAAGTCCGTCCGCCGTGGCGCGACCGCGAAGGAGGCCTGACGTGGCCGTCGAAGAACACGGGAACGCCGCGGGCGAAACCGCCGGGAAGACCCCGGACACCGGCAAGCGGGAGAGCTTCTTCCACCGGCTCTACGTCGGCACCGGCGCGTTCGACATCGTCGGCAAGCGCAAGCGCTGGTACCTCTTCTTCGGTGCGCTGGTGCTGGTGTGCGTCGCGTCGATGGGGATCAAGGGCTTCAACGCCGGTATCGACTTCGAGGGCGGCACTCAGCTGCAGATGCCCGCGAAGAGCGTTTCGGGCGTCGAGATCACCGAGCAGCAGGCGAAGGACGTCTTCTCCGAGTCGCTCGGCAAGGCGGCCTCGGAGGCCCAGGTCGTCGGCAAGGGCGCCAGCGCGGCGATCCAGCTCCGGTCGGACACGCTCAACAACGCCGAGGTCGAGAAGCTCAAGCAGGACCTGTTCACCAAGCTGAAGCCGGTGGACAACGCGGGCAGGTCCACCCCGCAGATCATCAGCGACAGCGCCGTCAGCGCCTCGTGGGGCGACGAAATCTCGCAGAAGGCCCTCATCGCGCTGGCCGTCTTCCTGGTGCTGGTGACGATCTTCCTCGCGATCTACTTCGAGCGCTGGATGGCGATCTCGGCGCTGATCTCGCTGATCCACGACATCGTGGTGACCGCGGGCGTCTATTCGCTGGTCGGCTTCGAGGTCACGCCCGCGACGGTGATCGGCCTGCTGACCATTCTCGGGTTCTCGCTGTACGACACGGTGGTGGTGTTCGACAAGGTCAAGGAGAACACCCGCGGCCTGCTCGGGCTGACCAGGCGCGACTACGCCGAGGCGGCGAACCTCGCGCTCAACCAGACCCTGATGCGGTCGATCAACACTGCGGTCATCGCGATGCTGCCGATCCTCGGCCTGCTCGTGATCGGCTACATCCTGCTGGGCTCCGGCACGCTGCAGGACCTGGCGCTGGTGCAGCTGACCGGCACGATCGTGGGCGTGCTGTCCTCGGTCGCGCTCGCGACACCGCTGCTGGTGGACTTCAAGATGCGGGACCCGAAGTACCGCCAGCAGGCGGCGAGGGTCAAGGCGCGCAAGGAAAACCTCGCGAGGAAGGCGGCGGAGCGCGGCGGTTCGTCCACAGAGGACGATCTGGACGTGACCGACGACGACGCGCTGGAAGCCGAGCTGCGCAAGGAAAAGGCCTACGCCGCCGCGGCGAGCGTGCCCGCGCGCAACCAGAAGCAGACGCCGAGGCGGACCAGCCGTCCGTCCGGGAAGCGCAGGCGTTAGTTCGTGGCCTTGGACAAGGTGGACGCCGCGCTCGGCCTGATCACCGAGATCGACGGCTTCCCGGAGCCGGGTGTGCGGTTCAGGGACCTGTCGCCGCTGTTCGCGGACGCCGCGGGGTTCTCGACCGTGGTGGACGCGCTGGCGAGCACGATCGAACCCGAGGTCGGGCTGCTGGCCGCGGTGGAGGCGCGCGGGTTCGTGCTGGCCGCCGCGGTCGGCTACGCGGCGGGTCTCGGTGTCGTGCTCGTGCGCAAGCCGGGCAAGCTGCCCGCGGTGGCGGGCAGGGTCGACTACGAGCTGGAATACGGCACGGCGTCGCTCGAACTGCCTGCCGGGGTCGTCGCGCCTGGCCAGCGGATCCAGGTCGTGGACGACGTGCTCGCGACGGGCGGGACCGTGAAGGCGGCGTGCGCGCTGCTGGAAAAGGCGGGGGCCGCGGTCGCCGGTGTCTCGGTCGTGCTCGAACTGGCCGGCTTGGGCGGACGTGCCACGCTGGGTGACCGCGTGGTGCGCGCGTTGTCGACCGTCTGAACGAAGTACCAGGTCAAGGGCCCGGTCCGCAGCGGCGGACCGGGCCCTTTTCGTGACCCCCGGCGAACTTGATCTTGCGACCCGCCGCTCCCGGTGCTAGCGTCCGAACTGTTGGAAAACAACGAACATGAGAATCATTTAGATATTTCATTTCAAAATGTCTCGTGTGCACTGGGGAGCTTTCGATTTCCGCCACGTCCGTCGCGGCGCGCTCTCCCTGAGCGGAAATGAGGTCCGAAATGTCTCGTACGAAGCGCTTGACCAGCGCGTTCGCCGTCGCCGGAGTGGCGGCGTCCATCCTGACGTTCGCCGGCGCGCCAGCGTCGGCGGCACCGGCCGCGCCGTCCGGCGCCCCGTGTGACGGCCAATGGCACCAGACCAAGGACTTCATCGGGTCCTGGGTGTCCGGCTGGATCCCTTCGACGCCGGGCGTCGACTTCACCAGGGACATCCAGTACCGGGCGCTGAGCGGGGTCACCGCCGTGCACGGCAGCCCCGGCACGCCGCCGGCGTGCACCTACGTGACGAAGAACTTCGCCACGGCCGCCCAGTACCGGTACAAGATCTGCCGCAGCACGATCGCGTGCGAGGAGACCGAGTTCCAGAACTACCAGGGCAACACGCCGAGTCCGGGCTGGCGGTTCCCCGGCAAGGTGGTCGGCTACGACATCAACGCCAACCAGTGGCGGCCGTACGCGGACGTGTGATTCGCCCTTCGGAGCGGGAAAGGGTCACCGCGGGTCTACTCACGGTGGCCTTTTCCCTATTCGGCGGGTGCACCGGTGGTGTCGGCCACGGCGGGTTAGGCTGGACGTCCGAGACCGCGCGAGCAACTGGAGGTGCGGGTGAGCCAGGAGCTCGATGCTGGAGTGCCCGCGCAGGACGGCGGGCAGCCGTCCGGGCGCACCGGCGCGACACGGGCACCGTCGGCCACCAGGAGGGTGCGCGCCCGCCTCGCCAGGCGCATCACGGCGCAGCGCGCCGCCTCGGTCAAGCAGGTGCTCGAACCGCTGGCCGCGGTGCACCGCGAACTGCACCCGAACGCCGATCTCGCGCTGTTGCAGCGCGCCTACGACGTCGCCGAGGAACTGCACCGGGACCAGCGCCGCAAGTCCGGCGACCCGTACATCACGCATCCGCTGGCCGTCGCGACCATCCTCGCCGACCTCGGCATGGACACCATCACCCTCGTCGCCGCGCTGCTGCACGACACGGTGGAGGACACCGGCTACTCGCTGGACAACCTCAGCGCCGACTTCGGGGACAAGGTCGCCCAGCTCGTCGACGGCGTCACCAAGCTGGACAAGGTGAAGCTCGGCAGCGCGGCCGAGGCCGAGACCATCCGCAAGATGGTGATCGCGATGGCGCGCGATCCCCGCGTCCTGGTGATCAAGCTCGCCGACCGGCTGCACAACATGCGCACCATGCGGTTCCTGCCGCCCGAGAAGCAGGCTCGCAAGGCGAAGGAAACGCTGGAGGTGCTCGCCCCGCTCGCGCACCGCCTCGGCATGGCCACCGTCAAATGGGAGCTCGAGGACCTCGCGTTCGCGATCCTGCAGCCGAAGAAGTACGACGAGATCGTGCGGCTGGTGGCGGACAGGGCGCCGTCGCGGGACACCTACCTGCGCACCGTGATCGGGGAGCTGTCCACCCAGCTCGCCGGGTCACGGGTGGTCGCGAAGGTCGAGGGCAGGCCGAAGCACTACTACTCGATCCACCAGAAGATGATCGTGCGCGGCCGCGATCTCGACGACATCCACGACCTCGTCGGCGTGCGCATCCTGGTCGAGGACGTCCGTGACTGCTACGCCGCGATGGGCGTGGTGCACGCGCTGTGGCAGCCGATGCCCGGCCGGTTCAAGGACTACATCGCGCAGCCGCGGTTCGGCGTCTACCAGTCGCTGCACACCACCGTGATCGGCCCGGACGGCAAACCCCTCGAAGTCCAGATCCGGACCTACGAGATGCACCGCACCGCCGAGTACGGCATCGCCGCGCATTGGCGGTACAAGGAGACCAGGGGCACCCACCGCGGCAACGCCGTCGACGTCGACGAGATGGCGTGGATGCGCCAGCTGCTCGACTGGCAGCGGGAAGCGGCCGACCCCGGCGAGTTCCTCGATTCACTGCGCTATGAGCTGGCCACACGCGAGATCTTCGTGTTCACGCCGAAGGGCGACGTGGTCACCCTGCCGGTCGGGTCCACGCCGGTCGACTTCGCCTACGCGGTGCACACCGAGGTCGGGCACCGGTGCATCGGCGCGCGCGTGAACGGCAGGCTCGTCGCGCTCGAACGGAAGCTCGAAAACGGCGAAGTCGTCGAGATCTTTACCTCGAAGGCGGAGGGCGCGGGCCCGAGCCGCGACTGGCTGCAGTTCGCCGGCTCGCCGAAGGCGCGTGCCAAGATCCGCCAGTGGTTCGCCAAGGAACGCCGCGACGAGGCGATCGAGGCGGGCAAGGAGGCGATCACCAAGGAGGTCCGCAAGGTCGGGCTGCCGATGCAGCGGCTCGTCTCCGCGGAGTCCATGGGCGCGCTCGCCGCCGAGCTGCGGCACTCCGACATCAGCTCGCTGTACGCGGCGGTGGGGGAGGGGCACACCAGCGCGAAGCACGTGGTGCAGCGGCTCGTCGCGCTGATCGGCGGCGTCGAGGAGGCCGAAGAGGAACTCGCGGAGCGCTCCACGCCGTCCACGGTGACGCGCCGCCGCGGCTCGAACGACGTCGGGGTCATCGTGAGGGGCGCGGGCGACGTGTGGGCCAAGCTCGCGCGCTGCTGCACTCCGGTGCCCGGCGACGAGATACTCGGCTTCGTCACCAGGGGTGGCGGCGTCAGCGTGCACCGCACCGACTGCACCAACGCCGACGACCTGCGCGCCCAGCCGGAGCGGCTGGTCGAGGTCGAGTGGGCGCCGTCGGAGACCTCGGTGTTCCTGGTCGCCATCCAGGTGGAGGCGCTCGACCGGCATCGCCTGCTCTCCGACGTCACGAAGGTGCTCGCCGACGAGAAGGTCAACATCCTGTCCGCCTCGGTGACCACCTCGCGCGACCGGGTGGCGGTGAGCCGCTTTTCCTTCGAGATGGGCGACCCCAAGCACCTGGGGCACGTGCTCAAGGTCGTCCGCGGCGTCGAAGGCGTGTACGACGTGTACCGGGTCACGTCGGCGTCGTAACCGCGGACGGCCGGTTTACCATCCTCGCCATGATCGAAGGCTTCGAATTCGACCGTGACGGAGACATCGCGCGCCTGACCTTTGCCAGGCCCGCCAAGAAGAACGCGGTCACGCACGCGATGTGGTCCGCGATCCCCGGCGTGGTGGACGAGGTCGAAGCCGACCCCGCGGTGAAGGTCCTGGTGCTCACCGGCGCGGGTGCCGACTTCTCGGCTGGCGCGGACATCAGCGAGTTCGGGGACCTCCGCTCGTCGGCCGAGGGCGCGATGGCCTACGACAAGGTCGTCGACGGGGCGGTGCGGGCGCTGTCCGGGATGCGGAAGCCGAGCATCGCGATGATCAGGGGGAACTGCATCGGCGGCGGCTGCCAGATTTCGGTGGCGTGCGACTTCCGGTTCGCCGAGCCCTCGGCGCGCTTCGGGATCACCCCGGCGAAGCTCGGGATCGTCTACGACTTCCGGTCGACGCACCAGCTGGTGTCGCTGGTCGGCCCCGCGCACGCGCGGTACTTCCTGCTGTCCGGTCAGCTGATCGACGCCGCCAGGGCACGGGAAATCGGTCTGCTCAACGACATCTTCGACCCCGGCGCGCTCGAAGACGGCGTGCGCGAGTTCGCGAACGTCCTTTGTGCACGGTCGCAGGCGTCGATCAGGGGGATGAACGCGATCATCGGGAAGATCCAGGCAGGCCAGGACGCCGACGACGCGGAGATCGCCGCGATCCGGTCGGCCGCGATCCGGGGCGAGGACTACGCGGAAGGCGTCGCGGCCTTCCTGGAACGCCGCACCCCGGACTTCCGCTACCGCTGAGCAGAACTCAGGTGTTCATGCCCTGAGGAATGCTCCTAGCGAGGTCAAGGCGGCGCCCTGATGCCCTGAAGGTCTCACCTTCAGGGCATCAGGGGCAGCCCGGGAAAAGAGTGTCAGCCGACGGTGATGCCGGTGAACTTGACCTCGGTCTTCGGCTTTCCGGTGCTGCCGTCCTGGCCGACGCCGCCGGGGGCGATGCCGTCCTTGGCGACCTTGTCGAGCACCTGCAGCCCGGCGTCGGAGATCTCGCCGAACACCGTGTAGTCCGGTTGCAGCTGGGCCGCGCCGAAGACCATGAAGAACTGGCTGCCACCGCTGTTGGGCGCGCTGGTCTTCGCCATCGCGAGCTGGCCGCGGCCGTACTTGCCCTGCAGCTCGGGGAAGTTCTCGTCCTTGACGGTGTAGCCGGGGCCGCCGGAGCCGTCGCCGTTCGGGTCACCGCACTGCAGCATCTGCAGGCCCTCGGAGACGCCGAGGCGATGGCACGAGGTGTCGGTGTAGAAGCCCTGCTGCGCGAGGCTGACGAAGCTGTTGACGGTGCACGGCGCGAGCGCGCGGTCCAGCGTCACCGGGATGTCGCCCGCGGTGGTCTTCATGACCGCGTTCACCTTGCCGGTCGCCGGGGCGGGGCCCGCCTGCGGTGCTTTCGCCGTCTTCGCCGACTTCTCGCCCTGGCTGGCGGGGTAGTCGCACGTCGACGGGTTCGGCAGCGGCTGCGGGCGCTTGACCTCGGCGGCGCGCTGCGTCGGGATGGCCGCCGGCGGCGGAGGCGGGGGCGGCGTCTCGGACGACGGCGAGGCCTGGTCGGGATTGGCGGCGTTCGCGTTGTCGTCGCTGTTCCTCGTCGCGAAGAACACCACCAGCCCGGCAACCACCACTACGGCGCCGACGGTCACGCCGACACCGATGATCTTGCGCCGCTTCGCTCGCTCGGCCCTGCGCGCAAGCTGTCGTTCGAGCTTGCGCTTCGCGGCCTCGCGGCGTTGCTGGTTGGTCGCCACCTGCCCTCCAGGTTTCCACTCGAAGTCACACACCGATCGGGTGGCCCGCAGTCTATGGGCACAGCCTGTGAGAACCCTGTACAGGGGCCGCTAGGGTGGGTGGACGGGCGCGCCGAGACAGGCCGGGCGACCGCACTGGTGCAGGTGGAGGGGGTTTTCGTGCTCGTCGCCGGGTTCGCGGCCGGTGCGCTCGGCGCCAACTGCTACCTACTCGCCGCCGGGCGCGGCGAGGCCTGCGTGGTGGTGGATCCGGGGCAGGACGCGCTCGAACCGCTCGAGGCGGCGCTCGCCGAACACGACCTCACGCCCGGTGCCGTGCTCGCCACGCACGGGCACTTCGACCACGTCGCGTCGGCCGCGGAGATCGCCCGCCGCCACCTCGTCCCGGTGATGCTGCACCCGGCCGACCACCCGATGGTGCCGGGCGGCGCCGCGCTGACACCGCTCACCACGGGCATGATCGAACTGGCAGGCCTCGCGCTCGACGTCGACCACGCGCCGGGGCACACCGAAGGATCGGTACTGGTGCGGGTGCGCACCGAGGAGGGCGGCAGGCTGCTCATCTCCGGCGACACCCTGTTCGCGGGCTCGGTGGGCCGGACCGACCGCGAGGGCGGTGATCGCGGCAGGCTCCACGGCTCATTGCGCGAACTCGTGCTCCCGCTGCCAGACGAGACGGTGGTGCTGCCGGGGCACGGGCCCGCGAGCACGATCGGCAGGGAGCGCACCACCAACCCGTTCTTCACGAGGCTGGACGATGACTGAAGCAGAGGAACCGGAGCGGATCCCGCTCCACCAACCGGATCCCGCCCTCCGCAAGAGACGCGCCTGGTCGGGTTTCGCCGGCGTGCTGCTGGTGGCCGCCGCGTTCGGCGGGATCGGCGGGCTGATCGGCGGCCGGATCGCCGGGCTGGTGACCGCGGTGGTGATCGCGCTCCCGCTCGTCTACGTGGTCCTGTTCGGGTTGCGCAGGCAGGTGTGGCTCACCGGCACCACGATCGTCGTGCGGGCGTGGCGCGAGCGGCACGTCGACCTCGTCACGGCCAAGCGCATCGACCTGCTCGTCTCGGACGTGCGGGGCGCGCAGACGGTGAGCATGCTGGTCACCGGCGTGCGGGGGAAGGTCGCGAAGGTCGACCTCGCGGTCTACTCGGGTACGGCCGGACGGGAACTCGGCATCCTCGCGCTGCGCAAGCTCGCCGACGGCGTGCTGAACAACGTCGAAGCCAACGGGATGATCTTCTCCGAGCTGCTGGTCGCGCAGCTTCGCGCCGAGGCGAGGGGAGAGGCCCCGCCCGATCGCCCGCTGTACCGCCTGGCTTCGGCTGCCTCGCCTGGCAAGCTCGCGCAGCGGTTCACCATGGAGGCGGTAAGCCGCTTCGTGGCCACTTTGGACTGACACGGCTCGGAGGACGAGAGATGTCGAACCTGCTCACGCGTGGTGCGAAGTGCTTCAACGCGGCGCTCCGGCCGGTGCTGGCTTCGCGCCTGTTCAGCGGCCGGATGACCGAGATCACCTACACGGGAAGGCGCTCCGGCCGCACGTTCAGCACCCCGGTCGCCTACGCGCGCGATGGCGACGAGGTGACCATCCGCGTGATGGCGCCCGACGCGAAGCAGTGGTGGCGCAACTTCACCGGTGACGGCGGTCCGATCTCGCTGAAGCTCGCGGACACCGACCGCGAGGGACACGCGGTCGCCGAACGGGACGACCGCGGCCGCGTGCGGGTCACGGTGCGGCTGAAGTCCTGACCGCCAGGGACTTCTCGATCGCGGCAAGCTGATCGCGCACGGCTTCGAGCTGGTAGACGAGTTCGGGCAGCTCGTTCGCCGCGTACGTCGCGAGCCGTTCGAGGTGCTTCGCGGTGGCCTGGATTTCGTCGAGGGTCGCCGCGACGCGGGGGACGGCGTCGAGCGCCGCCCACACCGCCCTGCCGAGCCGGAAGGCGGTGCCCGCGATGCGGAACGGTACGGCGAACACGGAAGTCATGGCAGCTCCACCTCGACGCGGGCCAGGACACCGGTCTTGGTACCCCACCACGGCCGGTCGCGGCACACCGGGGCGAGCCCGCGGGGCTGGTGTGACTACTGCTCACCGATGGGGCTGGTGTGGCTCGGCTCCGGTGCCGCGATCGGCTCGCGGCTCGCGATGAGCGCGGCCAGGATCGTGGTGACGGGCACCGCGGCGACGATGCCGACGCTGCCCGCGAGCGTCCGCACGATCTCCTGCGCGATGTCCTGCGAGCCGAGCACGGCGGAGAGCCCGACCCCGGACAGCGACGAGACGAGCAGCACCGGCAGCGCCGCGCCCGCGTACGCCATCAC
Source organism: Amycolatopsis minnesotensis (assembly GCF_039529815.1). Lineage (NCBI taxonomy): Bacteria > Bacillati > Actinomycetota > Actinomycetes > Pseudonocardiales > Pseudonocardiaceae > Amycolatopsis > Amycolatopsis minnesotensis. The sequence continues at coordinate 52,406 of NZ_BAAANN010000031.1, read as the reverse complement.
CAGCGTGTTGACCGCGGAGCCGACGTGGTCGCGCCCGATCCGCAGGCCTGCCGCGTACAGCTCGCGCCAGCTCAGCGCCGGGTTCGCCCGCCGCAGCTCCCACACCGCGCTGGTCTGGGTCACCGTGACGTCGTCGAGCACCCCGAGCGCGCCGATCACCACCCCGGCCAGCAGCAGGCCGCGCGCGTCGATGCCGTGGCCGAGCGAGCCGATCAGCGTCGAGGTCGCGTCGTCGAGCCCGGTCAGCGACGCGGCCGCCGAGAACACCGCGGACAGCCCGCCGATCAGCGCGAGGCTCACCAGGGTGCCGAGCACCGCGACCGAGGTTCTCGCGGACAGCCCGTGGGTGAGGTAGAGGGCGATGAACATGATCACCCCGGCGCCCGCGATCGCCACCAGCAGCGGGTTTTCCCCGGCCAGTATCGCGGGCAGCACGAACAGCGCGATCACCACGAAGCTCAGCCCGAGCGCGATGAGCGCGGCGACGCCCTGCCACCGGCCGAGCACGATCACCGCGACCGCGAAGATCGCGGCGAGCACCAGCAGCGGCAGCCCGCGCTGGAAGTCGACGAGCTGGTAGGAGTTCGGGTCGTGCGCGTCGCCGCCGTTGTAGGCGAGCACCACGGAGTCGTTGAGCGAGAACCGGGGCGTGCTCGGCTCGACCGGGATGATGAGCTTCAGCGTCTGGCCCGCCGCGGCGCCGTCGCTCATCCTGACCTCGGTGGTCATGCACGGCTTGTCCCCGCCCGGCGGGGACTGGTCGCCGACCTGCACCTGACCGTCGGCGAGGCACGGGCCGTTCGCCAGCGAGGTGATTTCGCCGTGCACCGGGGTGCCCTGCGGCACCGCGCTCGTTGGCGACGACGAGCCCCACGGGTACAGCACGAGCGTGCCAGCCACGGTCAGCAGCGCGATCGGCACCAGCAGCCAGATCAGCAGCAGGCGGACGCGCCGGGACGCGGGCGCCGCCGGTGTGTGCCCGTGGCCGTGGCCGTGCCCGATCTCGGGATCCGCTACCGGTGGGCGCTTCTTCGGCGGTTGCCGTTTTCCGTGTCCTGCGGGCGGTTTGCGATCGGTGCCGGTTCCGGGTTTGGCCGGGACGGTCGCGGTTTCCTCGCGCGCGCCGTCCGCCGCTCGTCTCGGCCGCCGGGCGGGCGCTGCTTCGCCGGTGGGCTGCCGCGGCTCACGGCTGGCCGCTTCCCTGCGTTCGGCCGGTTTTCCCGCCGGGGCCGGCGCCCGGCGCCCGGACTGGCCCGGCCGGTCTTCCCGGCGTCGCCTGCCGCCGGGCGGGACCGGGTTGCCGCCGGGCACGCGGCGGATGGGCCCGGTGTCGTCGTCGGCACCGCCACTGGCGATGCCGTCCTCGTCGCGATCCACCGGCCCATCCTGCACAGCCACCCGCGCGGCGTCACCTCGGGGTTGAACCCGTGCGCTCCTCCAGCCGGAGCCGCGCGGTGAGCGCGTGCCCGAACATGAGCTCGGCGTCGGCGATCGCGGCGGTCGACGGGGCGACGAGCGCGCCGCCTTCCGGGGTCAGCCGCTGATAGGTGACCGTCTTGAGGAACTTGCCGACCCACAGCCCGCCGGTGTACCGCGCGGCGCGCCCGGTCGGCAGCACGTGGTTCGTGCCGATCGACTTGTCGGAGTAGGCCACGGTCGACTCCGGGCCGACGAACAGCGAGCCGTAGTTGCGCAGGTGCTCGAAGTACCAGTCGTCGTCGGCGGTCTGCACCTCGAGGTGTTCCGGCGCGTAGGAGTCCGAGATGGCGGCGGCCTCTTCGAGCGAGTCCGCGACGACGACGGCCCCGTGCTCGCGCCACGCCGCGCCCGCGACCTCCTTCGTCGGCCACTGACCGGCCAGCCACCGGTCCACTTCGGACAGTACGGCCTGGCCGAACGGGCGCGAGGTGGTGACGAGCAGCGCCGGGCTGTTCGGCCCGTGCTCGGCCTGGCCGAGCAGGTCCGCCGCGACCAGCCGCGGATCCGCCGTCTCGTCGGCGATCACGGCGACCTCGGTCGGCCCCGCCAGCAGGTCGATGCCGACGGTGCCGAAAAGCTGCCGCTTCGCCTCGGCCACGAACGCGTTGCCCGCGCCGACCACCATGTCCACGCCCTTGACGTCCTCGACGCCGAAGGCCAGCGCGGCGAACGCCTGCACCCCGCCGAGGCACAGGATCACGTCCGCGCCGGCGAGGTCCATCGTGTACAGCTGCGGCGGGTAGATCCCGGCCGCCTCCCTCGGCGGTGCCGCGGCGACCACCGTCCGCACCCCGGCCGTCTTGGGCACCGCGACGGTCATGATCGACGACGCGATGAGGGGGTACCGCCCGCCTGGCGAGTAGGACCCGACCGCGTCGACCGGGATGTGCCGGTGCCCGAGCACCACGCCCGGCAGCGTCTCGACCTCGAGATCGGTGAGGGTTTCCCGTTGCTTCGCGGCGAAGTTGCGCACCTGCCCCAGCGCGAACTCGAGTTCGCGCCCGAGTTCGTCCGGTACGGCTTCGCGGGCTTTCGCGATCTCGTCCGCACTGACCACAAAGGACTCGGGGTTCCAGTTGTCGAGCTGCTCCGAGTACCGCCGGATCGCGGGAAGCCCCTCGGTTTCCACGTCGTGCAGGATCCGGCTGACGGTCTTCACCACTTCTTCGCTGCGCGCGGCGTCATGCCGCCAGCCCTGCTTGAGATACTCCGCCATCGGTGGACCGCCCTTCTTCTCGAATGGGACTGGGATCAGTACATGACGAGCCCGGCGCTGACGTTGACGTCCTCGCCGGTGATCGAAGCCGCGCCAGGCGACGCGAGATGGGCGACGGTGGCCGCCACGTCCGACGCCGCGACGAAACGCCCGAGCGGGACCGCCCCGAGCATGGCCGCGCGGGCGGACTCCTGGTCGGTTCCGGTGGCCTCCGCCTGTGCGCCGACGACCCAGTCGAGGCGATCGCCTTCGACGAAACCCGGTGACACCACGTTGATCCGCACGCCGTGCGGGGCGAGGTCGAGCGCGGCGGTGCGGCAGAACCCGACGAGCGCGAGCTTGCTGGCCGCGTAGGCGGCCCGGTGCTTGAGGGGGCGCTTCCCGGTCATCGACCCGATGAGCACGAACGAACCCGTGCCGCGCTCGATCATCGGCGGCGCGAAGGCGCGGACGGTGCGGAACGCGCCCGCGGTGTTGACCGCGAAGGTCTCCTCCCATGCGGCGGGCTCGACCTCCCACACCGGCGCGGACGGGCCGCCGACCCCGCTGTTGCACACCACCAGGTCCGGGGTGCCGAGCTCGCGCCCGACCCATGCCGCGAGATCGTCCACAGTGGATGGTTCGGTGAGGTCGAGCGGCCGTGCGCGCCACTCCGCGCCGACGGCGGTCAACTCGGCGCCGGTCGCTTCGAGCGTTTCGGCGTCCCGGCCGGAAAGCACCACCGTCGCGCCGTCGCTGCCGAGGCGCAGCGCGATCGCCTTGCCGATTCCCCGCCCGGCGCCGGTGATCACCGCGATCATCGAAGTACCTCCTGCCCGTTCGTCGTGCGCCGCACCACGAGGTCGTTGCGGAAACGCTGGTGCCGCACCGCGCGGCCGGGTTCGGCGACCCGTTCGCGCAGCAGGGAAACCGCCGTGGCCGCCATATCGGCGAGCGGCTGGCGCACGGTGGTCAGGCCGAAGGCGCCCCACGCGGCCATCGGGATGTCGTCGTACCCGATCACCCACACGTCCTCCGGCACCCGGAGCCCGGCGTCGGCGAGCGCGTCGAGCGCGCCGAAGGCGCTGAAGTCGTTGGCGCAGAAGACCGCCGAGGGCGCGGGGCCACCGGCGAGGATGCGCGCCATCGCCGCGCGCCCGCCGTCGTGGGAGAGCCCGCCGCCGGCGATCCGCGACTCCGGCAGTTCGAGCCCGTTGCCGGCGCAGCCCGCGCGGAAGCCGGCCCCGCGATCGCGCGCCGTGCTCGCGTCCCGCGGGCCGTCGACGAGCGCGACCTCGCGCCGCCCCGCCGCCGCGAAGTACCTCGCCGCGGCCGCCGCGCCCGCGTGGTTGTCGCTGTCCACCTGGTCGCACGCGAGATCGGGCACGGTGCGGTTGACCAGCACCACCGGGGCGCCCCGGTCGATCGCGCGCGCGAGCGGCACCGACGCGGCGGTGGCGGTGGTGAACAGGAGCCCGTCGACGAGCCGCTGGTCGATCGCGTCGAGTGCGGCGCGTTCGCCGGGACCCGCGCTGTCCCACAGGATCATCCGCAGCCCCGCCGCGCCCAGTTCGGCACCGAGCACCCTGACCAGTTCGGGGTAGAAGGGGTTCGTCATGTCGTCGACGATCAGCCCGACGGTGCCGGTGCGGTTGGTGCGCATCGCCCGCGCCGCGCCGTTGGGCTGGTACCCGGTTTCGGCCATCACGCGCCGCACCTTGCGGCGCGCGTCCTCGCTGACCGACGCGTGGTCGTGCAGCACGCGCGACACGGTCGCCTGTGAGACGCCGGCGAGTTTCGCGACTTCGCGTGCGGTGACCACACCCTTGCCCTTCGTGCTCTGAATACGTATACATTCAAGGGGACGGCGGTGGATGTCAAGGGGACGTCCTCCTCGCCGTGCTTCGGCGAGGAGGACGTCATGGGCGAACCCATCGAGTCGGTCGCGGTGATCGGCGCGGGCACCATGGGCCAGGGCATCGCGGTCGCGGTCGCGCTCGGCGGCGTCAACGTCCGCGTGCACGACCGCCCTTCGGCGGTGGACAACGGAATGCGGGCGATTCGCCGAAGGTACGAGAGCGCGGTCGAAGCGGCGCCCGGCACTCCGTACGCGCCGTTGGAAGAACTCGTCGAGCCGCGGGCGGACCTCGTGGAAGCCGTCGACGGCGTCGATCTCGTGATCGAAGCCGTCTACGAGGACATGGGGGCGAAGCTCGACGTATACCGGGGGATAGGTCCCGCTATGGGCAGTTCATCCGTGTTGGCCACGAATACGTCTTCATTGCCGATCAAGGACCTGGCCTGCGCGGTCCCCGCCGCCGGCCGCTTCGTCGCCACGCACTTCTTCAACCCCGCCGAGCTGGTGCCAGGGGTCGAAGTCGCCCGTGCGCCGGAAACCAGCGACGAAACCCTGCAGCGCGTCGTGTCGTTCCTGGCCTCGATCGGCAAGGAACCGATCGAGGTCGGTGCCGGCGCGGGGTTCGTCGCCAACCGGCTGCAGCTCGCGTTGTTCCTGGAGGCGCTCAACTGCGTCCGCGACGGTTCCGCGACACCCGAGCAGGTCGACGCCGTCGTCAGGCGGACCTTCGGCTTCCGCCTGCCCGCTTTCGGGCCGTTCGCGATCGCCGACATGGCAGGGCTGGACGTCTACACGAGCATTTTGGAGACCCTCGAAGCCGCCTACGGCGACCGGTTCACCGTCCCGGCGGAGCTGACGGACCTCGTCGCGGACGGCCGCGCGGGCGTCAAGGCCGGCGCCGGGTTCCGCGACTACACCCCGGACGAGGTCGCCGCGCTGCTCGCCTCGCGGGACGAGCGGTACCGGCGCCTCCTGGACGCCGCGGGCGACTGACGGGTCCGCTTCCGCGCCCTGCGGCGGCTGCTCCTGGAGAGGTCAGTGAGGTTCACCGCGCATGCCCCTGAAGGTGCCCTTGGGGGAATGTGATGCCGTGAAGGGCACCTTCAGGGCGACCGCGGCAGGAAGCGCCGAGCCGGAGCGGAGCGGGGCGCGGTGGGGGACCGGGGACGCGAGGCGGGCGATCAGGGTGGAGCAGCGTGCCCCGCCGAGTCCCTGAAGGCGCCCTTGAGGGAATCTGATGCCGCGAACTCGCCCTTCACGGCAGGTCGCATCGCCAAGCCCATGCCCTGAAGGCGCCCCTCACGGCAAGTCGGCATCGCCAGGCTCATGCCCTGAAGGCGCCCTTCACGGCAAGTCGGTATCGCCAAGGCTCATGCCGTGAAGGGGTCCCTGGGGGAATCTAACGCCGCGAAGGTCACCTTCAGGGCATGGGCGTCGCCGTGCCGGATGCCGCGAGGGGCGAGATTGCGACGTCAGATTCCCCGAAGGCGTCCTTCAGGGACCCCAGTGGGCTCCACGCCCCAGTTCCCGATCTCACCGGAATCGACGCGCGCATCAGCGCTGTGACCTCCAGGGATCCCGATGCCCCGAAGGGTCCCTTCGGGGCATCGGGTCCTGGCTGTTCAATTGGTCCACAGTGGACGGGCGGTCAGCGGACGATCTTGATGGCCGGCTTGAGCACCGGGTTGGTGGAGGTCAGTGCCCAGTCCCCGGTGCTCTCGAAACCGGGGTTGCGCACGTCGAGCCCCACCGCGGTGACGGTGTCCATGCCGACGTCGATGGCGAGATCGGGGATCGGGCGGTCCGCGCACAGCTGGTAGGACACGGTGACCCTGTCCTTGCCGCGCACGAACGCGCTGATGTCGATCGGGCCCTGCCCGCCGTCGCCGTTCATCCAGGTGTACTCCGGGCCGTCGGAGATGTCGTGGTGGTAGACCTCGTTGCCGTCGATGAGCAGGCGCTTGGACAGGTAGTTCTGGATCGCCTGCGTCTTGGCGTACTGGTCGTAGTCCCAGAACGAGATCTCGTAGCGCGCCGACGACGGGTCGACGCGCATCACCTGCGTCGCCGAAGCGCAGCCGCCCGCGGGGATCGGCGTCTTCGGCGGCGCGGACAGGCTGAGCCTGCCGTGCCCGAACATCGCGAAGTTGTCCGTCCGGTACCCGGGTCCCTGCCGCTCCGGGGGAACCGGCGGCGCGAAGTAGGGCAGGCCGCGCATGGTCAGCGCGACCGCGTCCCTGATCCTGGCGGGCCGGTCGGTGGCGTAGAGGTCGATCGACGGCAGGATCGACTTGTTGTTGCCGGAGATCTTCCAGCCCCAACCGCCCTCGAAGCCGCCGTTGAGCACGAGCAGCCCGTCGCCGCGGACGTCGTCGAACCCGATGTCGAGCGGGTAGTCGCCGACGCCGTTCTTGTCGAGCACCCGCAGCGCGATCGTCGCCGAAACCTTGCCGCGCACCGCTTCGGTCACGTCGACGGTCCGCTGCTGGTAGGTGTCGCCGCCGGCGTCGATGACGTCGGACTCCCACACCACCTTCCCGTCCACCAGCAGCTGTTTGTAGTGGTACCCCGCGCCGGGCAGGTTCCCGTAGTACCAGTCGAAATCGGCGAACGAGATCGTCTTGCGGCGCGCGAACGGGTTCACCAGCACGGTTTGCTCCGCCTGCCCGTAGTCGCCGGCACGCGTGCCGGCGTAGTTCGCCAGCGCGACCGAGAACCGGCCGATGCCGTGCGCCGCCCTGTTGTCCCCGACCAGCGCGGGTTTGTCCGCCAGCGGCAGGCCGTAGTTGTTGATGCCCATGATGCGGCCGTCGCGCACGTACGGCATCGCGTTGCCGATCGACTTGGCGACGTAGCCCTCCGTCGGCGGGTTCGCCGCGTCGAGGAATCTGTTGGCGTAGAGCAGGAACAGCACGCCGAGCCCGCGCGGCTGGGTCTGCTTCAGGATGTTGTCGAGGTTGGGCCCGACCGCGGACGGGTCCTGGGTGTTGTTGCTGTACCCGAGGTACGGGTACACGATGCCGTCGATGTAGGGGCCGAAGCGGGCGTAGAAGCTGTCGCTGACCGCTTCGCCGTAGTACGCGGTGGTGTAGAAGCCGAGGTTCGCGTTCACCGCGTCCTGGCTGTCCACGATCTTCTGCATGTACTCCGGGGTGAACAGCTCGCCGTTGGCGCCGATCACGAAGTCGTCGATCGCCCACGCCACGACGTTCGGGTTGGCCACCGAGAGCTTCGCGATTTCCCGTGCCCACGAGACGAAGTCGAGCTTGTACGGCCGCGAGCACCGGCCGCTGCGGCTCGGGATCGGGCTGTCGAGGCACTCCGACGGGGGTACCACGTAGACCCAGATCCGGATCCCGGCGCGACCGGCCGCGGGCGCGAACTCGGTGCGGAGGTCGTCCCAGTCGGTGGGCGAGTCCCAGATCCCGTAGACGTAGGTGTTCAACCCTTCGCGCTTGAGTTTCGAGATGAGCGAGGGCGTGTCGATGTGGCGGTAGCCGTCCGCGCGCGGATTGGCTTCCCGCACGTCGCCGAAGACGGTGTTCCCGCCGGTCATCGCGGCCTTGATGCCGCCGGGCGGCACGACGTTGCGGTTGATGTCGGACAGTGGCGCGTCCTTCACGCGCGCCGTCGGCGGTGGCGGTTCAGAGCCGGGCTGGGCGGTCGCCGAGGGTGCGGTGGCGAGCGCGGTGACGACGCACGATGCGGTGACTAGGGATATCAGTGCTCTCCAGTGGGGACCCTTCATAGTATTCTCCGTATATCGAAGATTAATACGAACAGCTGAAGATGAAGATCTTCCTCGCCGGGTCAGGCCACGGCTAGGGCCGTTGCGGTGACTCTGGTGGGTGACACGCGCACCGCCGTGCGCTGCGGAAGTGCGCGAAAGTGAAGGCAAGCGAAGGGAAAGCAGGGTGGCCATGACGGCGCAGAAGGATCCGGTCGTCCAGGGCAAGGGGGACCGGCCTGCCTCGCCCGCGGTGGACCGCGCGCTGACGGTGCTGGAAAAGCTCGTCGGCGCCGAGGAAGGGCTCACCCTCACCGCGCTCGCCAGAGCCACCGAGATCCCGCTGGCCACCTGCGCGTCCATTGTGTACACGCTGGAACAGCGAGGATACGCCACGCGGACGGTGGTCGGGCGCAGCCACTTCTGGCGGCCGACCCTGCGCCTCTACGACCTCGCGGCGCCGCTGATCCGGCAGGAGGACCTGTCCGAGGTGGCGCAGCCACACCTGCGCGCGCTCGCCGACGAACTGCGCATGCCTGCGCACATCGGCGTGCTCGACGGCACTTCCGTTGTCTACGTGGCGAAGGCGGCGCCTCCGGGGTTCATCCAGTTCGACACCTATCCCGGCAAGGTGTCGCCGTTCAACCTGACCGCGCTGGGCAGGGCGATCGCGGCCTACCTGCCCGACGCCGAGCTGGAGCCGCTGGTCGGCACACTCGTCGCGGGCACCGGGCCGAAGGCGCCGCGGTCGGGCGCGCGGGCGTTCCGGACCCAGCTCGCCAAGGTCCGCCAGGTCGGCTACGCGCTCGAAGACGAGGAGGAGCAGGCCGACATCGCGTGTCTCGCGGCGCCGATCTTCGACGCGGAGGGCAGGGTGAGCGGGTCCATCGGCGTCACCGGGTTCTCGCGCGACCTCACGGGCCCGAAACTGGCCTACGCGGTGGATCTGGTGGTGCGCCACGGCAGGGAGATCTCCACCAAGCGGGGCTTCTGACCGGCCGGTGAAACCCTTGCGCGGGCCCACCGGCGGTTCTACCATCTTCAGCTTGAAGAAGTTATTTTCGAAATAACGTAACAACAGCGCTTAACCCACAGCAGCAACCCGAGCCGGTCCGACGGTCCACTGGGGAACGCGGCCGCATCACAGCGGGAGGTACGCGTGCGAGTTGGACGGGGTCTCGCCGTCGCGTGTGCGACGGTCACCATGGCGGCGGTCACCGCGGCGTGCGGTGGTGACGACGGCGGTTCCGGCGGGCCGGAGGTCAAGCCGTCCGCCGACAGCGGGCAGGGACCGGTGAAGGACGGCGGCACGCTGGTGTTCGGCCAGGTCGACGGTGTCACCCAGCTCGACCCGAACAAGATCTCGAGCGCGGCGCAGACCCAGCTGCAGACGCTGCTGTGGAGCGGGTTGAGCAAGTGGGCGCCGGACAACTCGGCGAAGCCCGATCTCGCCGACTCGTGGGACCACTCGCCCGACTTCAAGAAGTGGACCTTCCACCTGCACCCCGGCGTGAAGTACCACAACGGCAAGGCGTTCACCGCCACCGAGGCGAAGAAGAACTTCGACAAGGTGCTCGCGCCGAACTCGACCGCGCAGGTGGCCGCGAAGATCGCGATGGTGCAGGCGGTCAGCGCGCCGGACCCGGCGACGCTGGTGGTGGACCTCAAGACCGCGAACCCCGAGCTGCCCACCGACGTCATCGACGTGAAGATGACCGATGTCGACGACATCGCGAACGTCAACAAGACCGCGAACGGCACCGGGCCGTACAAGCTCAAGTCGTTCGTGCCGGACCAGGTCGTCGAGCTGGCGCGCGATGACGCGTACTTCGGTGCGAAGCCGCATTTCGACGGCATCAAGATCGCGCGCTACGCCGACGCGACGGCGGCGCAGACCGCGTTGCGCTCCGGCGATCTCTCGGTGTTCGGCTCGGTGTCCCCTGACGTGGTGAAGAACCTCGCGAGCGACGGCCGCCAGCTGCTGACCGCCGCCGAGCCCGCCGCTTACGTGGTGTGGGAGCTGGACACCAAGTCGGCGCCGTTCAACAACCCGAAGGCGCGCGAAGCGCTGTCGTACGCGGCGAACCGGGACGCGATGATGGAGGCGGGTTACGCGGGTTACGGGGTTTCGACGCCGGGCAACGTGGTGGTGAACCCGAAGAACAAGTACTACGACCAGGCCCTGCCGAAGCACGAGTTCAACCTGGACAAGGCGAAGCAGCTCTTCGCCGAAGCGGGCGTCACCGACGGCGCCAAGCTGACCTTCTGGACGAAGGCGGGCAGCAACCAGGAGTGGACCACGATCGCGCAGATCCTGCAGGAGGACCTGAAGAAGATCGGGATCACGCTGGACATCCAGAGCAACGAGAACGCCACCTGGAGCGCGAAGTTCTACCCGAAGGGCAAGCAGTTCCCCGGGATGCTCGCCGCGAACTACGTGTCGTTCACCCCGTTGCCGGACAGCTACGCGCTTTCCTGGTTCGAGGGCTCGCAGGGCACCTGCGAGTGCAACTGGGCCGCGCCGAAGGAGTACAACGACGCGGTCGCCACCATCGAGTCCACAGGGGACGGTCCGGCACGGGACGCGGCGTTCAAGACCGCGCAGCAGGTGCTGAACAAGGAGAACCCGATCATCGTGCTCGGCAGCACCGCGTTCCTCTCGGTGGCGCAGGGCAACGTGCGCGGCGCGTGGGTGCAGGCGGAGGGGACTCTGCACCTCGAAGAAGCCGGATTCGCGGCCTAGCTTGGACGCCGGCATGACGCGATACGTGTTGCGCAGGCTCGGGGCCAGCGTGCTGATGCTGGTGCTGGTGTCGATCCTGATCTTCGTGGTGCTGCGGCTGCTGCCGGGCGACCCCACCATCACGAAGGTCGGGGCGGCGCAGGGCATCGACCCGCGCGCGCTGGCCGAGCTGCGGGGCGAGCTGGGCCTGAACGACCCGATCCCGGTGCAGTACTGGCACTGGGTGGCTGGCCTGTTCTCCGGTGACCTCGGCCGCTCCTACTTCAGCCAGTTCGATGTGGACGTCCTGATCGGACAGCGGATCGGGCCGACGCTGGAGCTGTCCTTCGCGGGCCTGGTGCTCGCGGTGATCCTCGCGCTGGTGCTGGCGGTGGCACCGACGGTGCTGCGCAGCAAGTGGCTCGGCCGGTTCGTCGGCGGCTACACGACACTGGGCATGGCGGCGCCGCCGTTCGTCTTCGGCATCGTGCTGATCGCGTTGTTCACCGTGAAGCTCGGGATCGTCGGGAACAAGGACTACGTCGCGCCCACCACCGACTTCTTCGGCAACCTCGCCGCGCTCGCGCTGCCCGCGATCACGCTCGGCATCTGCCTGTCGGCTCCGCTGATCAGGTACCTGCGCGCCTCACTGTCCGAAGTGGAGGGTTCCCAGCACGTGCGGACCGCGGTGGGCAAGGGGATCCGGCGCCGCGCGGTGGTGCTGCGGCACGTGCTGCCGAACGCGCTGCTGCCCGCGCTGACGTCGCTGGGCATCACCGTCGGCGCGGTGCTCTCCGGCGCGGTCGTGGTGGAGTACGTGTTCCGCTGGCCGGGGCTGGGCTCGCTGATCGTCGACTCGGTGTACAAACGCGACTATGCCGTCATCCAGAGCACCGTGCTGCTGCTGGCCGCCATCTTCGTACTGGTGAACCTGATCGTCGACATCCTGTACGGGGTGCTCGACCCGAGGCTGCGCGTCGGGGAGGTGACTACCGCATGACCGCCGTCGATCCCGGCGCGTCGTCGCCGCTGGGAGAACCGGAGCCGTTGCCCGGTGCGAGCGAGCAGGCGGGGCCGGGGCTGCTCAAGCGGTTCTTCGCCCGCCCGCCCGCGGTGGCCGCGGTGGTGGTGCTCGCGGTGTTCGTGGTGCTCGCCGCGATCCAGCCGTTCGCGCTGCAGTCCGCCACGAAGATCAACGCGCGCACCAAGTTCGCCGCCCCGAGCTTCGCGCACCCGTTCGGCACCGACGAGCTGGGCCGCGATCTGCTGTCCAGGGTCGCGCAGGCGGGGCAGCTCTCGCTCGGGTTCGCCGCGGGCGCCACGCTCATCGCGCTCGTGGTCGGCGTCACCTGGGGACTGGTCGCGGCCGCGCGGCCGGGCTGGGTGGACGAGGTGCTGATGCGGGTCGCGGAGGCGGCGCTGGCCATCCCGACGATCCTGTTCGCGCTGGTGTTCGTCGCCGCGTTCGGCTCCGACCTGGTCGCGATGACCGTGGTGGCGGGGCTGCTGATGGCGCCGCTGACTGCCCGAATCGCCCGTTCGGCGGTGCTGGCGGAACTGAAGTCGGACTACGTCCACGGCCTCGACGCGGTGGGGGTGTCGAGGACGCGGACGTTGTTCGCCGAGGTACTGCCCAATGCGATGCCGTCGCTGCTGGCGCAGGCGTCGCTCAACGTGGCCACCTCGCTCATGCTGGAGGCCACGCTGAGCTTCGTCGGGCTCGGCATCCAGCCGCCGGACGCCTCGTGGGGCACGTTGCTGAAGCTCGGCTACGACCGCCTGTACGAATCCCTCTGGTACCCGCTGATGCCCGCGCTGCTGATCATCGCGGCGATCGCGGCGCTCAACACGATCGGGGACCAGTTGCAGAAGGTCCTGCACCGGAGCGGCTCATGAGCACCGAGGACAAGGCGGACGTACTGCGGCTCGACGACCTGCACGTCGGCGTCCGTACTTCCGGCGAGCCGAAGTCGCTGGTGCACGGCGTCAGCCTCACGCTGCGCGCGGGGGAACGCGCGGCACTGGTGGGCGAGTCGGGCAGCGGCAAGACGATGGTCTCGCTGTCGGTCATGCGCCTGAACCCCGAGCCGACGGTGATCACCGCGGGTGCGGTGCGGTTCGACGGCCACGACCTGGTCACCGCGTCCGAACGCGACATGGAGCGCACCAGGGGCGGCCGGATCGCGATGATCTACCAGGACCCGCTGTCCTGCCTGAATCCTGTTCGGACGGTCGGCGCCCAGCTCGTCGAAGCCGTGCGGGCGCACCAGGAGATCTCGGCGAAGGACGCGGGGGCGCGCGCCGTCGAACTGCTCGAAGAGGTCGGCGTCCCGGACGCGGCGGCGCGCGTCAAGGACTACCCGCACCAGTTCTCCGGCGGTATGCGCCAGCGGGTGATGATCGCGATGGCGGTGTCGTGCTCGCCGGACGTGCTGATCGCCGACGAGCCGACCACCGCGCTCGACGTCACCACGCAGGCCCGCATCCTCGCGCTGCTCGACCGGCTCGCCGAGCAGCGCGGGATGGCGATCTTGTTCATCACCCACGATCTCGCGGTGGCCGCGACGCTGTGCCGGCACATCCACGTGATGCGATCGGGGCTGATCGTGGAGTCCGGCGCGCTCGGCGAGGTGCTCACCGAGCCGAAACACGCCTACACCAAGGAACTGCTCGGCGCGGTCGTCACCCTCGACCGCGAGCCCGCGACACCGGCCACCGAGGCCGGTGACGTGCTGGTCGAGGCCGACGACCTGGTCCGCCGGTTCGGCACCGGCGTGACCGCGGTGAACCACGTGTCGCTGGAGATCAAGCGCGGGGAGACCTTCGGCCTGGTCGGCGAGTCGGGGTCCGGGAAGTCGACGCTGAGCCAGCTCATCCTCGGGCTCGACAAGCCGACCTCCGGCACCGTCCGCTACGACGGCGTCGACCTGTTCTCGCTCGGCAAGGGCGAACTGCGCCGCAAGCGCCGCGAGATGCAGGTGGTGCTGCAGGACCCGATCGGCTCGCTGAACCGGCGCAAGACCGTGGAGCACATCATCGGGCTCCCGCTCGCGGTGCACGAAGGCGCGTCGAAGCAGGCGAGGAAGGCCAGGGTCGCGGAACTGCTCGACCTCGTCGGCCTGCCCGGTTCGTTCGCGGGGCGGTATCCGCGCGAGCTGTCCGGCGGGCAGTGCCAGCGCGTCAACATCGCGCGCGCGATCGCGCTGGAGCCCGAGTTCCTGGTGCTCGACGAGGCGGTCTCCGCGGTCGACGTGGTGATCCAGGCGCAGATACTGGAGCTGCTGCGGGATCTGCAGGACCGGCTGGGGCTCACCTGCCTGTTCGTGTCGCACGACCTCGCGGTGGTGCGGTACATGGCGCCGCGGCTCGCGGTGATGCACCGCGGCGAGGTCGTCGAGACGGGTACCCGCGAGGAGATCTTCGAGAACCCGCGGCACGAGTACACGCGCTCGCTGCTGGCCGCGATCCCGTCGCTGGACGAGCGGGTGCGGGGATGACCCCCGCGATCGCGCTGGTGGGTCTCGGCGACATCGCGCTCGGCGCGCACCTGCCCGCGTTGCTGCGCAGCCACGACGTGCGGATCGCCGCGCTGGTGGACCCCGACGCCGAACGCCGCGAGTCGGCCGCCTTCGCGGTGGGTGCACCGTCCTATCCGGATCTGTCCGAAGTGGATGGTGTGGACGGCGTGGTGCTGGCGACACCGCCGTGGGTGACCACGGGGCTGGTCGTCGAAGCGGCGAAGGCCGGGCGGTTCGTGCTCGCCGAGAAGCCCATCGCGACCTCGCTCGCGGAGGCGAAGGCGTTGGACGCGCTGACCGAGCACGAGCGGGCGCGGGTGCAGGTAGGGCTGACCTACCGGCACGATCCGGCACTGGAACTGCTGCGCGAGTGGATCGCCGAAGGCCGTCTCGGCGGCCCGCTGCTGGTGCGCGCGCACATCTACGACGAACGGCGCGACGAGTCCGATCCCGCGCACGCGGCTCGCCTGGAAGAGACACTGCGGCACGGGATGCCGGTGGTGCACGAGGGCGCGCACGTCTTCGACTGGTTCTCCTTCCTCTTCGGCGGGCCTCCTTCGGAGATCCGGGACGGGTGGTCGCTCGCGACGAGGCAGGGCCTCGCCGAGCCGAACCTGTGCGGGGCACGGCTGGACTATCCACAGGGGACGGTCGTGCTGGCCGAGTTCGGCTGGCTCACCGGCGCGCTGCCGCGCTGCGAGATCAGCGTCCTCGGCGACCGCGGTCACGTGCTGATCGACGGCGGCACGTTCGATCTGACGCTGGACGACGGCCGGAGCGTGGAGAAGGTGGCGTTCGAGCCGGACCGGGCCACCCGGTGCTTCGACCGGCAGCTCACGAGGTTCGTCGAGCTGATGACCGGGGTGCGCCGCGCGCCGAGCCCCGATCTCGCCGACGGGCTCGCCGCGCTGGCCACGAGCGAGCGCGTCGCCACCGAAATGGGCGCGCGATGACGCTGTGGCGCTGGGCGGAGTGCACCAGGGACGAGCTGAGGGCGATCCTGCCGGACGGGATCGTCGTGCTCCCGATCGGCGCGACCGAGCAGCACGGGCCGCACCTGGCGACCGGCACGGACGCGCTGCTGGCCGGCACGGTCGCCGAGCGCGCGGCACTGGTGGCCGCGACGACCTCGGCAAGGGACCTGGTGCTCGCACCGTGCCTCGCCTTCGGCGCCTCGGATCACCACCTGCCGTTCGGGGGCACGCTGTCGCTGTCGTCGGAGACCATGACCTCGGTGCTGACGGACCTCGGCCGGTCCGTGGCCGAGGACGGCGGGCGCAGGCTGGTGCTCGTGAACGGCCACGGCGGGAACCGCGGGGTCTGCCACGCGGCCGCGGCGACGCTGTCCGCGCGGCACGGCATGATCGTCGCGATCGTGCACTACTGGGAACTGCTCGCCGCGCCGGCAGACGGTACGCCGGTACCGGGACACGCGGGGGAGTTCGAGACGTCGATGGTGCTCGCGGTCCGGCCCGAACTGGTCCGGGAGCGCGGGCAGCGGCCCGCCATCCCGCCGGAGTCCGCAGTGGAGGGAGTGGACGTGCACGACGCCGGTGCGTGGCGGCGCATCGACGGCTACACCGACGAACCGGAGCGGGCGAACGCGACCCGCGGGAACGCGTGGCTGGAGGAATGCGTGACGGAGCTGGCCGGACGACTCGGGGAACTCGGAGGTGCCCTATGACCGCGCCCGACAGGACGGTGCCGGACCGGACGGTGCCGCCGATGGTCGACTTCCACACGCACACCCCGGCGTGGCACACCGGGACCTGGCTCGGCGGCGCCGAGTTCGGACCGCGCGAGTTCCTGTCCTTCATGGACGGTGCGGGGATCGGCGCAGCGGTCCTGCTCGCGCACGACGGCCTGTTCAACGCGACACCCGAGTCCAATGACGAGCTGGCCGAGTTCGTCGCGGCCGACCGGAGCCGCATGGCCGGGTTCGGCACGGTGAACCCGCGCCACGCCAACGCGGTCGCCGAGACCGAGCGGATGATGGGCGAACTGGGGCTCGCCGGGCTGAAGCTGCACCCGTGGCTGCAGGGCTTCAGCATGCACGAGCCCGCGCTCGACCCGATCTGCGAGGTGGTCACCGCCCACGGCGGCATCCTGCTGTCCCACGACGGCACGCCGCCCTATTCCACGCCGAGCCAGATCGCCGCGCTCGCGCGCCGTCACCCGGAGC
Organism: Amycolatopsis minnesotensis; assembly: GCF_039529815.1. Taxonomy (NCBI): domain Bacteria; kingdom Bacillati; phylum Actinomycetota; class Actinomycetes; order Pseudonocardiales; family Pseudonocardiaceae; genus Amycolatopsis; species Amycolatopsis minnesotensis. The sequence goes on along the minus strand of NZ_BAAANN010000031.1, from coordinate 35,725 downwards.
TGCCGGTGGTGCTCGGGCACGGCGGGCTGCACGACTGCTGGCGCGAAGCGCTCGCCCTCACCATCGAGACCGAGAACCTCTACCTGTGCATCTGCGGCACACCGCCCTACGCGGCGCGGCACATCCTCGCGAACGCGCCCCGCGGCAAGGTGCTGTTCGGCACCGACGCCGGACTGTCCGATGAGGCCAGTCAGCACTACGCGGTCGCACGGGTCGCCGAGATCGACGGCTGGGGGATCACCGAAGAGCAGAAGACCGAGATGCTCGTGACGACACCGAGGGCACTGCTCGCCGGGCGGCTGAAATGACCGCCAGGGTCGCCGCGCTGCACACCCTCGCGGTCAGCCTCCCGGCGCGCGGCGACCTCGTGGTCCGCGGTGCGAAGGGCGCGCACGACCGGTCCGACTTCCTGCTGGTGCGGGTGGTCACCACCGAGGGCGTCGAGGGCTACGGCGAAGTCAGCGCGACTCCACTGTGGAGCGGCGAGGACGCCGCGAGCGCCCAGCACTTCGTCCGCGAGGTGCTCGCCCCCGCGCTGTTCGGCAAGGCGCTTGCTCCCGTCGGCGGCCTCGAGTCCATCATGGACAGAGTGCTCGCGGCCAACCCGTTCACCAAGGCGGGCGTCTCGATCGCGTTGTGGGACGCCTACGCCCGCACGCTCGGCGTGCCGCTGACCACCGCGCTCGGCGGGCCGTACCGGGAGGAGGTCCCGATCAAGCTGTCGCTGTCCGGTGACGGCAACGAGATCGAGCGCGCGCACGCGGCGGCGGTCGCGGCCGGGTTCTCCTCGTTCAAGGTCAAGGTCGGTCTCGGCGTGGCGGGTGACGTCGAGCGCATGGCGAAGGCACGGGAGCTGGCCGGGCCGGACGCCTTCCTCGGCATGGACGCCAACGGCGGCTGGAGCCGGCCCGAGGCGGCGACCGCGGTGCGCGCGCTCGCCGCGTACTCGCCCGCGTTCGTCGAGCAGCCGGTGGCGCCGGGGGATCTCGGCGGCATGGCGGCCCTGCGCGCGACAGGTCTGCCGGTGATCGCCGACGAGGCGGTGTTCGGCACCGACGACCTGGTCAGGGTGATCGGGGCCGGTGCCGCCGACGTGATCAGCCTCTACGTCGGCAAGGCGGGCGGCCCGGGACGCGCGGTGGCGATGGGCGGGCTCGCCAGCGCGTTCGGGCTCGACGTGCTGATCGGCTCCAACGGCGAGCTGGGGCTCGGCGCGGCGGCGCAGCTGCACGTCGCCTGCGCGCTCGGCTCGCTGAGCGCGTTCCCGTCGGACATCATCGGCGCGCACTACTACGCCGAGGACATCCTGGAAACACCGTTGGACAGCAACGGTTTCCGCGTCCGGCTCGGCACCGGCACCGGGCTCGGCGCGGTGCCGAGGGAAGACCTGAGGAGGCGGTTCGCTTGATCGTCGACGTGCACGCGCACACTCCGACGCATCGGGACGCGGTGCCGGAGAACGAGAAGAAGGTGTACCCGAGCTGGCGCACCGACCGGCCGGTGACCACCACGAACTCGTGGTCCGACTACGACGAGGCGATGGCGGACGCCGATGTCAGCATCGTGTTCAACATCGCGGTGGACGATCCAGAGCCGATGACCGGGCTGCCCTACCCGCCGGAGCGCACGAACGACGCCACCGCCGAGTTCGTCGCCGCCGCCCCGTCGCGCCGTATCGGGTTCCTGTCGGTGAACCCGCTGTGGGACAACGTTTTCGCCGAGACGGAACGCGCGAGGGACCTCGGGCTGGTCGGCGTCAAGCTCGGCCCGAACTACCAGGACTTCGACCCGTTGTGCGAGCAGGCGCTGGCGTTCTACGGCTACTGCGAACGCGAGGGCCTGCCGATCCTGTTCCACCAGGGCGCCTCCCCGATGCGGCACGCGCCGTTGCGCTACACCTACCCGCTGGTCACCGACGAGGTGGCGCTGCGGTTCCCGGAGCTGCGGATCGTGATGGCGCACATGGGGCACCCGTGGGGCACCGAGACGGTCGTGACCATCCGCAAGCACCCGCACGTCTACGCCGACGTCTCGTCGATCTACCTGCGGCCGTGGGTGTGCTACCAGTCGTTGCTCGCCGCCGTCGAGTGGGGCTGCACCTCGAAGCTGTTGCTGGGCAGCGACTTCCCGATCGCCAACACCGGCGAGGCGATCGCCGGGCTGCGCCGGGTCAACGACATCCTCGAAGGCACGAAACTGCCGAGGATCCCCGAGGAGGCGATCGACGGCATCGTGCACGCCGACGCGCTCGGCGCGCTCGGCCTTTCCGTCGAGGGGGAGTCATGACCACAGTGGACGGACACGTCCGGATCGGCGATGGCAGGGAGGTGGCGCTCGACGCGGCCACCCTGGTGTCCACAATGGATGCGCTCGGTATCGACCGCGCGCTGGTGGCGCCGGGTGAGCGGTGCACCGCGGTCGCGAACCGCGAGGGCAACGAACTGACCACGCGTGCCGCCCGGGAGTCCGGCGGGCGGCTGCTCGCCTACGCGGTGGCGAACCCGTGGCTGGGCAAGGGCGCGCTCGACGAGCTGGCGAAGGCGGCCGAGGAGGGCGCCGTCGCGCTCGCGGTGGACCCGGTGCTCCAGGGCTTCGACCTGCTCGACGGCCTGCTCGACCCGCTGCTGGAGTTCGCCGCGGAACGGCGGTGGCTGGTCTACGTCCGCACCGGCACACCCCCGACGGCGCTGCCGCTTCCGCTGGCGACGCTCGCGCGGCGGCACGCGTCGGTGCGGTTCCTGATGGGCCGCAGCGGTGCGACGGACTTCTGGATCGACGCCGCGCCCGCGCTACGGCACGCGGGAAACCTCTACGCCGACACTTCGTACGCGCCGTGGGACACGGTGCTCAGCGAGTTCGGGCGCGACCCCGAAATCGGGACCGGCCGATGTGTGTTCTGCACCGATTCCCCCTACACGGTGGCGAAGTCCGAGCTCGCGCGGATCACGGACTGGACCATCGGCGAAGCCGAGCGGGCCGCGGTGCTCGGGGGCACCGTGCTCGGGCTGCTCGGCGCTGACCAGCCCGCGAAGTCGTAGCACAAGCGAAAGGGTGAACGCCGATGACCGCAACGCCTGCACTCGCCGACCGTGCCACCGCCGTCGTGAACGGGGTGTCTCCGGTGCTGGAGGTGCCGTTCTCCGATTCAGGTGACATCGACGTCGACGGGTTCCGCAGAGTCGTCCGCTACGTGCTCGGCACCGGCGTGACGAGCGTGATGTTCCCCGGCTTCGCCTCGGAGTTCCACAAGCTGACCGAGGGCGAGCGCGAAGTGCTCACCGGTGTGCTGCTCGACGAGACGTCCCGGCGTCCGGACGTTTCGGCGATCGTGGCCGTGCAGGACCACGCGACCCGGCTCGCGGTCGCCCGCGCGGCGGCGGCGGTCAAGGCGGGCGCGGACATGGTCAACCTGCTGCCGCCGCACTTCCTTTCGCCGTCCCGTCGCGCGATCGTCGCGCACGTGTCCGCGGTGCTCGACGCCATCGCGCCGACCCCGCTGGTGCTGCAGTACGCGCCCGCGGAGACCGGGACCTCTTTGGACGGTGCCACCATCGCCGCGATCGCCCGCGAGCACCCGAACCTCGCACTGATCAAAGTGGAGTCGAGCCCGCCGGGCGCGCTCATCGCGGAGCTGGCGGCAGGCGACCCGCCGCTGGCGGCCGTCGAAGGGTACGCCGGTGTGCAGTTGCCCGACGCCTACCGCCGCGGTGCCGTCGGCAGCCAGCCGGGCTGCTCGTTCACCGAGATCTACGTCGAGATCTGGCGGCGGTTCGCCACCGGTGACGAGGCGGGTGGCGACGAACTGCACCGCAGGGTGCTGCCCTACATCTCCTACTGGATGCTCGACACCGAGCTGATCGTCGCGGCCGAGAAGCTGATCTCGGCGAAGCGCGGGCTGTTCGCCAGCGCCTACTGCCGTGAACCGGCGCACCGCCTCGACCCCGAAGAGGTGCGGATGGTCGACCGGTTCCTCGCCGAGTTCTCCGACCTGCTGCCCTCGCTGGCCTGAACCAGCGCTCAGACGCCGACGGTCCCGTCGACCCCTTGGCGCAGGAGGTCGGCGTGGCCGTTGTGCCGCGCGTACTCGTGGATCAGGTGCAGCATCACCAGCCGCAGCGAGACGTCTTCGCCGTTGCGCCCCGGCGCGGTGATGTCCAGCGACGGCGCTTCGCGTTCGATGCGCCGTGCGTGCGAGACCTCGGCCCGCCAGGCGTCGAACGCCTCGGTCCTGGTCGATTCGCTCGCGTCGTAGGCGACCTGGAAGTCGCCGTCGGCCGACCAGACGAGCGGGAGGTCCTCGCGGTTGATCACGCGGCGGAACCAGACGCGCTCCACTTCGGCCAGGTGCCGGACCAGGCTCAGCAGGGTCAGCGTGGACGGCGGCATCGACCGGTGGCGCAGTTCGTCGTCGGTGAGGCCCTCGCACTTGAGCGCGAGCGTCGCACGGTGGTAGTCGAGGTAGGCGCGCAGCATCGTGCGCTCGTCGGCCACCATGGGCGGGTCGATCCGGTCGGCCGTCACTGGTTCTCCCGCGGGTGCATCAAGCCGATGGCGGCCTGGATCGCCGTGACGAACCGCTCGGGCCGGAACCGCGCCGGGTCGTCGAGGACGAGCCGCGCGGCCATCTCGAACAGGGTCACCACAGTGTTGCCGACGATGTCCGCGTCGAGACCGGCGGGAGAGCCGACCGCGGTGAGGAACGCCGCCGCCAGCTCTTCGGCGCTCGCGAGCACCTGCGCCCTGGCGTGTTCGCGCGCGGCGTGGAACTCCGGTGGCATATCCGCCATCGGCATCACGACGCAGTGCCAGCGCTCGGGTTTCGCGCGCACGGCGCGGAGGAACTTCGCGAGCACGTCGGCGACCACGGCGCCGGGGTCGTCGTCGCCGAGGTGCTCCTCGAAGCGTTCCGGGAGCACCGTCAGGATCTGCTGGAGCGCCTGCTCCTGCTCGCGGCGCAGCAGCGCGCCGAGAAGATCGGCCCGGTTCACGAACACGCCGTAGACAACGGGTTTGGTCACCCCGGCCTCTTCGGCGACGGCGTTCATCGTCACCGCGCTGTGCCCCTTCGTCACCACGAGGTGCAACGCGGCGTCGAGCAGTTCGGTGCGCCGCTGGCTCGCCGGTATCCGCGCCGCGTAGGTGCGGCGCTTGCGTTCTCCGCGAGCCGCCGCCCGTGCCTCGGTCCCCACCGCGCCTCCGTTGCCGTATGGACAAAGTTACTTCCTCGTAGCATAGTGGAAGCAAATACTACTCGACAGTAGTAATTGCTGGCACGAGGGAGACTCGGGTGGCGGCGCCGGTGTTCCGCAAGCCCGTCGTGGACGACACGACCTTCGCCAGGTGTGGCGCGGCGTCGCCGCGCTGGCCGGTGCCTACGAGATGAAGCCATGGAGGGGCCGACGATGGCCATTCGCGAACTCACGACCACGCCGGAGGACTACGGGTTCTTCGGGCCGGGCTCGCCGACCTGGAAGGTGTGGACCAGTCCGACCGCGCTGGTCGGCTTCCAGCGTTCGGTCGTGCTGGAGCACTTCGACCCGGACCTGACCGCGGCGGTGGCGGACCAGCGCGGCATCTACACCGATCCGGTCGGCAGGCTCGACCGCACCCTCGCGTACTTCCTCACCGTCGCGGTCGCCGACGGCCGCACTGCCGTTGAGGCGTCGGACTTCCTGATGAAGGTGCACGCGAAGGCCACCGGCATCGAACCGGTCAGCGGGAAGCGGTACAGCGCCAACAACCCCGCGTCCCAGCTCTGGATCCACGTGACCGGGTGGCATTCGGTGCTCAAGTGCTACGAGAAGTACGGTCCGGGTCCGCTCACCCCGGACGAGGAACGGCGCTACTGGGCGGAGTCGGTGCTCGCCGCGGAACTGCAGACGTGCAAGCCGTCCGACGTGCCTGCCTCGCGGGACGACGTGCGCGACTACTTCGCCACCGTCCGCCCGGCGCTGTGCACTTCGGAGCGGGCGAACGAGGGCATGCACTACCTGCTGCGCGTGCCGAGGGGGAAGGGCTCCGCGCGGTTCTGGTGGGCGAGCAGGTTCATGGCACCCGCGACGATCGCCACGCTGCCGAAGTGGATGCGGGAACTCGGCGGGTTCGACCAGCCCGGCGTCCTCGACCGCGCCGTCGTGCCCGCGGCGAGGCTGGCCGTGCGGGCGTCGTCGTCGCCGAAGGCGAAGCTGGCGATCCTGTCGGGCGCGCTGCCGATGACCCGCCGGACACTCGCCGCGCACGTGCGCGCGGAGCCGCCCGTGCGCGCCGAAACCGTGACCCCGGCCCAGGTGCGGGAGCGCCTCGAAGCGTCCCGGGTGAGTCCGGCGAAATAATCGGCGGGGGGATGTCCTCCTGGGCCGGTCCCGTTCGACCTGGTCGTGAGAGATGGCAGGGAAGAACGGAGAAAACGTGAAGTACATGCTCCTCATCCGCGTCGGTGACGAGGTCGTCGTGCCCCCGGGTACGCCGAACATCGAGCAGTGGCTGGCGAAGGTGGGTGATCGACGTTTGCACGGCTCGGAGATGCGCCCGACCAGTGACGCCACGACCGTCCGCACGCGGGGTGGCGAGGTGGTGCTGTCGAGCGGGCCGTTCGCCGAGACGACCGAGCACGTCGCCGGCTACGACCTGATCGAGTGCGCGGACCTCGACGAGGCGACCGAGATCGCGGCCGCGCATCCGGTCGCGCACTTCGGTTCGGTAGAGGTACGACCGCTGCACGAGTGAGGACCGAGCCCGAGATACGCCGTCTTCACTGACAGCAGGTGTCAGTGAAGACGGCGTATCTTCCGGGATCCGTTCTCCTGGGAGGTACCGATGGCCGACGCCGTGCTCGAACTGCGCCAGTACACGCTCCACCCCGGTCGCCGCGACGATCTCATCGAGCTGTTCGACCGCGAATTCGTTGGCGCGCAGGAAGAGTGCGACATGCGGATTCCCGGCCGGTTCCGCGACCGGCGGAACCCGGACCGGTTCGTGTGGCTGCGGGCGTTCTCCGGTATGGCGGCCCGCGAGGAAGCGCTGACGGCGTTCTACGGGGGACCGGTGTGGCAGGCGCACCGCGACGCCGCGAACGCGACCATGGTCGATTCCGACAACGTGCTCCTGCTCCGCCCGGTGCGCGCGCTCGACGAAATCCCGTCCTCCGCGGGCTTCGTCCGCGTCACGATCTGCCCGGTTCCGCGTGACGGCGAGGAGCGGGTGGTCCGCCTGTTCGAGGACGTCGTCGCGATGGCGATGACCGACGTCGGCGCACCGCCGCTGGCCTGGTACCTGACCGAACCGGCGGAGAACACGTTCCCCGCGCTCCCGGTGCGGACCGGCGAGCGGGTCTTCGCCTGGTTCACCGCCTTCGCGGACGCGGATGCTCATGACCGGTTCGCGGCCGCCTGGGACGGCGATCGCGAACTGGGCGAGGAGCCGGAAGTGCTGGAGCTGGTGCCGACCTGGGTTCGCTCTGGCGCGTGAGCCGTCACGGCCCGCTGAAGGCTCGATCGTCCTTGTCCGGGCAGTACTCGGCCGAACCGCGCCGGGCATAGCGCCGGAGTGGTGGTCCTGGACCGGCCAGGGTCGCTGCGTCGGCCGGAACCTCTTGTGCACCAGGAGTATTCAGATGACGGTTTTTCGGTATCCGAACACCTGGTGAAAACCCCGGGCGCCGGGTGGACCGAATTTTCGGCCACCCCGCGCTTCCCCCTGGAGGCCCGGCAGGTGAGCTGTCACGGCGGCTTCGGGTGATGATGGTCCCGTGCACATCGCCGCGCAGCTCGTCGGGCTCGTGGTGGCCGTACTGCTGGTCACCACGCTCGCCCGCCGCTTCGACCTGCCCGCTCCACTGTGTCTCGTCGCGGTGGGCGTCGGGCTGTCGTTCGTCCCCGGTGTCCCCGATTTCCCGCTGCAGCCGGAGCTGGTCCTCTTCGGACTGCTCCCGCCGCTGCTCTACGCCACCGCGATCCAGACCTCGCTGATCGACCTGCGGGCGAACCGCGGCTCGATCGCGCTGCTGTCGGTCGGGCTCGTCGTGTTCACCACGGCGTGCGTCGGCGTGGTCACCTGGCTCGTCATCCCCGGGCTGCCGCTCGCCGCCGGGTTCGCGCTCGGCGCGGTGGTCGCCCCGCCCGACGCGGTGGCGGCCAGCGCGGTGGCGCGGCGGGTCGGGATGCCCCGCAAGATCGTGCGCCTGCTCGAAGGGGAGAGCCTGATCAACGACGCCGCGGCGCTCGTCGCGTTGCGCACCGCGATCGCGGGTATCGCGGGCACGGTGAGCCTCGGCCAGGTCGGCGGGGACTTCCTGCTCGCCGCGGGCGGCGGGATCGTGGTCGGCGGGATCGTCGGCTGGTGCGCGTGCAAGCTGCGCGGGCGGCTCGAGGACACGGTAACCGACACCGCGCTGTCGCTCGCGCTCCCGTTCATCGCCTACGTGCCCGCGGAGGCGATCCACGGCTCCGGCGTGCTCGCCGTCGTCGTCGCGGGGATCTGGCTCGGGCACTCGTCGCCGCGCATGCAGTCCGGCGCGTCCCGGCTGGCCAGCGGGATCAACTGGCAGACGATCCAGTTCCTGCTGGAGAACGCGGTCTTCCTGCTGATCGGCCTGCAGCTACGGGCCATCCTCGCCGAGGTCGGCCGCAGCGATCTCGGCACCGGCACGATCGTCGTGGTGTGCGCGGTGATCCTGGCGGCGACGCTGGGCACCCGGATGCTGTGGATGTTCCTGATCGGGCTGAGCAGGCGGCTGTTCGGGCTGAAGGCGTGGCGGTGGTCCTACACGATCGTGATCGGCTGGGCCGGGATGCGCGGGGTGGTCACCCTCGCCGCCGCGTTCGTGCTGCCACCGGACACCCCCGAGCGCGCGATCCTGGTGTTCGCGGCGTTCGTCGTGGTGGCCGGCACGCTGGGCCTGCAGGGCACCACGCTGCCGAAGCTCGTCCGCGCGCTGAAGCTGCCCGCGCCCGATCCGGCCGAGGACGCGTTGCAGGAAGCCGCCCTGCAGCACGACATGGCGCGCGCCGCGCTGCGGCGGCTCAAGGAAGTGCGCAGGCCGGAAGACCCCGACGACGTCATCGAGCGCCTGCGCGATCGCCTCATGCACCGCTCGGACAGCGCCTGGGAGCAGCTGGGCCGCGAAAGTGCGCTCGAAGAGACGCCGAGCGCCGCCTATCGCAGGCTGCGCCTGGAAATGCTGGAAGCCGAGCGGGAAGAATTCCTCGCCGCCCGAAACCGCGGTATCGCCGACGACGAAGTGCTGCGCCGCGTCCTCAACCGCCTCGACATCGAGGAGTCGATGCTCGACCGCGCCGAGGAACGCCCGCTCGAAGAAGGCCGCGAGCTCAACACCCCCGCGCAGACGGCAGGCTCGTGCGAGCACCTGGACAAGGCTGCTGACGTCGAAGCCGAGGCCCCCGGAGGATGCGCGGAATGCCTCGCCGAAGGCACCACGTGGGTCCACTTGCGACTGTGCCTCACCTGCGGGCACGTCGGTTGCTGCGACTCCTCGGCGGGCCGCCACGCGACGGGTCACTTCCACGACACCCGGCACCCGGTGATGCGCAGCTTCGAACCGGGCGAGAACTGGCGATGGTGCTTCGTCGACAAGACCGTCGGCTAGGAGTGGATGTCGGGGCATGCCTTGGCCCGCTATGCCCCGGTGACCTTGAGAGATGCTTGGCTCGGCGCTTCCTGCCGCGTGCCCTGAAGGCGCCCCTCGCGGCATCGGATTCCCTCAAGGCGCCCTTCAGGGACCCGGCGGGGCGCGCTGCTCCGCCGGATCGCTCGCCTCGCGTGGCGCCGGTCGCCCACCGCGCCCCGATCCGCTCCGTACATCGAGTTCGCGGGGCGTGCGTAACGACCGGAGCGCACACGACGTTATATCCGTGCACTGGGGTGGAATTCGGAACTTCGGGAGCAAATTCGTGATCGACACCGTGCTGACCTTCGTGGCCGCTCTGGGCTCCGGCCTGGTCGGCGGCGTGTTCTTCGCCTTCTCGTCCTTCGTGATGCCCGCGCTCGACCGGCTACCGCCGGGGGAGGCGATGGCGGCGATGCGGTCGATCAACGTCTTCGCCCCGAAGCCGCCGCTCATGCTCGCCATGATGGGCACCGCGCTCGTCGACGTCGCGGCCGCCGTGTTCTCGGTCGTCCGCTGGCAGGGCTCCGGCTCGTGGCTCGTGCTCGCCGGCTGCCTGGTCTACCTGGCCGGGATCATCGGCATGACGGCGGCGTTCCACGTGCCGCGCAACAACGCGCTGGACCGAGGCGAGATCGACGCCGCCGCGGAACGCCGCTGGCGCGAGTACTACGACGCGTGGCATCCGGGCAACCACGTCCGGTCGCTCGCCGGGATCGTCGCGTCCGGCCTGTTCGTGCTCGCGCTCGTGCTGCGCTGACGCTCAGCCCTTCGGCGGAGCCTGCAGCGTCCAGAGCCGTCCGTCGGGGTCGCGGACCGTCATCTCCCTGGTGCCGTGGTGGGTGTCCTCGAACGGCGCGACCACCTCGACCGAGGGGTCGAGTTCGACCGCGTCCGCGTCGGCCACCTTCAGCACGAGCTGCGCCCGGGTTTCCCGGTCTTCGGGGACTTCGGCGATGAAGACCGGGGGACCGTCGTTTCCCCGCAGCTGGCCGGAGTCGTGGCCGGTCTCGAACTCCAGCGTGAAGCCGAGCGACTGGAAGAACTTCGCCGCCTTGCCCCAGTTGTGCGTCTCCAGGAAGACGGCGTCGATGCCCTGGGTGCTCATGTCAGCTCTCCGTTTCCGGTGTCGGGGTTTCGCCGAGGTAGGTGCGCAGCGCGTCGGCGACCAGCGCCGACAAGGACAGCTCCGTCTCGATGGCACGGTGCTTGACCCGCTTGATCAGCTCGACCGGCAGGTACACGTTGAACTGCTTGACGTCCTCACCCACGACAACATGCTAGCCAACTAGTGGGCTAGGTCAACCGTGCCCACCGCCGGTGCGGAGCGCGAGGTCGACGAAGTCGTCCGGGTCGATTCCGATCACTTCGTTGGCACGGTGGGAAACGAGGGAAGCGACGCCGTGCACGGCGGCGAGGCGCGCGATCGCGTCGGCGTCGGTGCCCGCGGAATGCCGCGCTCGCCACGCGTCGCGCCACCGTTCGACCAGGGGGAGCGTGGCCGAGCGCAGGCCCGCGCCGGAGGCGTGCACCAGATCGTGCCGCGTGAGCAGGTCGAACGCGTGGGGACGGCGCGCCGCGAACGCGACATACGCGAGTGCGAGTGCGCGTGCCGAGCCGTCCGTCGCGTCGAGGTCGGCGGTCAGATCGGCGGCGACCCGGTTGGCGAGATATCCCAGCAGTGCCGTGCGGGACGGGAAGTAGCGCCGCGGCGCCCCGTGTGACACGGCGCATCGTCTTGCCGTCTCGCGGATCGTCACCGCGTCGGCGCCGTCCGCGTCGAGGAGCTGGGCGGCGGCGTCCAGTAGCCGGCCGCGCAAGTCGTCCTCCGTCATATGTCCTCTCCCGGGGATGCGTAGACAAGGTCTATCGCAGGATGGTAGACGTTGTCTACGTGATCGTACCGGGGGTCTTGACCGCGGCCGCGTGCTGCCACGGCGCGTGGAACCCGCTGCTGAAGTCTCGGGGCCGCGTCCTGGCCGGGGCCGGTGAGCACCGTGCTGCACACCGGGATCGCGCGCGGGCGGTGCTCGTCGCGGGCCGACCAAGTCCTCGAATCCAGTCATACCAAGGAGATGGACCATGACCGAGCTCATGTGCCTGCACGCCGCGGCGAGCAGCCCGGAGACCTGGGACCCGCTGGTTCCCGGCCTCGCCGATCTCGGCTGTCGCGTGCACTGCCCGCCGCTGCTGGGTCATCGCGGTGCGGAACGCCGCCGCGAATACCCGTTGACGGCGTTCCGCGACGACGTGCTCCGTGAACTCGACCAGCGCGGGCTCGAACGCGTGACGCTCGTCGGGCATTCGCTCGGCGCCTTCGTCGCGAGCATGGTGGCGGCGGCGCGACCCGAGCGCGTCATACGGCTGGTGCTCGAAGAAATGCCGGTGCCGCCCAAGGATTCCGGCGACGGCGCGGCTTCGCGCGGGCGGGCGGGCGGCCTGGCGATGCGCGCTTTCGCCCTCCTGAACCGCGAACGGTGCGACCCGGCGCTGTTCCGCTCGGTCATCGCCGAACTCCGCGAGCCGCAGGCCCGGTGGTGGGACGACCTTTCCGCCGTCACCGCGGACACTCTCATCCTCGCCGGTGGCGAGAAGAGCCATCTGGACCAGTCGCGGTACGACCTCCTCGCCCGCGCGGTGCCCGGGTCGGCCACCGTCACGATCCCGGCCGGACACCGGATCCACCGCCGCGCGCCCGAGCGATGGCTGGCCGCGGTCTCCGGCTTCCTGGGTTCCCCTTGATCGACCGGGACCCGCGCCGCGGGAACGCGAGCGGCGCGAACTCGCCGGTCTCGCGATCTCGCTGCGACCCGGCCGCGGAGTCAAGTGCCGTCGTGTTCGGAATCGCGTTCACACAACGCGTCCTCAAGTCGTCTTCCGGTCGCACAAGGCGGTGTCCACCGTCCTGAGCAGGCTCATTCCCTGTTCCATACCGCCTGCCATCTGGGTGACGGCAACGGTGGCGCTGCGGCCGGTGCGCCCCTCGGCGTCGACGGCCACGCCGCTCAAGGTCGAGTAGCCGGGTACGTCACCGCTGTGGCCGTAGAAGTAGCCGCCGCAGGTCAGCGGTGTGCGGATCAGACCGAGCCTGTACTGCGCACCGGGCCACAGGTCCGTCGCCGGATCCGGCCGCTTCATCTCCGCCAGCATGGCGGGCGACAGCAGCCGGGGATCGCCGTCGACCAGTGCGCTCAGGAACCGGTTGAAGTCGCGCGGGGTGGACACGAGCATGCCGGACGCGCCGAAGTTGGACGGGTCGAACTCGGTGATGTCCGCGAGCCGGGCCGCGCCGGGGACCGGCAGGTAGCCGTGCGGATGCGGCCCGCGCAGGCCGTATTCCCTGGTGCGCGGCAGGTACATGGTGTCAAGGTGCAACGGCTTGATGACGCGTTCGGTCACCTCGTGCTGCCAGCTCCGCCCGGTGACCTTTTCGATCACCATGCCGAGCAGCTCGTATCCGGTGTTGGAGTACGCCCAGCGGTCCTTCGCCCCCGGCTGGAACGTCGCCGGGTGTGCCAGCCCCATGTCCAGCAGATCCTTGCTGCTGAAGTGTTCGAACCGCCCGGCCAGGTTCTCCGGCCCGAACGGCAGGTCCCCGGTGAAGTCCGGTACCCCGCTGGTGTGCCGCAGCAGGTGCCGGATGTGGATCTTGCGGCCGTCGTTGTCGTTGCCCCGCACCAGCCCCGGCAGGTAGCGCTCGACCGGCGCGTCCAGGCCGATCTTGCCCCGTTCGGCCAGTTGCAGCACCACCGTGGCCACGAGCGTCTTGGTGCTGCTGCCCATCCTGACCCGGCTGTCGTACGGGACGGGCTGCCCGGTGCTGACGTCGCCGACGCCGCTGCGCACGGTCTGGTCCCGCTTCGGCCGGGCCGCGTCGCTCACCGTGGCGAGTGCGCCGGGAAACCCGTCCTCGCGGGTCAGTTTGTCCACCGCGTCCTGCAGCGCCGAACCCGACGCCGGATCCCCGCCCGCCGGTACGGACACGACGCCACCGACGGCGACGACCAGCATCGCGGCCAGCCCGATCAGCCTGCCAGACCTTGTTTTCATGAGAGCCTCCCCAGCTCGTCCGAACGCTCGTGCGCGAACACGATCTCAGTCCGAACGCCGCCGGGCACTCGGGTACGCACCCCGATCCGGGGTAGGGCCGGCCCGCCACCGGCGGCGCACAGGTGGTCGTGGCGGGCGGTCAGGGTTTGGCGCACTCGGTCAGCTCTGCCCTGACCGGCTGGCCCGGCTGGAGGCCGGCGCGGGCGCGAAAGTCCTTGGACAGCACCAGGAACGCGCTGCCGCCCTGGAAGCCGATCGAGCCGCTGAAGGGGGAGCCGGCGATCCGCCCGGTGACGTAGTGCCGTTTCCTGCGGCCCCAGACGGTCCGCGGGTCGAACGGCAGTGGCAGCCGCACGTGGCCGCGGTCGGTGGTGATCGTGGCCGCCTCGAAGGTGATCTGCTCGCTCATGCTCACTCCGGGGTGTGTTCCGAGTCGACGGGGTGGTCGCGCTGGCCGGGCAGGTGGCCGGGCAGGTGGCGACGGAGGAACTTCCGCCAGCCGCCTTGGTGCATGAGGCGCAGGATCGCGCCACCGACCCCGGTGAACCCGGTGTGGTCCAGCCGCAACCGGGTGCCGCCGCCGTCGGTCGGGGTGAGCGTCCAGGTGACGGTGGTCGGCCTTTTCATCTGTGTTCCCTGCCAGCGGTAGGACAGCAGGCGGTACTCGTCGACTTCGAGTACCTCGCCGTGGATGACCCCGTCCCAGCCGGGCATGGGTTTTGCCGTGAGCCGGAAGCGGTTGCCGACGGCCGGTGCGAAGCCCTCGATCGGCATCAGCCACGCGCGCAGCGCGTCCGGGTCGGTCAGCGCGCGCCACACCACCTCGGGCGGGTCGGGCAACCGGGTCTCGATCTTGATGTCACGTGCCATCGGGACGGGATCCTCCAGTGTCGGGAACGTCGCCTCGTCCGGTGGGGTCGGGGCGTGTGGACCTCAGGTAGCCGGCCAGCCCCTGCAGGCGCTCGGTCCAGAACTCGGCGAACGTGGCCGCCCAGTCGTGCAGTTCGTGCAGCGGCTCGGGTTGCAATCGGTACAGGCGCCGGCGCCCGCTGTGCTGCTCGACGACCAGGCCCGCCGCGCGCAGCACCGCCAGGTGGCGCGACAGCAGCGGCATGCTGACCTCCAGCCGCTCGGCGATCGCGCCCACCGCCAGCTCCTCCTGGTCGCGCAGCACCTCCAGAACGCCGCGGCGCGTGGGGTCGGACACGGCATGGAACACGTCGCTGCTCGCCGAGGGCCTAGCCATACTTAATGATTACCATAACTGTGTAGTTTTTTGCGGCGCGGGCACGCCGGGCGTGCGAGAGCGGGGGCACACTGGATTGACTTACGTTCGAACGTGTGTTCGACTCGTGGGGTGAGATGGGACGAGCAGCGGGTGGACGGGAACGGGGAGCAGGCGCTGCTGGGGTTGGCCGGGCTGGTGAGGTCGGTGCCTTCGCCGGAGTTCGCCGGGGTGACCTTCCACGAGGTGCGGGCGCGGTCGGTGCTGAACAAGGTGCCCGGCGGCTCGCCGGTGCCGTTCGGGTGGACGGTCAACCCGTACCGGGGGTGCTCGCACGCGTGCACCTACTGCCTCGCCGGCGAAACCGAGATCCTGATGGCGAACGGGCGGCGCAAGGCGCTGTCGGACGTGATGGTGGGTGACGAGATCTACGGCACCCGGCGCGAAGGGCGGCACCGCCGGTACGTGCGCACGAAGGTGCTCGCGCACTGGTCGACGGTGAAGCACGCGTACCGGGTCACCCTCGAAGACGGCACCGAACTGGTGGCGGGCGGTGATCACCGGTTCCTGACCGACCGGGGCTGGAAGCACGTGACGGGCACTACGCGGCCGTCGCTGCTGCCGGGCAGCCGGATCGTCGGGACCGGCCGGTTCGCGCCCGGCCCCGAGCACGCGCGCGCCTACCGCGCGGGATACCTGTGCGGGATGGTGCAGGGCGACGGGTCGCCCGCCCCGGAGGCTTCGGCGCGGTCCAACGAGTTCCTCGCCGGGTTCGCGTCGCTGAGCGAGGTGGCCAAGCTGCCCGAGGAGCCGGAACCGTTGTGGCAGAAGGGATTTCTCGGCGGGCTGTTCGACGCGCGCGGCAGTTCGTCGCGGGACGTGCTGCGGATCGCGAGTTCGGACCGCGGTGTCGTGGCGGCGCTGAGCACCGCGCTCGGCCGGTTCGGGTTCCGGCACACCGTCGAGGAGCGCGACCGGCCGACGGGCCCGCGCGGGGTGCGGCTGATCGGCGGGCTCGCCGAGCGGATCCGGTTCCTGCACACCGTGGACCCCGCGATCAGCGCGAAGCGGTCCTTGGCGGGGACCATGATCAGGGCCGCGTCGCGCGTCGGCGTGGTTTCGGTGCGCCCCTTGGGAATCCGGCTCCCGCTGTTCGACATCACCACCGGCACCGGCGACTTCATCGCGGACGGGATGGTCAGCCACAACTGCTTCGCGCGCAACACGCACACCTATCTCGACTTCGACGCGGGCCGTGACTTCGACACCCAGGTGGTGGTGAAGGTCAACGCCCCCGAGGTGCTCCGCTCGCAGCTTGCCCGGCCGAGCTGGCGGCGCGACCACGTCGCGATGGGCACCAACACCGACCCGTACCAGCGAGCCGAGGGCCGGTACCGGCTGATGCCCCGCATCATCACCGCGCTCGCGGACTTCGGCACGCCGCTGTCGGTCCTGACGAAGGGCACCGTGCTGGCACGGGATCTTCCTTTGCTGGAAAGGGCTTCCGCGGACGTGCCGGTGGGGCTCGCGGTGTCGATCGCGTTGCTCGACCCCGAACTGCAACGGCGGCTCGAACCGGGCACGCCGAGCCCTCGCGCGCGGCTGGACCTGGTGCGCAAGGCGCGCGCCGCCGGGCTGCCGTGCTCGGTGCTCGTGGCGCCGGTTTTGCCGGGGCTCACCGATTCCGCCGACGCGCTCGACGCGTTGTTCGCCGAGCTGTCCGATGCGGGCGCCACGAGCGTGTCCGTGATCCCGCTGCACCTCCGGCCCGGCGCGCGGGAGTGGTTCGCCGCGTGGCTGGCGCGCGAGCACCCCGGGCTGGTGCCTACCTACCGGCGCGTCTACGGCAAGGGCAGCTACGCGAGCGCCGGGTATCGCGCACGGCTGGCCGAACGGGTCGCGGTGTTGCTGCGGCGCAACGGGTTGTCCTCCCGCGCGGACTACGACCCGCGCGAGGACAAGGCCGTTCCGGAGCAGCGGCACGCCGAGCCGGGTGAACGCGTTGAGCAGTTGCGGCTGCTGTGAATCAGCCGAACCGAACCACCCAGCGGCGCTGCCACGGCGTCTCGACGGCACGGCGGTGGTAGTGCGCACGCGCCCACGCCACGGCTTCCGGTGACGGGATGCCGTCGAGCACGGCGAGGCAGGCGATGGCGGTGCCGGTGCGGCCGACACCGCCGTCGCAGGCGATCTCGACGGCCTCTCCGGCGCGGGCCCGCTCGTGCAGCGCTTTGAGGCGGCGCGTCGCCTCGACGCGGTCGCGGGGGACCCGGAAGTCCGGCCAGTCGAGCCAGTCGTGCGGCCACGTCAGCTCGTCGTCGTGCCGGTCGCGCAGCTTCGCCGAGCCGAGGTAGAGGCCGTAGTCGGGGATCCCGTCCGGCGCCGGGTTCCGCAGCCCGCGCCCGCGCACGGCCGCGCCGCCGGGCAGGGTGATCGAGTCGGGGAGCGTGGTCATGCTCCGAAGGTAGCCAAAAGCAGCTTCACGAGCATCGCCGCGTCGGCCCCGAACGCGACGTGCGCGTTGCGCTCCGCGGTGCTCTGCGGGCGCGTGTCGACGACCGTGCGGCCGATCGTCAGCGGGCTCACCGTGTCGACCTCGACGGGGAGGTGTGTGGTCGTGATGATCTCCGGTGCCACCAGGTAGGCGGTGCAGACGACGTCGTGCACGGGCGCGGTGCCGCCACCGGTGATCTCGTCGTAGGCGGCGATGCGCTTGCCGATGAACCTGGCGGCGGCGGTCCCGGCCGGGGTGCCGAGCTTTTCCAGCGCGTCGCAGGTGTCCTGGCCGATCAGCGCTTGGTGCGTGGCATCGAGCGGCACGAGCGTCAGCCGCTCGAAGCCGGCGGAGAGGACGAGCGCGGCGGCTTCGGGATCGGCCCAGACGTTGAACTCCGCGGACGCCGTCACGTTGCCGACCGCGTGTCCGCCGCCCATGATCACGATCTCGTCGACCGCTTCGGTGAGCGACGGGTCGACGGCGAGCGCGGTCGCGATGTTGCTCAGCGGCCCGACCGGGACGAGCGTGATCTTTTCGGTGGCGGCGCGCAGGGTTTCGACGAGGAACTCGATCGCGCCGGTGTCACGGTGCGTGCTCGACGGCTCCGGGATGGGCAGCGCGCCGCCGTGCGGGTCCATGGTGCCGCCCCGCCGGTAGTGGCGCTGTCCGGGCAGGCCGGCGCGGGCGACCGGGCGCGCGAGCCCCTTGAAGACGCCGATCTCCGCGTGCCCGATCCAGTCGAGCACGCGCAGCGTGTTGTCGGTGGTCGCCTCGACGTCGACGTTGCCGCGGACGGTCGTCACGCCGAGCAGGTCGAGGCCGGGGTGCAGGGCGGCGAACATGATCGCCACCGCGTCGTCGGTACCGGTGTCCACGTCGAGGATCAGTTTGCGAGGCACGGTGACGATCCTTTCGCGGCAGCACGCGCCGTGTCCATCGAGAACCGGAAACCTGGTAGCGGGGCGCCCGGGGGTGTTCGTTACGCTTTGCCGTCGGCGAAACCGCAGCTGATGAGTATTCGAGAGCCGAAGGAGAGCACCCCCAGTGCTTCGCACCCACGACGCCGGCACGCTTCGTGCCGAGCAGGCCGGTCAGACCGTCACCCTCACCGGTTGGGTGGCCCGGCGGCGCGATCACGGCGGTGTCATCTTCATCGATCTCCGCGACGCCAGCGGCGTCTCCCAGGTGGTGTTCCGCGAGGGCGAGATGGCCGAGCGCGCCCACCAGCTCCGCGCCGAGTTCTGCGTGCGCGTGGTCGGCGAGGTGTCGAAGCGGCCCGAAGGCAACGAGAACGCCGAGATCGCCACCGGCGCGATCGAGGTGCTCGCGACCGAGCTCGAGGTGCTGTCCGAGTCGGCGCCGCTGCCGTTCCCGATCGACGAGCGGGTCGACGTCGGCGAGGAGGTGCGCCTCAAGCACCGCTACCTCGACCTGCGCCGCTCCGGTCCCGCCGCGGCGATCCGGCTGCGCAGCGAGATCAGCCGCGCCGCCAGGGACGTGCTGCACGAGCAGGACTTCGTCGAGGTCGAGACGCCGACGATGACCAGGTCCACCCCCGAGGGCGCGCGCGACTTCGTGATCCCGGCACGCCTGCGGCCCGGTTCCTGGTACGCGCTGCCGCAGTCGCCGCAGTTGTTCAAGCAGCTCCTGATGGTCGGCGGCCTTGAGCGGTACTACCAGATCGCGCGCTGCTACCGGGACGAGGACTTCCGCGCCGACCGGCAGCCGGAGTTCACCCAGCTCGACATCGAGATGAGCTTCGTCGAGCGCGACGACGTGATCAAGATCGGCGAGGACGTCGTCGAAGCGCTGTGGAAGGTGATCGGGCACGAGGTGCCGCGGCCGTTCCAGCGCATCACCTACGCCGAGGCGATGGCGAAGTACGGCTCGGACAAGCCGGACCTGCGCTTCGACCTCGAAATCACCGATCTGACGGAGTTCTTCGCCGACACGCCCTTCCGCGTGTTCCAGGCGCCCTACGTCGGTGCCGTGGTAATGGCGGGCGGCGCCGACCAGCCGCGCCGCCAGCTCGACGCGTGGCAGGAGTGGGCGAAGCAGCGCGGCGCCAGGGGACTGGCGTACATCCTCGTGAACGCCGACGGCACGCTCGGCGGCCCGGTCGCGAAGAACCTGTCCGAGAAGGAGCGCGAGACCGTCGTCGACGCGGCTGGCGCGAAGCCCGGCGACTGCATCTTCTTCTCCGCCGGCAAGGCTTCCACGACGCAGCCGCTGCTCGGCGCCGCGCGCGACGAGATCGGCAAGCGACTCGGCCTGATCGACGAGAACGCGTGGTCGTTCGTGTGGGTCGTCGACTTCCCGCTGTTCGAGGCCACCGACGAGTCCGACGACGTGGCCGTGGGCAGCGGGAGCTGGACCGCGAAGCACCACGCCTTCACTTCGCCGACCCCGGACACGATCGGCAAGCTCGCCGACGACCCCGGCGGCGTGCTCGCCTACGCCTACGACATTGTTTGTAACGGCAACGAAATCGGCGGCGGCTCGATTCGTATCCACCAGAACGCCTTGCAGAAGCAGGTCTTCGAGATCATGGGCCTGTCCGAGGAGGAGTCGCAGGAGAAGTTCGGCTTCCTGCTCGACGCCTTCCAGTTCGGCCCCCCGCCGCACGGCGGCATCGCGTTCGGCTGGGACCGGATCGCCATGCTGCTGGCCAAGGCCGACTCGCTGCGCGACGTGATCGCGTTCCCGAAGACCGGTGGCGGCTACGACCCGCTGACGGCCGCGCCGGCGCCGATCACCGCGCAGCAGCGCAAGGAAGCCGGTGTGGACGCGAAGCCGGCACCGAAGGGCGAGGTCAAGACCGAGCAGGCGTAATGCTGCATCTCAGGGCGATCTGCCCTGCGGAGTCCACGGCGCGCGCGGTGGAGGTCCTGCGCGAGCACCCCGGCGTGGCGCACCTGATCGTGCACCACGGTGTCGCCGTGCAGCCAGCCGGGGATCTCGTCGAAGCGGATGTCGCGCGCGAAGCCGCCGACGAGATCGTCGACGCATTGTGCGATCTGCAACTGGACCACGCGGGCGGGATCACGCTGGAGGCGCTGGACACCGCGTTGTCCGATGCCGCCGACAAGGCGGAGGAGGACGCGCCGGGCGAGGGCGCGGACGCGGTGGTCTGGCAGGAGCTGGTGGGCCGAACGGGTGAAGAAGCGAAGTTCAACCTCACCTTCGCCGCCTTCCTCACCATCGCGTGCCTGCTCGCCGCGGTCGGCGTGGTGACCGATTCGGCGGTCACCATCGTCGGCGCGATGGTGGTGGGCCCCGAGTTCGGCCCGCTGGCCGCCGTCGCGGTCGGATTGGTGCTGCGCAAGGGCGAACTGGTCCGGCGCGCCGCGCTGGCGCTGCTGCTCGGCTTCCCGGTCGCGATGCTGGTGACCGCCGGCGCGACGCTGCTCGGGGAGAAGGCGGGCCTGTTCGATCGCGCCGTGGTGAACAACGCCCACACCGTGGACTTCGTGTACTCGGTCGGACCGTTCTCGTTCGTCGTCGCGCTTCTCGCGGGCGCCGCCGGTATGTTGTCCATGACGTCGGCGAAGTCGGCCGCGCTGGTTGGCGTGTTCATCTCGGTGACCACCGTCCCCGCCGCGGGGTACGCGGTGGTCGCGGCGATTCTCGGCAACTGGGACCGTGCTGGGAACTCCGTGCAGCAGTTGCTCGTAAACCTGGTGGGGATCGTCCTCGCCGCGGCGGTCGTCCTCCTGCTCCGACGGCGGAAGCAACGCGCCGCGGGCCTGGAACGTCCGTTGTCACGAGGGTGATTTCGCAGAGATTTCACCATCAGGCCAGTGGTCACCGTTGCTTGCTCACGAGTAGGGTCGGACGCAATGACAGTGGATTCTTCGGGCACTTCCTCACTCAACGGCCAGGCTGTGGCTGCGGGGCCCGAAGCCCTCGCCATCCAGGCCGCGATGTCGGCGGGTGAATCGGTTCTGGCACACCGTTTCGGCAGCGCGATCACCCTGGTGGACGCCGAGCACCTCGACGGGAGCGGCCCGGCGACCGTGGTCAGGGCCAGGATCGCGTCCTCGTCGTTCGCGTTGCCGCGCACGCTCGTCATCAAGCACTACCCGCAGCCGCCAGCCAAGGGCGCGGCGGACCCGTTCGCCCAGGAGGCGGTCAGCTACCAGCTGTTCACCGCGCTCTCGCCGGACGAGCGGATGTGCCCGGAACTGCTCGCGCACGACGGCAAGCACCGCGTGCTGGTGATCGACGATCTCGGTGACGCACCCACTTTGCGTGACAAGCTGCACGGCCGCGACGCGCGCGGGGCCGAGCGCTCACTGCTGTCGTGGGCGCGCTCGCTCGGCAGGCTGCACGCCAGCACAGCGGGCAGGGAAGCGGACTTCAACGCGTTGCTGCGCCGCCTCGGCGGCCCGGTGAAGGGCGAGGACGCCATGCCGGTGCTCGCGACCGCCCAGCTGCCCGCGCTGCTCGACGAGCTGTTCGGCGTGGCGACGCCCGAATCGGTCCGGCAGCGGGCGGAGCGGTGCGCCGAGCACGCGCGGTCGTTGTCCTACCGCGCGTTCAGCCCGGTGGACCTGAGCCCGGACAACAACCTGGTCACCACCGGCGGTGTGCGGTTCCTCGACTTCGAGCGCGGGCTCGTCCGCAACGCGCTCGTCGACGCCGCCGAACTGCGGGTGCCGTTCTCGTCCGGCACCGGCGCGCTCGCGCTGCCCGCCGGGATGAGCGAGGCCATGGTGGCGGCGTGGCGCGCCGAGGTCTCCAGCGTGTGGCCGGTGCTCGCCGACGAGCAGGTGCTCACCGAGCACCTGCTCGACAGCCAGCTTCTCCGCGTCTGGATCACCAGCTGGGAGCGGTTACCCAAGATCCCGGCTGGCAAGGCCGGCCAGACCAGCGAAGCCGCGGCGCTCGTGACGTGGTGGCGCGATCTGGCGGCCCGCGCCGAGCTGGCCGGGAGCGCGGAGGTCGCCGAGCACGCGGCCGCGGTCGCCGCCGCGGTGGACGCGGCGCACGGCCCCGGCCTGGAACTGGCGCTCTACCCGGCGTTCCGGTAGCCGCGCACCGAGGGTTCTTCCAGGCGTCCCCACCGCTTTACCCTGCCATCACCGCTGATGAGTGTCGGTGACCCATGGTCTGGGTGTGACCGTGGTGAGCGAGAAAGTCACTCAGGGCCAAGGCCCCGTGGAACCCTCCTTCGTCCCGTCCGGTCCGCGCCTGGCGCGGCGGCTGGCGGTGCTCGGCGACTCCACCGCGGTGGGGCTCGGCGATCCGCTGCCAGGCGGCGCGTGGCGCGGTGTCGGACCGCTCGTGGCCGACGCGCTCGGCGTCGGCGACGGCGGCTACGTCAACCTGTCCTTCACCGGCGCGCGGATGCACTGCGTGCTGGCCGACCAGCTACCCGGCGCGCTGGCGCACCGTCCCGACGTCACGTTGATCGTGGTCGGCATGAACGACACGCTGCGCTCGGACTTCTCCGCGCCGGCGATCGAGGCGGATCTCGACAAGATCGTCGTGGAGCTGACCGCGGCGGGCAGCCTCGCGATCCCCGTCCGCTTTCACGACCACGGCAAGGTGTTCCGCCTGCCGGGACCCCTGAAGCGGGCCTTGAGCGCACGCGTGGCCGAGCTGAACGAGGTGATCGACACCGTGGTGGCGCGCCGCGGCGTGCCGTGCCTCGATCTGGTGTCCCTGCCCGGCGCCTACGACCTGACCGCGTGGAGCGTGGACCGGCTGCACCCGTCCGAACTGGGGCACCGGATGCTCGCGCGGGGCTTCGCCGAACTGATCGAAGGCGCGGGCTTCACCGTGCCGGATCCGGTGAGCCTGACCTGCTCCGGCGGGCTCGAGCCGGGTGCCGCCCAGCACCTCGGGTGGCTGGTGTTCAAGGGAATCCCGTGGCTGTGCCGTCGCGGCGCCGATTTCCTGCCCTACGCGGCGGCGATCATCGCGCGGTCGTTCGCCGAGTCGGCGAGGCGTCGCCTGCCCCGCTGACGCGCCCTGTCGGTGCTCGCGGCTACCGTGAAGCCCGTGGGACAGGACGAACTCTTCACGGTGAACCCGGAGGCGGCCCCGCCGCCGGAACCGGTGGCGGACGCGCCGCGCGAGCAGGTGGTGCCCGCGGGGTCCCCGCTGGCGGTGCGCATGCGCCCGCGCTCGCTCGACGAGGTCGTCGGCCAGAAGCACCTGCTCGGTGAAGGCGCGCCGCTGCGGCGGCTGGTGGAGGGCGCGGCACCCGCGTCAGTGCTGTTGTACGGCCCGCCCGGCACCGGGAAGACCACGCTGGCCAACCTGGTCTCCACTGCCACCGGGCGCCGGTTCGTCGCGCTCTCGGCGCTGTCCGCGGGCGTCAAGGAAGTGCGCGGCGTGATCGAGGAAGCGCGCCGCAGGCGGAACTACAACGCGGAGAACACCGTGTTGTTCATCGACGAGGTGCACCGGTTCTCGAAGACTCAGCAGGACGCGCTGCTCGGCGCCGTGGAGGACCGGACCGTCCTGCTGGTCGCGGCGACCACGGAGAACCCGTCGTTCTCGGTGGTGTCGCCGCTGCTGTCCCGTTCGCTGGTGCTCCAGCTCCGCTCGTTGACCGACGACGACATCCGCGAGCTGCTCACGCGCGCGATGGCGGACGAGCGCGGTCTGGCCGGCGAGCTGACCCTGGAGCCCGACGCCGAGGACCACCTCGTCCGCCTCGCCTCCGGTGACGCCAGGCGCGCGCTCACCGCGCTGGAGGCCGCCGCCGACGCCGCCGCGGCCACCGAGGCGGGCGTGATCGACCTCGCCACCGTGGAGTCCACTGTGGACAAGGCGGCGGTGCGCTACGACCGCGACGGCGACCAGCACTACGACGTGATCAGCGCGTTCATCAAGTCCATCCGCGGGTCCGATGTGGACGCGGCGCTGCACTACCTGGCGCGGATGATCGAGGCGGGGGAGGACCCGAGGTTCCTCGCGCGCAGGCTCGTCGTGCACGCCAGCGAGGACATCGGCATGGCCGATCCCACGGCGTTGCAGTCCGCCGTCGCCGCCGCGCACGCCGTGCAGTTCATCGGCATGCCCGAGGGCAGGCTCGCGCTCGCCCAGGCGACCGTGCACCTCGCCACCGCCCCGAAGTCGAACTCGGTGATCGTCGGCATCGACGCGGCGATCGCGGACGTGCGCGCGGGCAAGGCCGGTGTGGTGCCGCCGCACCTGCGCGACGGGCACTACGCGGGCGCGGAGAAGCTCGGCAACGCGAAGGGCTACCGCTACCCGCACAACGTGCCCGAAGGCGTGCTGGCGCAGCAGTACCCGCCGGACACCCTGGTCGGGCAGGACTACTACCACCCGACGCAGCGCGGCGGCGAACGCACGCTCGCCGAGCGCGTCCCGAAGCTGCGCCGCACCATCAGAGGCTCCTGAGGTTCTGGGTGAGCCGCCGTGCTGTCCACCCCCGCTCGATGAGCCTGTCGAACAGGAGCAGCACTGGGCCGTCGACGACGAAGCACAGCTCAGCGGTACCTGGACCGGGATTGGCGGCCGTGGCGTCTTCGGCGGTCGAGGCGCATGGGGCTGATCCTCAACCGGCGTCCAACCGCCGAGCCGCCTGCAACAGCAACGCAGCAAAGCTCCGCTCGAACATTTCGCGGTAACTGTCATCAAGTTCGTTCCAGGTCTCCACGAGCCCCGGGGCGCGCTCGGCAAACCAGCCGATCTCGTCCACGTGGAGCAGGTCGACATGGCCGACATAACCAAAGCCGTTGCTGGCCAACAGGAAGTTCCGGTACGCCGACCGCAGTCGAGCACCGAGCCGCTCTTCGGCAGCCACGACCGCGTCCGCACTGGCCGGCTCGTAGCCAATCCACCCTCACGTTCGACATGGCTCCTGAGGAACGTTCCGGCCCGTTCTCCTCGAGCACGCGCAACAAGCTCGAGTCGCCCAGGAACTGCGAACTGTAGTCACGCAGGAACACGCGGCACTCGGCCGACGTTGCGGGCACTTGCACAAAAGGGCAAAATCAGTTCCGAGGCCGCCACGATACTGCGACTGTGGACCGGTGATCTCGAAGCCGAGGTCTGCTGGCCCCGGTCAGATGAATCCGGTCGGTTTTTCGGTGTAGGTGCGGCCGTCGGGGGTGGTGACGGTGATGGTGCCGTCGTCGCCGGTGTGGAATTCCCACCCGGGTTCATCGCACAGGCCGTGATGCACGCGGCAGAAGGGCCGGAAGTTGACTTTGTCGGTGCCGCCGCCTTCGCTCCAGGGCTGGATGTGGTCGAGGTCGCTGCACTGGGCGGGCCGGAAACATCCCGGCAGGTAACAGGTGCGGTGCAAGACCTGGACGTACCTGCGCATCTTTTTCGACGGCCGGTAACTCTTGCGGCCCATGTCGACCGGTAGCCCGGTCATCGGCTCGGACACGATCCGGTTCCACACGGAGTTCGGTTCGAAGGCGATCTCGCGCGCCATCTCGGGTGAGATCTCGCCGCATCCGGCCAGTTCGGCGGGGTTGTTCCGCAGGCTCATCAGGGTCGGCAGGTCGATGTAGACGAAGACCTGCGCCGTCGGCTTACCGCCGCACTCCCCACCCAGGCACAGCTCCACGAGGCCATCGGCTCTGAGCTGGTCCATGGTGCGCACGTCGCCTTGGCGCTTCTTGTCCAACGCGTACCGGTCACACAGGGCATAGATCGCCTGCGCCCGATCCGAGGGCAACTCCGCGAACAACGTCGAGGACCCGTGATCCCCGTGCCGGATCTCCACCATCCGCGCCGCCGTCTTCGCTCGCCGCCGCTGCTCATACCCCTCGGGATCGACCCGCATCAGCAGCGAGTTGGCCATCCGTCGTAACGAGCCTGGATTCTTGTTCTCGAACGTCAACCGCGAGTCCACCTCAGCCGCGACCTCCCGGGACGCACACGCGGTAGCCTCGAACACTTTCGATGCCATGCCCTCATCGATGAGCCCGTTCTCCAACGCCTCCAGAGTGCGCGGGAGGTAGGAGGTCAACGCGTCAGCGAGCGCCGCTTTCTTCTCCGCCCCGGCTTGGGTGCAGTTGCACGACAACGCCACCCATGCCAGCACCGATCTTCGCGACCACACCCCACTCATCTGTGCGATTTGCCGCAACAACATCGCCTGCCCATACCGATACCACCTCTTCCAATGCTCCGCAGAATCAGAAATAACCCGACCGTCAGAAATCTCCAGTACATCCACAAAACAATTCTATCAATCAACCCACCACCCGATCGGGTACAGAAATGATCACAACCTGCCACAACGCGCCCACAACGAAACCGCACGCCAAACAACATACGGGACCGACAGTGCGTCGGGGACGCTACCCCAAGGCGACCAAAGGTTTTCGTTCCGTAGGGAACCGACGCTGGTGACCAACGACGCGACCGGCACCGAGGAGCGTCGGTTCCCTACGGCGCGCCGAAGGCGTGCCGTAAACCTTCACCGTGCCACCCAAACACGCGAGCAAACCCAAAAAGAAGCCCCCATTTTCAACCCTACACAACCCGACCGACAATTCCGGATGACCGGCCCCGTCCGGCCCCATCCAGCCCCAGCCGAACCCAGTCGAACCCATCCGCACGAGCCACTGCGACAGAACTGCGACACGACGACGACCGCCACCCGACACACCAGTACCACAGTCGAAGCCATGACACACGCACAGGAAGCCCCGACCGTCGCGCTAAGGACGCGGTCATCCGCGCTGGACGGGTTGCGCGGCATCGCGATCTTGGGTGTGCTGCTGTTCCACACCGGTCACCTGCCCGGCGGGTTCCTCGGGGTGGACCTGTTCTTCGCGTTGTCCGGGTACCTCATCACCGAACTGCTGCTGCGGGAGATCGACGCGACGGGCACGGTGTCACTGGTGGGCTTCTGGGGCCGGCGGATTCGCCGCCTGCTGCCGGCGCTGGCGACCATGCTCGTCGGCACCACCGTGCTGGTGTGGCTCGTGGCATCGCCGGACGTGGTGCGGACGACGCTCGCCGACGGCCCGTGGGTGCAGCTGAACCTGGTCAACTGGCATCTGCTCGCGGAGTCGGCGGGGTACTGGGACCGGTTCGGGGCGGCCAGGGTGTTCGAGCACCTGTGGAGCATCGCGGTCGAGGAGCAGTTCTATCTGGTGTGGCCGGTGATCCTGCTGGTCATCGTCCGATGTGGACGGAACCTGGACCGTCGAGTCGCCACGATCGCGCTGCTGGCTTCGGTCGTTTCGCTGGCGCTGATGATCGCGCTGGTCATCCCGGGAGATCCGAGCAGGGTCTACACCGGCACGGATACTCGTGCGTTCTCGTTGTTGCTGGGGGCGGTGGTCGCCACCCGGTCCGCGCGAACGTTACTGGCCAAGCTGGCCGCGCCGTGGGTGGGCGCTGTGCTGGTGTCCTTGATCGGCGTGCTGTGGTGGTTCGCCGACGGCGTGAACTCGCGGTGGCTGTTCACCGGCGGGCTCTTCGCGCACTCACTGGCGGCCGCGGTGCTGATCGGGCTGTGCGCGCGGGCGCCGCACACGGTGCTCGCGAAAATCCTTGCCTGGCAACCACTGCGCTGGCTGGGGTTGATCTCCTACAGCCTCTACCTGTGGCACTGGCCAGTCTCCGCGCTGCTCCCCGCGCAGTGGAGCGGATGGCCCCGGACCTTGCTGGTGTGCACCCTTTCGATCGGTTTGGCCGCACTCTCGAAGTACTTGGTCGAAGACCCGATCCGGTTCCGCGCCAAGTGGGCGCGTGGGCGCAGCGGAGTTTTCGCGTTCACCGCGGTCATGGCCGGACTGGCCGTGCTGTGGCTGGTGTTGCCTGCCCCGGCACCGATCACCGTCGATATCAGCGGACTTGGCTGAGCGTCCAGCGAGGAGAAGCGGCTCAGGTGATGAGCGGACAGGTCCGCAGCTTGTCCGACTCGGGCGTGGGCTGGGTGAAGATGACCCGCACCTTCGTGGTCCTTGGCCCGCCACCGCGCACGTGGACGTCCAGCGCGGTGCACACGAGCTGATCGATGCCGAGCCGGCCCACCTCGTAGATGGCCAACGGCACCATCAGCTGGATCACTCCCGGTTCGGTGGTCACGGCGACACGGGCGCCCGACGTCGGCGCGATCTCCGTGTGCGCGTCCGGGGCGCCGGGCCCGCTCAGCAACAGGGACAGCGCTTCGGAAATCGTGTCGAGGTGCCCGGTTCTCCGTGGCTGTGGCCGGAGTTCGCGCTGCGCGTCGACGAAGTACAACGTCACGCCTGGTGCGATGCCGGTCGGGGCCTCACCTCCGGTGGTCGGCCCGGACGGCTCGATCCCGCAGCTCGTGAGCAGCAGGAGCAGTACGGCCAGCCAGCTCCGTTTCACCGGTCCTCCAGGTTCCGCGGCAGTCGCAGCACGAACCGCGCACCACCATCCGCATTGGATGCGACGAGTTCGCCGCCGTGGATGCGCGCGTTTTCCCGCGCGATCGCCAGTCCGAGCCCGCTGCCGGGGGTACGCGCTCGCGCGGTGTCGGCCTTGTAGAAGCGGTCGAACACGTGGGGCAGCACGCGTTCGGGTAGGCCAGGACCGTGATCGGTGACCTCGATCAGGACCTCCTCAGCGGTGGCCGAGACGTGGACGCGCACCGGTGGCGCGCCGTGCCGCAGCGCGTTGCCCGCCAGGTTGGCCACGACGACATCGAGGCGGCGCCGGTCCGCTCGGAGCAGGATCTGGTGCGGCGCAACAAGTTCAACCCGATCCAGCCACCCCCGGGCGCGCAGGCAGTCTCGTACCGCGCTTACCACGTCGACCTCCTCCAGCCGCACGGAGGCGGTTCCGGCGTCGAAGCGGGAGACCTCCATCAGGTCCTCGACGAGCCGGACCAGCCGGTGGGTTTCGGCGATCGCCAGCTGCGCGGACTCCCTGGCGTCCGCGTCCAGGTCATCGGTCGTGGTCGCCAGCACTTCCATCACCGCGGTCAGCGTGCTCAACGGGGTGCGCAGTTCGTGGGAGACGTCGGCGGCGAACCGCTTGGCGTCGGCTTGCATGCGCTGCATCGCCGCCATCGACGTCTGCACCGACTCGGCCATTTCGTTGATGCTGACCGTCAGCTCGGCCAACTCGTCCGCACCCTGCGGGGCGGAGCGGGCGTCGAGGTCGCCCGCGGCGATCCGGCGCGCGGTGTCCCGGAGCTTCCGCACCGGGCGCAGCACGCTGCCCGCGGCCAGCAGCGCGAGCAGCGCCGCCAGCGGCAAAGCCACCGCCGCGGTGAGCCCCGCGGACCGCGCCAGCCCGTCGATCTGCTGCTCGACCCCGGTGAGGTCGTCCGCCGTGTACACCTCGACGCCGGACGGGGTGCGGCTGCCGTCGGCGGCGGTGAGCATGACCGGGGTGCCGATCAGCAGCCACGGGGTGTCGCCCGCGGTTATTCGCTGCGTGACAACCCGGTTCTGGGCGCGCACCGCGGCGCTCAGCGCGTCGGTGATCAGTTCGGTGCCGGTTCCCGCTGACCGCAGATCCCGGTAGGTGACCAGCGCGTTCGCGCCGACGGCCGTGCGCAGCCGATCGAGCGAATCCTGGTCCGGCGGATAGGTGAGCATGGGCGCGAGCGCCCCGATCTGGCTGGTGAGGGTGTCGGTGAGCCGTTGCTCGGTCGACGCGACCAGCGACGCACTGGCCGATCCGGCACTCGACCATGCCGCCGCCGCGGCCCCGAGCACGGTCACCAGCACGAAGGCGACCAGCAGCCGCGCACGGAGCCCCCTCGGCCTCATACCGGGCCGAACCGGTAGCCGAACCCGCGCACGGTTTGCACGTACACCGGGCTCGCCGGGTCGGACTCGATCTTCGCCCGCATCCGCTGCACGCAGTTGTCCACCAGCCGGGAGTCGCCGAGGTAGTCGTGCTCCCACACCTCCTGCAGCAGCTGCGTGCGGCTGAACACCCGGCCGGGAGCCCGCGAAAGGGTCAGCAGCAACCGCAGCTCGGTCGCCGTCAGCGGCACCGGCTCGCCGCGCACCGACACGGTGAGCGCGGTGGTGTCGATCCGGAGTTCGCCGTGCGCCCGCACGCCGTCGGAGGCACCCGCGCTGCGGCGCAGCACCGCGCGGATCCGCGCGTCCAGCACCGTGGGCTGTGCCGGTTTCACCACGTAGTCGTCCGCGCCCGCGGCCAGCCCGCTGACCACGTCGAAGTCGTCGCCACGCGCGGTCAGCATGATCACCGGTACCTCGCCCGCGTTCCGGATCCGGCGGCACACCTCGAATCCGTCGATACCGGGCAGCATCAGGTCGAGCACCACGATGTCCGGTGTGGACGAAGCGAACTCGGCCAGCCCGTGCTCACCGGTGTCCGCGGTGCGCACGTCGTGACCGTGCCTGGACAGCGCGAGCTGGAGGCCGCGCCGGACCAGCGGATCGTCCTCGATGAGCAGTATTGCCGCCACCTGTCCAGTATGGACAAGGCCGCGTCGCGTCGCCGGTCCGGTGGTCTTCTGCGACACGACTGCGACAGACCGGCGCAGCGGTGGGGACACGGCGACGGCACGGTCGGAACCATGACCAAGACACGAATGCTCCTCCTCGGCCTCGCCGGGCTGCTCCTGGCGACCGCGGCCTGCTCGGGCCCGTCCACCGCGACCGAAGCGAAACGGTCGAAAGTGCTCTTCCTCGGCGATTCGATCGCGGTGGGCGAGGCACTCCCGCTGGCCGCCGCGGTCAAGGCCGGTGGCGCCGACTTCCAGTCCATCGCCGCCGAGGGAGGCGGGAACGTCGTCGGGCCGGCCGCCGACGAGAACTGGAAGCAGCTACCAGGCCAGATCACCGAGGCCAAACCCACCGCGGTCGTCTACCAGATCGCCACCTACGACTGGGCCTCCCAGCCGGAACAGCAAGCGGCCTACGAGAAGCTGCTGACCACGGTGACCGGCGCCGGCGCGAAACTGGTCTTCGTCACCATGCCGCCGATCAAACCCGATGAGTTCTACCAGCCGCACATGGCCGAACTGGCACGCACTTCCGACATCGCCCGCACGGTCGCGGCGGGATCCTCCGGCAAGGCCAGCGTGCTGGACGCCACCGAGGTGTGGGGCAGCGCCTACCAGCAGACCAAGGACGGCAAGGCCGATCGCAGCGCCGACGGCATCCACACCTGCCCGCAGGGCGCCGCCCGCTTCACCAGTTGGCTGCTCACCGGCCTGGCGAAGGTGCTCCCCGGTTTCACCCCTCCCGCCGCGGAAGCATGGGCGAACACCGGCTGGTCGGCAGACAAGCACTTCAAGGGCTGTTGACCGGAAGCCGTGACGGTGGACCGGCCGGGTGGTCCGCTTTCCGGCGCGGGTAAAGGAAATGAGCGACCGATCGCGCGTGCGAGGTTCCTTGCGCCCAAGCGGCCAGCGAGAACCCCAGCACGGAGAGTGCGATGATGTCCACGAACACGATCAGCGACAACATTGGTCCTCCTGGTGATCGAGTGCCGTTTCCCCCGGCCGCACGAGGCCCGGCCGAGCGGTCAGCAGGCCGCACGCGAGTTCGGGCCCCACCAGCCAGAGCGACGCTTCCCAACCGCCGGTGACGTTGTGCAGCACGCCGAAGGTCGGCGGGCCGGTCGCGTTGAGGAGATGTCCGCTGACTGGGCCTTGCCCGAGAGCCGTGCCGTGTGCGGCGACGCCGAGCACGAGTGGCCGGTGGTCGCGGAGCCGGGCCGCGACCACCGGCACGCCGAACCCCGGCGGGATTCCGATGATCACGATGACCGTGTCCATCAGCCCGGCAGTGCCTGGCGCGAACCCGTGCTCGTGCACGCGGCTGGCCGAGGGACCGGCGGGCCAGGCGGTGGCGCGGGTGCCGGTGTCGAGCGAGAACGTACCCGCGCGGCGGATCCTCACCTGCGTGCGCCGGGGCGGCAGGCGGAACCCGCTCATCGACCTCGGGATGCGGGCGCTGGAAGAGGCGGTGCGCGAGCACCAGGCCGCGAAAGACCAGCCCCGATCGGCCTGACGGATTCAGGAGTTGGGTGCCGTGCGGCTCTTGCGCCAGCCGTAGATCGCCGCTCCCGCACCGGGAATCGCGGTGCCGAGGCCGATGACCGTGCCGGCCGCGGGGGACTGGCACAGGAATGCGACGGCGGCGCACAGTTCGCCGGACACCAGCACCACGCAGAGCACGAACCACCGCAGAATGCGCACCGCGTTGGTGGTGCGCGTAGTGGACGCGGTCACGTGCGCGAAAGCCTCGATGACCTTCATCGTCGGACCCTGTTCGCCTTCGCATCAGGCTCGCGCAACGCGAACCACAGCACCGGCACTCGCCAGAGGA
Source organism: Amycolatopsis minnesotensis (assembly GCF_039529815.1). Taxonomy (NCBI): domain Bacteria; kingdom Bacillati; phylum Actinomycetota; class Actinomycetes; order Pseudonocardiales; family Pseudonocardiaceae; genus Amycolatopsis; species Amycolatopsis minnesotensis. Next base: position 3,092 of record NZ_BAAANN010000031.1, on the reverse strand, counting down.
GCCGGATCGTGTACCGAAGCTGTGCGCGACGGGATCGCGACGACTGCGCGATTTCTTCCAGCTCGCTCAGAAACTCGTCGAAATAGCGCTCGCGTTCCGCTAACGGCAGTGTCCGCAGTGCCCGGTCGATCGCGCGGCGGGGGAAGCGTGAGATCGGCTTCCGCTGCACTCGCGAGCCTGTTGGGCCCGGTGTCCGGTCGGCTTCGAGGAAGTCGCCGAGTTTCGTGCTGATCTTCATGAGCCGGTCGGCGTTGGCCCCGGTGTTCCGCTTGCTCTGGCGGAGTGCGGAAAGCAAGAAGTTCGCCTGCTCGAGACGGATCCGCGCCGGTGGCATGGAGGCGCCAGCGGTACCGAGGTTGCCGACCAGTTCTTCGAGTTTCTCCATCTCCTGCTTGAAATGGGACTTCGATCGGTCGAGATCGTCGAGGCCCATGGTCACTCGCGCGGCATGTGCCAGGAAACGGCGGCGCTTTTCCTCCTCCGATGGTGCTATCGGGATGTCGTCGGCCGACATGGGCGCGCGGCGGCTGGACAATGCGAAGATCACGACAGGCCACCGGTGGTACCGGGGCGGAGGCGGCCGAGTGCTGTCGGGTCCGGGGCCGCCCGGTGCAGGGCGGCCTTCACGGTGGCCAGGTTGCCCGGGTTGAGCCGGTAGTACCGGCGCTTCGGGCGGCCTTCCTCGGTCGTGTCGATCCTTTCCCAGTGGCTGATGAGCCATCCGGCTCTTTCCAGGCGCGCCAGGATGGGGTGGATCGTCCCGCTCGGCAGGCCGGCGGCGCGGCACAGCTCCAGGCCGTACCGCTCGCGATCGGGGTCGTCGAGCAGGACGTGCAGTACGAGCTGGGTGGGCAGCGTCATCCGCGGCCCGCGTGAACCAACCATGATGGAACTCTACTTAGGGGCTAAGTAGAGTTCCACTCAGGGGGCGGTCGGCCGTCCGGCGCATGGGATTCCCTCGTATGGCAGGGAAAATCATGAATTCCGTCGATTAGGCTCGACGGCCGAGGTGATGTCAAATGATCAGAACAGTCAGAGCCGTTGCCACTGGGCTGGCCACTGCGGCGTGCGTGCTGAGCGTGCCCGCGCTCGCGGAAGCCACGGCGGCGACGGTGACCACCGAGACCAGGGACTTCCGCGGCGAGGGGAGTAGCGACTTCGGGTTGGAGCTGTACTACGCCCGCGCTCACGCGCAACGGCAAGCGACCGCCGCGGGATTCGGCAACTGCACCGAGATCTGGCAGAAGCTCTGGCCCTACACCGCGACGGTCATCTGGCGCTGCACTCGTTAGCGCTTCAGGCGCTCCGCCAGCCACTTCAGGGCTAACGGGTAGCGGTAGTCGATGCCGCCGTGCGCGGCGTCGAACAGTTCGAAGTACACGCGGTCCTCCGGCAGGCCCGCCTTGAGGATTTCGGCGCGGAACGCCTCGGCGCCGACGTCGAGGAACCATTCGTCCCGCGTGCCCGCGTCGATCCAGCCCGCGCGCAGTGAGCGGAGGGCATCGGTGTACTTCGGTGCCATGCGCACCGGGTCCCAGTCCAGCCAACGCTGCCAGACGTCCTGGCGCAGCACACCGGTCACCGGGTCGAACGGCAGCTCCGGTGTGCCGTCCTCGCGCGCCGAAAAGCACGCCGCGACACCGAAGATGCCCAGGATCAGCTCGTCCTCGGGCTTGGTGAACGCGGTGCGCGAGCGGAAGTCCGCCCACCACCGCTGGACGTCGCCGCCGTAAGCGCGCAGCGCGCGAACGATCTCGCCCACCTCCGGCAGGTAGCTCAGTTCGTAGAGCGTGTCACCGGCGTGCGTGGCGAGCGCGCCGAACAGGTCCGGCCGCAGCATCGGCGTGATCATCGCGCCGAACCCGCCCGAGGACTTGCCGGTGATCGCGCGCGACTCGCGGTCCGCGATCGTCCGGTAGTGCGCGTCGACCCACGGGACGATCTCGTCGCACAGGTACGAGTGGTACTTCCCGGTACCGGGGGAGTCCACGAACTGCGACCCGCCGACCGCCGTCCACGCGTCGACGTAGACCAGCACGCACCCCGGTACCGTCCCGTCGGCGAACACCGCGTCCGCGGTCTCCGGGAACGGCTGGCGGTAGGCGGTCCGGTTGGCCCACATCGAGATGTGCCCGGTGTAGCCCTGGATCACGTACACGGTGGGGTAGCGGGTGGCCGTGTCGTCGTAGCCCGGCGGGACGTACACCCAGAGGGGCCGTTCGTGCGGATCGCCGAGGGGATTGTCGCGCAGCAGGGTCGAGTCGAAGGTGTGGCGGTCGATTCTTCCGGCGAGTTCGCCGTCCCAGGGCAGCATGGCGCCAGTCAACCAGATTCATCCCCGGCCGAGCGGGGTGAACCGGGTCCAGTCGGTGTCCCAGACCGGGTTGTAGTGCGAGTCTCGTCGGTAGGCGCGGGTGAGTTCGCGGTAGACGCGTTCGCGGTAGTGCCGCACCTGGTGCACGGCGTCGGCGTCCGCGCGCTCGATGACGAACAGCAGGTCCTCCGTGCACGAGACGATCGTTTCGAGCGCTTCGCCGAGGGCGTGGCGTTCGTCGGCGAAGCAGTCGATGAGGAAGCCCTGCATCGCGTAAAAGGTGTTCTCGGTGCGGGACTGGTAGTCGTCGGTCACGTGGGAGCGCTCGCTTTCGGTGTTTTCGGGGACGGCCAGTTCAGCCGGATGGTGACGAGGTGGTGGCGCGGTTCCTCGGGACGGAGCCGGTACACGCTCACGACGAAACGGCCGGGCTTCGCGCGCTGTCGTGCGAGAAAGTCCTCGGCACACGCCGTCGCGTAACGAACAGCCCAGCGCTCACGCCGTTCCGCGTGGTGCTCCAACGTGAACCCCATATCGTCGATTCGTTCGACGTACGCGAGTTCGCGAATCCCCTTCGTGTGCTCACGCCGGTATTCGAGTTCGTGGGGGTACCCGTCCATGGCGGAAGGGTGACCGTCGAACTCCGGCGCGGAAACACGCCGAAGTGAAACGTTTCCACTTAGAGCGTGTCTCGTATGGATGTTGTGGCTGATGATGCATGATCGTTGCCATGGCTGATGCGTTGTCCCGGCGGCTGGTGCCGGATGAGTTGTGGGCT